>NZ_CP183331.1:310192-620384 GCF_048541895.1 Caulobacter sp. ErkDOM-E | reverse complement strand
GAATTTCGAGGCCGCGCGTGAACCCTCGCTCAAGCTCGGCGTCCGACCGGGAAACATCGGCCTTGGCTTCCGGACTCGGCGGCGGGCCAGTCGGGCGTTCTGCGGGCTCGTCCATGCTCAAGCTCCTTTGACACCATCATAACACCGTCGACGCGCCCTCGCCCTCTTGACCGCCAGCGCCGGCTCACGCATCCCCCGATCATGGCCGTCTATACCGACATCACCGACGAAGAACTCGCCGCCTTCCTGGCCGACTTCGACCTGGGGCAAGCCCTGGCGTTCAAGGGCATCGCCGAAGGCGTGGAGAACTCCAACTTCCTGCTGGAGACGGAGGCCGGGCGGTTCATCCTGACGGTCTATGAGAAGCGCGCCGCGCCGGAAGACCTGCCCTATTTCCTCAATCTGATGCGCTGGCTGGCCGATCGCGGCTTTCCCAGCGCCACGCCGATCGCCGATCGGGCCGGGCGCACGCTCAAGACCCTGCGCGGCAAACCCGCCGCCTTGGTGCAGTTCCTGTCGGGCCTGTCAGTGCGCCGGCCCACCGTCGCCCATTGCCGCGAGGCCGGCGAGGGCCTGGCCCAGCTGCATCTGGCGGGCGAGGGCTATCCAGGTCGCCGGATCAACGATCTGGGCCAGCCCTATTGGGCGCCGCTGTTCTCAAAGCATCGCAAGGGCGCCGAGGATCTCAAGCCGGGCCTGGCCGCGACCATTGAAAAGGACCTGGCCGAGCTGGCCCTGGCCTGGCCGCGCGACCTGCCGTCGGGCGTGATCCACGCCGACTATTTCCCCGACAACGTCTTCTTCCGGCCGGACGGAAAGTTCGCCGCCGCCATCGACTTCTATTTCGCCTGCGACGACGCTTACGCCTACGACGTGGCGGTGACCCTGAACGCCTGGTGCTTCGAGCCCGACGGCAGTTTCAACGCCACCGCCGCCGCCGCCCTGCTGACCGGCTATCAGCGTCGTCGGCCGCTGAGCCCCGTCGAAAAGCAGGCTCTGCCGATCCTGGCGCGGGGCGCGGCGATGCGGTTCTTCCTGACCCGCCTGGCCGACTGGAAGGCGACGCCCGCCGGCGCCCTGGTCAAGCCGCACGATCCCATGGAGTACGAGCGCAAGCTGGCCGTCCATCGCGAGGGCCTGACCCTGTTCGGAACCGGCGAATGACGCCCAAGGTCATCGTCTATACGGACGGCGCCTGTAAGGGGAATCCCGGCCCGGGCGGCTGGGGCGCGATCATGTTCTACGGCGAAAAGAAGAAAGAGATCTGCGGCGGCGAGGCCCATACGACCAACAACCGCATGGAGTTGATGGGCGCCATCATGGCCCTGGAAACCCTGACCAAGCCCTGCAAGGTCGAGCTGCACACCGACAGCCAGTACGTAATGAAGGGCGTCACCCAGTGGATCCACGGCTGGAAGGCCCGCGGCTGGCGCACCGCTGACAAGAGTCCGGTCAAGAACGACGATCTGTGGAAGCGCCTCGACACCGCCCGCAACCGGCACGAGGTCGACTGGCGCTGGGTCAAGGGCCATGCCGGCCATCCGCTGAACGAGCGGGCTGACGAACTGGCCAACAAGGGCCTGAGCGAACGGCGGGGCTGAGGCTGACATGAAGTTTGTCGGCTATTACCGCCTGCCGCCCGTGCGCGGCGTCTTCTTCAGTCCGGCCCAGGAGGAGCGCCTGCTGCTGCTCGGCTGCGAGGAGGTGTTCAGCGACCGCTGCCTGGCGGGCGGCGTCGTGCGGACCGGCCTGGATCGCGCGATCGCCGCTTTGGATCCGGGTGGAGCCCTGGCCGTAGCCAGCTTCCATGCCCTGGGCGGGGCCATGGTCGACCTGCTGGACGTGATCCTGAAGCTGAAGGCGTCGAACCTGGAGCTGGTCGTCTTGCAGCCCGCCATCGACACCCGCCTGGACCCCGGCTTTTTCGACGCCTGCCAGGCCCTTGCGATGTTCAACGGCGAACGCAGCGTGGTCCGCACCGCCGAAGCCTCAATGATCGCACGGGGCGGCGCCAAGACAGAGCATCGCGAGGCCCCGGCTGCAGCAACCAGCGCCTCGCCAGACCTCAGGTCTTCAGCCGATAGCCCGTCTTGAAGATCCACCACACCGCGGTCAGGCAGATCGCCAGGAACACGCAGGTCATGGCCAGGCTGATGCCGACCCCCACGTCGGAGACGCCGTAGAAGCTCCAGCGGAAGCCGCTGATCAGATAGACCACCGGGTTGAACAGGGTCACCTTCTGCCAGAACTCGGGCAGCATGTTGATCGAATAGAAGCTGCCGCCCAGGAAGGTCAGCGGCGTGATGATCAGGGCCGGCACGATCTGCAGCTTCTGGAAATTGTCGGCCCAGACCCCGATCACGAAGCCAAACAGGCTGAAGGTCACGGCCGTCAGCACCAGAAACAGCGCCATCACGAACGGATGGGCGATCTCGAACGGCACGAACAACCGGGCGGTGGCCAGGATCAGCAGGCCCAGCAGCACCGACTTGGTGGCGGCGGCGCCGACATAGCCGATCACCGTCTCGATCCATGAGACCGGCGCCGACAGCAGCTCATAGATCGTGCCGGCCCATTTGGGCATGTAGATGCCGAACGCAGCGTTAGAGATGCTCTCGCTGAGCAGCGACAGCATCACCAGACCCGGGATGATGAAGGCGCCATAGCTGACGCCGTCGATGGACTGCATCCGCGAGCCGATCGCCGAGCCGAAGACCACGAAATACAGCGAGGTCGAGATCACCGGCGCCAGGATGCTCTGGGCCAAGGTGCGGAACCACCGCGCCAGCTCGAAGCGGTAGATGGACTTGATGGCGTGCAGGTTCATTTGGCGTCGCTCACGAGGCTGACGAAGATGTCTTCCAGCGAGCTCTGGCTGGTATGCAGATCCTTGAAATCGACACCTTCCTCACCGAGGCGGCGCAGGAGCTCGGCGATGCCGGTCTCCTCGGCCTGGGCGTCGAACGTGTAGATCAGTTCGTGGCCGTCGCTGGCCAGCTCCAGCGGATAGCTGGACAGGGCGGCGGGGACGGCGGTCAGCGGGCTGTGCAGTTGCAGGGTCAGCTGCTTCTTGCCCAGTTTCCTCATCAGCACATCCTTGTCCTCGACCAGGATGATCTCGCCCTTGCTGATCACCCCGATCCGGTCGGCCATCTCCTCGGCCTCCTCGATATAGTGGGTGGTCAGGATGATGGTGACGCCGCTTTCGCGCAGGGCGCGGACCATCACCCACATGTCGCGGCGCAGCTCGACATCGACGCCGGCGGTGGGCTCGTCGAGGAACAGGATGGTCGGCTCGTGGCTCAGGGCCTTGGCGATCATCACCCGGCGCTTCATGCCGCCCGACAGCGTCATGATCTTGGCGTCCTTCTTGTCCCACAAAGACAGGTCGCGCAGGATCTTCTCGATATAGGCGTCGTTGGGGGCCTTGCCGAACAGGCCCCGGCTGAACCGTGTCGTCGCCCAGACGGTCTCGAAGGCGTCGGTGTTCAGTTCCTGCGGCACCAGGCCGATCTTGCTGCGAGCGGCGCGGTAGTCGCGCACCACGTCGTGGCCGTCGGCCAGGATCGTCCCCGTGCTGGGATTGACGATGCCGCAGACTATGCTGATCAGGGTGGTCTTGCCGGCCCCGTTAGGCCCCAGCAGCGCAAAGATCTCGCCCTGGCGGATGTCCAGATCCACCGACTTCAGGGCCTGATGGCCTGAAGCATAGGTCTTGGTCAGACCCGATACCGATATGATGCCCGTCACGGGTCCCCCTGAAGATCCCGCACGATGCAAGCGGCGGATAGCCGCCAAATGGGGACGCCCCGCTCCAGGCGCCAGACGTCGCCCCTCTTACGGCCCAGTTTAGTAGGCGCGCACCGTCAAGGTCGCGCCGTCGACGCCGACCACCTGGATGCGCTGTCCCGGAAGCGGCGGACCGCCGTCAAGCCGCGCCTGCCATTCCTTGCCGTCGACAAACACCCGGCCCATGCCGGCCTCAAAGGTCGAGAGCACCTCGCCGTCGCGGCCGATCAGGCGCAGCAGCGGGTCGTTAAGGTCGGGCGCATCGCCCTCCAGCACCGGCCGCAGAAAGCGGCGGGCCAGATAGGTGGTGGCGATGGTCAGGATCGCGAACAGGGTGATCTCGACCGGCAGGTTCATCGGCACGACTAGCGCCAGCACGCCGACCAGGGCCGAAGACGCGGCCGGCCACAGCAGCCAGCCGCTGCCGGTCCCGACCTCGACGGCCAGGAAGATCGCGGCTACCGCCAGCCAGACCCAGAAGGGGTGCATTGCATAGAAGCTCGCCAGGGCGTCCATCGGCTCAGACCCTCTTGGCGCCGCCGGTCGGCGTGTTGGTGCGCGGAATCGGCGGGGTGGGCGCAACCGCGCTGGAGCCGCCCAGCGTCTTGACCAATTCGGCCACGCCCGCGACCGTTCCGGTCAGGCCCGCGAAGTCGGCAGGCACGATGACGGTCTTGGCGTTGGGCGAGCGGGCCAGCTCGCCGAAGGCTTCGACATATTTCTGGGCGATGAAGTAGTTGATGGCGTTGACGTCGCCCTTGGAGATGGCCTCCGACACGAAGGCCGTCGCCTTAGCCTCGGCCTCGGCTTCCCGCTCGCGGGCTTCGGAGTCGCGGAAGGCGGCTTCCTTGCGGCCCTCGGCCTGCAGGATGGCCGACTGCTTCTGGCCCTCGGCGCGGGCGATGGCGGCCTGTTTCTCGCCCTCGGCCTCGGTGATCACCGCGCGGCGCTCGCGCTCGGCCTTCATCTGGCGGGCCATGGCGTTGGTGATATCGGCCGGCGGGGTCAGGTCCTTGATCTCGATGCGGGCGATCTTGACGCCCCAGGGACCGGTGGCGTGATCGATGGTCGACAGCAGGCGGGTGTTGATCTGGTCGCGCTGTGAGAGGACTTCGTCCAGCTCCATCGAACCGACCACGGTGCGCAGGTTGGTCTGGGCCAGCTGGGTTATGGCGTACATCAGGTTGTCGACCTTGTAGGCGGCCTGGGCGGCGTCCATCACCTGAATGAAGACGATGGCGTCGACCTTCACCGAGACGTTGTCCTTGGTGATGACCTCCTGCTGGGGCACGTCCAGCACCTGCTCCATCATGTTGACCCGCCGACCGATGGTCTCGACGAAGGGGGTCAGGATGCTGATGCCGGGCTTGAGGGTGCGGGTGTAGCGGCCGAACCGCTCGACCGTGAACTCGCGCCCCTGCGGCACGATCTTGATGACGCTGATGACCAGGAAAAGCGCCAGGACCAGTAGGACCAGCGGAACCAGAAATGAGGCCAAGACGACGCTCCCTGCACAACCAAGAGGCGTAGGTTAGCGCGGGGCGGCGGGCTCCGCCATGGAATCCGGAGCGGTCTCGCCACGCGGGATCACGCGGATGGATTGCGAGAGCTTCAGGGCCAGGGCCTGGCCCTTGCGGGCCGACTGCTGCTCGGCCTTGCGGCTGGCGGCGTCGCACAGCGGAAACTCGCCCTGACGCGCGGCGAAGCCGGTGTTGAACCGCTCGCGAAGCTGCGCGTCAAAGGCCTGTTCGGCCTGCTCCACCTCGGTCAGCCGCACCATGCGCGAGCGCCAGAACTGGTCGTTGAGGCCTTCGCAGGTCTGCCGCAGGGCGTGGCTCTCGCCCAGCGAATAGGCCAGGTCCAGCAGGCGCTGGCGCTCTTCCGGCTCGCGCTCCTGGGCGAGGGCGGCAGTGGCCATGCAGGCGATGATCAGGGCGGCGACAGGCAAGCGAAGCATGGTCACAGTATCCCCGGCTCGCGGTCTGATGTCACCACCACGCGCCCTTCGCGCGAGTCTGCGGCGATGTGATGGCGTATCGGGCCTTGCGATCGCCATGGATCGGCGCAAGGTTACCCCCACTGCAAGGAGGTCGATCATGACTGAAGTGCATTATGGCGTCATCCGGGTCGGCGATCACTGGGCCATCGTGGGCGAGCACCTGCGATTTGGGCACTACGCGACGCAAGATCAGGCGACTGCGGCAGTGTCCCGTCTGGCCGAGCAATCGACCGGCGTCGGCATGCCGGTCCTGCTCGTCGTGCAGGACGAAGATTCCACCCTGCCCGCGCCCATACTGCTCAGCTGAGCAAGCTCAGGCTTCGAGGGCCGACCGCGCCAGCCACGGTTTGACCACGCGCCAGACCTGCAGGGCCGAGGCCACGAAGCCGACGATCGAAGCCACGATCTGGAAGGCGTTCCAGACCGCCGCCACCAGCGGCCCCTCCACCAGCATCGCCACCACCGGATAGATCAACTGGCTGACGACGATCCGGAACTGGGCGTAGGCCTGCGAATATTCGATCACGACCTGGCCGATCGTGGCGATGATCAGCACGGCCAGAACCGGCGACCACAGCAGCGGCAGGATCAGCAGCAGGGCCAGCAGCGTGACGAGGCACTTGGCGATCAGGCTGGCGGTCGAGACCAGGGTCACGCCCACGCCGACCACAACCGCCAGGCCGAGAAGGGCAAAACTGATCGGCAGGACCGTGTCGGCAACCTCGATCAGATCCCGCCCCAGGGCAAAGGTGACAAAGCCGGCGCCGGCCAGGACCAGCACGAAAGACGCCAGCCACAGGGCCCCATACTCGCTGAGCCGCGTTTTGAGGACATAGCCGGTGCGCATGCCGCGTTCTCCGTGGTGCGCTCCAGCCTGCCTTGGAAGCTTCGCCGCGTCGATTGGAAACTAACGCGCCGCCAGCGCGCTATGGCCAAGCACGCTGCACGGTCGCGGAAGATCCATCATGGCGGACAACGATGAAAGCCCGGCGCTGCGCCGCCGCGAACTGGACCGGCTGGCGCCCCATCGGCCCGAGGTCGACCTTACCGATTGAGGGCTGCGATCCGGCTGATCGCGGCGCGGGCCTCGGCGACCAACTGCTCGACGATCACGCCGGCCGGCAGCACCTCGCGAATGCCGCCCGCGCTCTGCCCCATGGCGAAGCATGACTTTTCGGCGTCCAGGCCTTCGATCTGGCCGCCGATGCCGCCCATGGCGCCATTGCGGATCGAGACCATGGCCTGCTGGGGAAAGCCCTGGATGTCAGCGGGGCGCGACTCCCAGTCCTCGACATAGGGGTTCTTCCTCACCCGCATCGGCTTGCCCGAATAGCAGCGGGTGCGAACGGTGTCCTCGTCGGCCGCATCGACCACCGCCTGACGATAGAGGTCGCCGGCATGGGCTTCGGTCGAGGCGATGAACCGCGTGCCCATCCAGACGCCCTGGGCGCCCAGGGCCAGGGCCGCCGCCAGGCCTCGGCCGTCGTGCAGGCCGCCGGCGGCGACCACGGGGATCTTCACGGCGTCCACGGCCTGGGCGACCAGAGGCAGGGTGCCGACCAGACCGGTATGGCCGCCGCCCTCGCCGCCCTGGCAGATCACGGCGTCGCAACCGGCCTGCTCGGCCTTGACCGCATGTTTCACCGCGCCGCAGACGACCATGACCTTCAGGCCCGCCGACTTCAGACGTTCGATGATCGGCATCGGCACGCCCAGACCGGCGATGAAGGACGAGGCGCCCTCGGCGATGATGACCTCGACGCTGTCGGTCAGGGCGTCGGGGGTGGCGGCCAGCAGGTCGACGCCGAACGGCCGGTCGGTCAGGGCGCGGACCTGGCGCATCTGCTCGCGGATGAAGTCGGGCGAGGTGCCGGCCATGCCCAGCACGCCATAGCCGCCGGCGTTCGAAACGGCCGCCGCCAGGGGGGCGTAGGAGACGCCGCCCATGCCGGCCAGCAGGATCGGGTGCTCGATGTCCAGAAGATCGCAAAGGGGCGTATGCAGCGCCATGAAACCCGTCCTCCCATTATTTTCCGGAAGAATGGGCGTCGCCCTGGCCGGCTAGCAAGCGTGCCGCGAGGTCAGCGGGATCAGACCCGGTCGCTGCGCACCGCTTCGGCGGTGGCCTCGGTCGTGAAGAAGCAGGCGGCCATCGCCGTCAGCATCATGGCGATCAGGGCCAGAGCGCCTCGCGGGGGAGCCAGGCTGACGACGTCTTGCGGGGTCATCGTTTCGTTTCCTCGAAAGGCGCCCGGATCTGATGCCCAGGCTGCCCTCCGGAAAAGTCTCTCACCAAGCCGGCGCCTTCGCAAGACCCTTGTGCAGAAGGGTTTTCTTCGACTCCGGAGTCCAGAAATCAGAAGATCGAATAGCCGCCGTCGATGATCAGGGTGTCGCCCGAGTGATAGCTCGAGGCGTCCGAGGCCAGATAGACCGCCATGCCGCCAAAGTCGGCGGGCTCGCCCCAGCGCCGGGCCGGGACCCGGGGAATGACCTTCTCGGCGAAGGCCGAATTGCCCTGGGCGCCGGCCGTCATGTCGGTGGCGATCCAGCCGGGCAGGATGGCGTTGGCGCGAACGCCATAGCGGGCGTGCTCCACAGCCACCGACTTGATCATCGAGATCACCGCGCCCTTGGTCGCCGCATAGGCCTCGTTGCGGGCCGCGCCCTCGATGGCGGCCAGCGAGGCGATGCCGACCAGCGAGCCGCCCGGATCACCCGACTTGGCGCGATCCACCATGTGCCGGCAGGCCTCGCGCAGGGTGAAGAACACGCCGTCCAGATTGACTGCCAGGACCTTGCGATAGGTCTCGGTCTGCATGTCCACGAAGGACGGCGAGCCAAAGCCCACGCCGGCATTGGCGAACACCGAGTCGATCCGGCCCATGGCCTCGACCGCCTCGACCATGGCCTGCGCCACCTGGGTCTCGTCGGAGACATCGACCGTCTGGGCCTTGACCCGCACGCCGTGCTTCAGCAGCTCGCCCTCGGCGATCTGGTTGCGCTCGGCGTTGGAGCCCCAGATGACAATGTCGGCGCCCGCCTGGGCCATCGCGCTGGCCATGCCCAGGCCGATGCCGCGATTGCCGCCGGTGACGAGCGCGACCTTGCCGGCCAGATTGAACGGCGCATAGGCCATGGCGTTTCTCCCTTGAACGTTTGTTTGAAAGAGAAGCGCGAAGCGCCGCCCGGTCAAGTGCCCGCTAGGTCAACCGGCGCTGTCCCAGAAGCGGAAGGCGTCCCAGCCCGCACCCATGGCGTCGAACGAAACGCCCAGCAGCCCCGCCACGGCCCCGGCGAGGCCGAAGATCACGGCGCTGACGCCGGGTACGAAAAAGATCAGGCCAAACAGGATCAGAAAACCGACCAGCTCGACCTTCACTAGCCTGGCGCGGACGCCTTCGGGCAGGAAGGGGCGAATGACGCCATAGCCGTCCAGTCCCGGAACCGGCAGCAGGTTCAGGACCAGGGCGCTGGCCTGCAGAAAGGCCAGCAGCGAGAGGGCGTTGGTCAGGGCCGGCGCGCGGTCGCCAAACAGCGGCAGGACCAGGGCGATCACGATCAGCACGACCAGCGTCCCCAGCGGGCCGGCCAGCGAGGCCAGCGACCGCCAGGTCCGGGTACGCATCAGGTCCTCGCGCAGATAGACCGCCCCGCCCGGAAAGCCGATGCCGCCCAGGGCCAGGGCGATCAGCGGAAAGATCAGGGTGGTCGACAGGTCGGAATATTTCAGCGGGTCGAGGGTCAGATAGCCCTTTCCGACGATGGTGGTGTCGCCAGCCCTGTGCGCGACGAAAGCGTGGCCGAACTCGTGGACGCCCACGCTCAGCACCCAGGCCAGGGCCACGAAGGCGAAGGTCAGGAAGCCGGTGAGGGCCGTGGGGATCGTCAGCGCCCAGCCCAGGGCGACCACGGCGCCGATCAGGATCAGGGCGTTAACGCTGATCCCGTGGCGGGGGGCGGAGGCATCCACAGTGGTCATGCCGCAAACCGCTCATAGGTTTCGGTGATCATCCGCCGGGTCTCGTCCCATTCGACCAGGGCCATGGCTTCCTCGCGGGAGACGAACCGCGCCTCGGCCGCGTCGTCGCCGGCCACCGGCTCGCCCGAGATCCAGCGGGCGGCATAGTCGATCAGGACGTAGTGGCGGGTGATCTCGCCCGGCTTTCCGTCAAGCGAGGGCCTGGCCGGAAACACGCCGTCGATCACGTCGATCAGGCCCAGGATCGTGGCCTCGACGCCGGTCTCTTCCTTCAGTTCGCGCAGGCCGGCGGCGATCGTCGTCTCGCCCAGCTCCATGCGGCCGCCCGGCAGGCTCCACTGGCCAAGCCGGGGCGCCGTGCCGCGCTTGATCAGCAGAACCTGGTCGTCGCGCAGGCAGACGACGCCGACGGTGGGGACAGGGTGGTTCATGGAAATCCGGTCTTCAGGTCGATGCTGGACTTGACGCCGATAAGGGTTCCGCAGTCGTCCAGCCAGGTCTGGGCGGCCGTGCGGCCCCGTTCCTTGAGGTCCAGCAGGAAGCTCCACTCGGTGTTGAACTTGGTCGACAGCGACAGGTCGGCCAGCGGCCCGTCGGCGGTGATGGCGTGGACCAACATCTTGCGATAGCGGCCCTTGGCGGTGTCCTTCAGCAGCCCCTCATCCAGCAGCTTCTGCACGAAGCCGATGGCCCGCAGCTCTGCGGCCAGGGACGAATTGAAGGTAATTTCGTTGAGCCGGTCCATGATTTCGCCCGGCGATTTGGGCGTCTCGTCGCGGACGAAGGGGTTGAGGCTGACGACCAGGATGTCGTCGGGCGTGTCGTCATAGAACAGCGGCCACAGGGGCGGATTGGCCAGAAAGCCGCCGTCCCAATAGGGCTCGCCATCGATCTCGACGGCCTGGAACACCTGCGGCAGGCAAGCGCTGGCCATGATGTGTTTGGCGGTCAGCTCGGTCTCGCGGAAGATCCTGGCCTTGCTCAGCCGCACCGCGGTGGCGGCGATATACAGCTTGATCGGCGAGCGCTGGCGGATCGTCTCGAAGTTCACCGTCGCTTCCAGCACGTCGTGCAGCGGATTGAGGTTGAACGGATTGAATTCGTAGGGCGACAGGCTCATGGCCAGGGTCTCGGCCATGCGCCAGCCGGGGGTGTTTTTCAGCCAGTCGGGGCCGGCGAAGGCCTTGGTCCAGATGGCGGAGTCGCCGAACACGTTCTGGCCGCCGGCCCGGTTCGTGCCCCGCCAGAAGGCCTCCAGCGTCGTGCGAGCCCCGTCGCGGCCGCCCTCGATCAGGCCGTGGGCCAGGCAGACGGCGTTCATCGCCCCGGCCGAGGCGGCGGTCACCGCCTTGATCTCGATATCCTCTTCCTCGAGCAGGCGGTCGAGGATGCCCCATTCAAAGGCCCCGTGCGCCCCGCCGCCCTGCAGGGCCAGACTCAGGGGCCGGGGGCCGGCGGGCTTCTTCCTGAACGGGCCGATGGGCATGACCCGTCCCTTGCCTATTGCGCCACCCAGCCGCCGTCGATCTGGAAGGCGGCGCCGTTGGCCGAGGCCCCGGCGTCGGAAACCAGATACAGCAGCATGCCGGAAAGCTGGTCGAAGGTGACAAATTGCTTGGTCGGCTGGCTGGCCAGGATGACGTCGCGCATGACGGCTTCCTCGCTGATGCCGCGGGCCTTGGCCTGGTCGGCGATCTGGGCCTCGACCAGCGGGGTCTTCACGAAGCCCGGGCAGATGGCGTTGCAGGTGATGCCGAAGGTCGCCACTTCCAGGGCCACCGTCTTGGTCAGGCCCAGGACGCCGTGCTTGGCGGCCACATAGGCCGACTTGAACGGCGAGGCCACCAGGGCGTGGGCCGAGGCGATATTGATGATCCGGCCGCGCCCCTGGGCCTTCATGATCGGCACGGCGGCCTTGGTGGCGTGGAAGGCCGAGGTCAGGTTGATGGCGATGATCTGGTCCCACTTGTCGGTGGGAAAGTCCTCAACCGGGGCCACATGCTGGATGCCGGCATTGTTGATCAGGATGTCCAGCTCGCCGAACTCGGCCTTGGCGGCGCGGACCATGTCGGCGATCTGGTCGGGCTTGGTCATGTCGGCGCCGTTGTACAGCACCTCGACGCCGTGCTTTTCGGCCAGCTCCGAGCGGGTCCGCTCGATGGCGGTCATCTCGCCCAGACCGTTCAGGACGATATTGACGCCCTGGGCGGCCAGCGCATCGGCCATCGCGTGGCCAATGCCGCTGGTCGAGCCTGTGACGATGGCGACCTGGCCCTGCAAACCGAAATCAACGGCCATGGCGACGCGGTTCCTTTAATTGCGACCCTAATATTTGCTGCAGCGCAGCATATAACTCGCCATGACGCAGGGCGAGCGCTTATAAATTCACCGATAGATGAATTCAGGGTTGGGGGCGAGCGAAAACCCAATCGGTGTCGGTCGAGAGCGCGGGACGGAAAGCATAGCCGTCCAGGTCGAAGGCCTTGAGATCCTTGGCCTGCTCGACCCGGTTGTCGATGATGTAACGCGCCATCCGCCCCCGGGCCTTCTTGGCGAAGAAGCCCAGCACCTTGAGCAGACCCGCCTTCTCCTCCTTGAAATGGCAGGTGACGACCGGCAGCTTCAGGGCCTTGGCGTCGACGGCCCCGAAATATTCCTGGCTGGCCAGGTTCACCAGGGTCTTGTCGGCGTGGCCTTCGGCGGCGTCGTTGAGGGTCTGGGCGATGGTCTCGCCCCAGAAGTCGTAGAGGTTGGCCCCGCGCTTGGTCTTCAGCCGCGTGCCCATCTCCAGGCGATAGGGCTGCAGGGCGTCCAGCGGCCGCAGCACGCCATACAGGCCCGACAGGATGCGCAGATGGTCCTGGGCCCAGTCCAGGGCCGCCCGGTCCAGCTCGCGCGCCGCCAGACCGCCATAGACGTCGCCATTGAAGGCGATCACGGCCTGCAGGCCGTCCTCGACCTGCGGATCGAAGGCCTGGAACCGCTCGCGGTTCAGGTCGGCCAGCTTTTCGGAGATGTGCATCAGCCGGCGCAGATCAGCGGCGGTCAGCTTGCGCGTCACCTTGGCCAGCTCGGCGATCCTGTCCTTCAGCTCGGGCGTGGTCAGCGGCAGCACCTGATCGGGCGCGGTGAAGTCCAGCGACTTGGCGGGGGAGATGACCATCAGCATGGGCGGGAGATAGAGTGTCCTGACCGGGATCGCTAGCGGGAGGTTGGGGATTGATGGTTACTGGCCCCCTCCTGACCTGCTTCGCAGGTCGTCCTCCCCCGTAGGGGGAAGACGAGGTCGGCGCGGTTCATCTTCCCCCTCCGGGGGAAGACGGTCGCGAAGCGACCCGTAGGGGGCAAGTCTGGCGGACACGGCTTCTCAGCCTCACGCGGCATGAGCCACTGAGTTCGTTGGGGAGGCGCGAAGCGGCCGGGACGAACCCGGATGACCGTGATGTGTGTTTTGCGTTTCGGCTCGACCTGTCCGCTTCGCAGAAGCTGTTCTTGCGTGAGGATTGGGCCAAGCGAGCGTGTTTCAGCTCTGATACCCAAGAGCCCCCGTACGGGCGCGCATCCCGTCGATCGGCGAACCGTCTCGACGCCGACGATGTGCGATAGGCGGGTTTACGATCCCTCGCCCTCTTCGACCCGCGTTCACCCGGCCGACGAGCCACTCAGCGTTTGCGCCGTCCTTCTGAGACAGCCCGCACACCTCGACCCACCTTCCAGGGCGTCGCGGCCCCGCTCAGCTCCATCCCCATCGCCGCTTTGGGCCGGTACCAGGCGCCCTCCCCCTGCGACGGGGACAGCACTGATTATGCGGGAGGTTTGAGCGCCGAGGATTGGCGCGATCAACTATTTTATAGAGCGTTGATTTGGTTAGGGTTTGTTCCGGAAAGAACGGGGATTGAGCGCCCTCTATCCCCGTGCTGGCCGTAAAGCCCTCCCCCTGAAGGGGGAGGCGGCCGGAGGCCGGTGGGGGAAGACCCCTCCGACTCAGCAGCACTACCCCCTCCGATCACTTCGTGATCGCCTCCCCCTTCAGGGAGAGGACTTGGGAGCGCGCCCCCTTCGCGCCGAAGGGAGCCATCCTTAAATCTCACGGCGAGACGATCGCCGGTCTGACCAGGTTGCTCAAGGACGGCCCCTGCGGGGCCGCCGCGCAGCGGCGACGCGAGAGCGTCGTCCTTGACCAACCTGGTCAGACCGGCACGCTGCAGCCTTCAAGAGATTTAAGGATGACCGGGACGCGGGGCGTCCGCTTTTGGGCATTGAGCCAAAGACTGCTTTCGACCCAAATCGGACGTTGGCAACTGGCCTATTGACGGCGTTCAGCCGGCCTTGAGCTCTTGAAGAAAACGCCGACGCTGACCATCGGTAAGTCCGGGAGATTGACCGCTCTCCCAGAGAGCGATCAGCTTGGCGTCGTCAGCGTGGTTGATCAGAAACTGCGCAGCCAACTCCAGCGGTTTGGCAAGATCGGTGAGCAGTGCGGCTGGGTCGCTTGCCGCCTTCAGTTCCCACCACTTGTCTGTGGGCTCGATCAAGAATTCGCCGATCCGTTCGCTAAGATGGGCGTACATTACCCCGGCCTTGGTGATGTCGGGACCTTCTTCGCGGAGGAGGCGGCCGGAGACAACGGCGATGTTGAAGGTGAAGCGGATCGTGTCGTTGCTGCTGAACTGACTACGTTGAGCCGAGATGAGGGCTGCGTTTCCGGACGACATACGTCGAAAGGTCGTCCCGCTTTTGCTGAAACCAAAGGGCTTCAAAAGATCGGCAACGCCCTTCAGAAGCGCCTTGAAGCTTTGTTCTATATCGTCGCTAGCCATGAACGCCCCAGTGAGCCCTCAGGCGAAAATAGCTCACTAGCGTCCGACTTCCACCCCTTCCCGAATACCGGAAAGTCCGCTCCCCGCCCCTCGACGCCGCCCCGCCTGCCCGCTATCCCGCCCCCCATGACACCCCAAGCCCTCGCCCACCTGGCCGCCCTCGCCTGGCCGATCCCGATGGTCGTCGCGCTGATCCTGGTCGCCGCGACACGAACCCTGCGGTTTCGCGTCCTGTGGTGTCTGGTCAGCCTGATCGGCGTCGGGGCGTTCTGGATGCAGATCGACACGGGCCGCTGGGGCTTTATTCCGCTGGCCATCAACCTGCTGGGCCCCGGCCACATGGCCGGCTTCCACAAGGCGGTGATCCCGCTGGGCGCGGTGGTCGCGATCGTGGCGGCGCTGCGGGCTAGAACAAAACCCGCGGGTTCATGATCCGCTGCGGATCCAGCGCTGAACGGATGGCCCGCAGGGCGGCGACCTCGACCGGATCCTTGTAGCCGAGCGCCTCGGCCGTCTTCATCGCCCCCAGGCCGTGCTCGGCGCTGATCGAGCCGTTCAGGCTGGCGGTGATGTCGTGGACGATCTTCGCGCCGGCGTCACGCAGGGCCTCGTGGGCGTCCTCGTCGCCGCCGACGGGGCGCAGCACGTCATAGTGGACATTGCCGTCGCCGACATGGCCGAAGGCGACGATCCGCGTGCCTGGATAAGCGCTGGCGAGGGCCGCGTCGGCGCGCGCGATGAAGACCGGGATCTTGGAGACCGGCACGCTGACATCGTGCTTCCAGGCGGCGCCTTCCGGCTTCTGGCCGGCCGAATGGCCTTCGCGGATATGCCAGAAGGCCTTCATCTGGGTTTCTGTCTGGGCGACGGCCGCGTCGCTGATCAGGCCGCGCTCCAGGGCGCTGGTCAGCAGGCGCTCCAGCGCCGCCTCGGCCGCGCCCGGCTCGCCGCTGGCGATCTCGATCAGCACGTACCAGGGATGGATCGACGGCAGCGGATCGCGCAGGCCCGGCACGTTGCGCACGGTCAGCTCAAAGCCCAGCCGGCCCATCAGCTCGAAGGCCTCGACCGCCCCGCCCGTCTCGTCCTTGGCCCGGGCCAGCAGCTGGATGGCGTCTTCCGGCGAGCCGAGGCCGACAATGGCGACGGCGCGCGAGGCCAGCAGCGGGTGCAGCTTCAGGCTGGCGGCGGTGACCACGCCCAGCGTGCCCTCGGCCCCGATCAGCAGCTGCTTGAGGTCGTAGCCGGTATTGTCCTTGCGCAGCCGCTTGAGGCCCTTCCAGATCTCGCCATTGGGCAACACCGCCTCCAGGCCCAGCACCTGCTCGCGCATCATGCCGTAGCGCAGCACAGCCGTGCCGCCGGCATTGGTCGAGATCAGGCCGCCGATGGTGCAGGAGCCTTCCGAGGCCACGCCCACCGTGAAGCGCCGACCCACGCTGGCCGCCTGGGCATGGGCTTGCGACAGGGTGACGCCAGCCTCCAGCACCATGACGTCGTCCAGGCCGTCGACATCGCGCACGGCCCGCAGCTTCTCGGTGGAGAGCAGGATCTCGCCCTGCGGGATCTGGCCCGCCACCAGTCCGGTATTGCCGCCCTGCGGGGTGATGGCCACGCCGTCGGCGGCGCAGATGCCGACCACGGCGGCGACCTCGCCCGTCGTGCGCGGCATCACCAGCAGCGGCGTCTCGCCCCGCCAGCGGCCGCGCCATTCGACCAGCTTGGGCTCGAGGCGGGCGGGGTCTTCACTCCAGCCGCCCTCGCCGAGCACGGCCTTGAGGCGGGACAGGGTATCGGCGGGAACGGGCTTGGTCATGGGGCGGGAGGATACGCTTTTGGAGCGGGCCAGAATAGGATATACTTGGGTATATACCGCCGGAGCCTGCCATGGGCATCTTCATCAAGAACCCAGAGACCGAGAAGATCGTTCGTGAGATCGCCGCCCTGCGCGGCACGACGATCACTGGCGCAATCGACGCCCTGGCGCGCGAGGCCCTGGAGCGCGAGCAGCCGAAGGTTCGCAAGCGGACTCTGGAAGAGATGCGCGCGGCTACTGAGGCATTTCGGCGCGTCACGGGACTCGACAAGGAGCCGCTGCCGCTACGCCCGATGACGAAGGCTGACTGGGATGCGCTTTGGCCGACCGGCATTCCCGAGATCGACGACGCATGACCCTGGTCGTGGATGCCTCGGCCCTCGTCGCGATTGCTCGGCACGAAGCCGGCTACGAGATTCTGGAGGAGGCGCTGTCAAAGGCTGACCAAGCCTTCGCGACGACAGTCAACATCATGGAGGCGGGACTGGTTCTTGTCCTTCGCGACGCTCGTTTCACAGCTGAGGGCTTTCAAGCCTGGCTGCACTCTCAGAACGTGGTTGAGACCCAGATCGTGGAAGCCGGGGCCGCCCTCGACGCCTATATGCGTTGGGGCAAGGGCGTCCATCGCGCCGGACTCAACATGGGCGACTGCTTCGCCTACGCCCTGGCCAAGACCCTCGACGCGCCGCTGCTCTACAAGGGCGACGACTTCCCGCTCACCGACGTGCGTTCGGCGCTGGACTAGCCCAGGTCGGGATCGGGAATGCCCCGGATCTTGCTCCAGTATTCCTCGCGCGCGTCGTCGTCGATCACGGCCGGGTCGCCTGCGCCCTTGTAGAGCCGGTCGCCGCCGTCCTTGCGGGCCTTGGCGATCCAGAAGGGCTGGCCGGTCTCGATGTCGCGGAAATTGGCCTTCAGGCCCGAATTGCGCAGGGCCTCGAACGAGCGGCCGGCATAGTAGAGAGTCTCGCCGGTCTTGGACGACCCCACCCGGCCGATGCGGGCGGGACCGTTCAGGCCCTTGGACTTGTCCTCGAGGTACATGATCTTGAATTTCATCGGCCTCTATCCCACGAACCCGGCCGCGCGTCTAAGCCGGTCATTGATCGCCTCGCCCAGGCCTTCCTGAGGAATGGCCGCCACGGCGATGCCGACGGGTTTGGTCCGATCGGCGGCGCGTAGGAACGAGAACAGGTTGGCGGCGGCCTCGCTGAGCAGGCCGCCCGGGCTGAGATTGAAAACCCTCTCCCCGTCCGGCCACGGACCAAAGGCCAGGAACGCCTCGCCGGCTTGGGGCGCAGCCGCATCGATGCGCACCGGCGCGTCGGGGGCATAGTGCAGGGCCAGGCGGCCCGGCGAGCGTTTGGCGTCGTCCTCGGCTTCGGCCAAGGGACCGACCACGGCCTCGAGCTGGGCGCGGGTCACGGCGCCGGGGCGCAGCAGGCGCGGCGGGCCGTCCAGCACGGCGACGACGGTGGATTCCAGCCCGACCTCGCAGGGGCCGCCGTCCAGGGTGACGGCGCAGGCCGCGCCGGTCTCGCCGAAGGCGTCGTCATAGGTAGTGGGGCTGGGCCGGCCCGAGCGGTTGGCCGAAGGTGCGACGACGGGTCCGCCGAACGCCGCCAGCACCGCGCGGGCCAGCGGATGGCCGGGCACGCGGATGGCCACGGTGTCGAGCCCGGCGCGGGCCAGATCGCAAACCGCCGAAGTGTCGCGGATCGGGGCGACCAGGGTCAGCGGCCCCGGCCAGAAGGCCCGGGCGAGGGCCATGGCCCGTTCGTCGAAGACAGCGATCCGCGCGGCGGTCTCGATATCGGCCACATGGGCGATCAGCGGGTTGAAGCGCGGCCGGCCCTTGGCCTCGAAGATCGCCGCCACGGCCGTTGGATTGGCCGCGTCGGCGCCCAGGCCATAGACGGTCTCGGTGGGCAGCAGCACGAGCCGGCCGGCGGCCAGGGCGCGCGCGGCCTCTACGACTTGCGCGTCGCCTTCAGGGAGAAGCTGACCTTCACCTTGGCCGCGATCTGATCCGTGCTCGCCCATTCGCCCTGTCCGACCCCGAACATCGTCCGGTCGAGGGTGGTTACACCGCGCGCCGTGGCCGTGTCGCCGGCGATCTTCAGGCTGAACGGCAGGCTGAGCGGCTTCTTGACGCCGCGCAGCTCCAGGGTCCCGTCAGCGATATAGCGGCCCTCGCCGGTCTTGCGGAACCTGGCAGCCGTGAACGTCGCCTTGGGGTGGCTGGCGCTGTCGAAGAAGTCGCCGCTGGGCAGGCTCTCGTCGCGCTGGGCGTCGCCGGTCTGGGCCGAGGCCGTGTCGATGCTGACGGTCAGCTTCGAGCGGTCCAGGGCCTCGGGCGAAAACAGGATGTCGGCGGACCAGCGGGTGAAGCTGCCCTCCAGGGCGTCGCCCGACCATGTGGCGGTGAAGCCGAGCTTGCCGCCCTTGGCCACCGTCCAGGCCACGGGGTCCTTCAGGGCCGGATCCGCGACCGGCGCGGCGGCGGCCTCGGCCGGCGTCGCCGCAGCCTCCGGCGCAGCGGGCGCGGCGACCGGCGCGAGCGGCGCGTCAACAGGCTCCTCGGCGACCGCGGGCGCGGCCACCGGCTTGACGGCGGGGGTGTAGAGATAACCGGCGGCGATCACCGCCGCGAGGCCGGCGGCGGCCAGCCAGGCGCGCGGCTCTTTCCAGCCCGGTTTGGCGCCGGGCGTCATGTGGCTGAACACCGCGTCGCGATCGAGAATCTGGTGCTTGGCCACCGCGCCCAGGTGCAGCAGCAGCAGCAGATAGGTGGTCTTGACCAGCACGCCGTGGCCGATCTCGCCGATCTCGTGCCAGACGTGCTTGGCGCCGTCCGCGAGGTCGGGCAGCAGCGGCAGATGCGGCCAGGGAACGACCCCGAACAGCAGGGTCGGGATGTTGGTCTTGCTGGCCGAGACCAGGATCCAGCCCGTCAGCGGCAGGCCGATCATGATCACATAGAAGCCCCAGTGCACCACGTGCGAGGCGATACGCTCCCAGTTGGGCTGGCCCACCGGCGGCGGCGGCGACGTGTGGGTCAGCTTCCAGGCCAGCCGGAACAGGCTGAGCAGCAGGATGGTGATCCCGATCGACTTGTGCAGCTGGAAGAGGGCGAAGGTCTCCGGTCCCTTGGGACCGTCCCCCGCCCTCCAGCCCAGGATGATCTGGAAGATGATGGCCGCGGCGATCAGCCAGTGAATGACGATCGCCACCGTCGTGTAGCGCGTGCGTGTCGCGGCCATCAGGCTCTCCAGATCCGGTCTGATCAGACTACTTCTTGTCGAACTCGACTTCGATGTTCAGCGTCACGTCATCGCCGACCAGCGGAACATACTTGGAAACGCCGAATTCCGAACGCTTGATCGTGGTCGAGGCCGAGAAGCCCGTCTTGACGCTGCCGGGCATGAAGCTGCCGCCGACGCCGTTGAAGGTGACGTCCAGAACCACCGGCTTGGTCACGCCATGGAAGGTCAGATCGCCCGTGACCTTGCCGGTCTTGCCGTCGCCCACATCGACCTTGGTCGAGACGAAGGTGATGGTCGGATATTTGGCCGTTTCCAGCCAGCCGTCGCCGGCCAGTTCCTTGTTGAACTTCAGGCCGAAGGCGTCGGCGCCCGTCGAGGTGTCGATCGAGGCGGGGTCGACCGTAACGCTGATCTTAGAGGCTTCCGGCGCCTTGGGATCATAGGTGAAGCTGGCGTCCAGCTTGGTAAAGCGCAGGGTGTAGTTGGAGAAACCCATGTGGCTGAGCTTGGCGGTCAGCACGGCGTGGGTCTTGTCGAGCACATAGTTGCCGGCCGGCAGGTCGGCAGGCTTGGTCGAGCTGACACCCGGCGCGGCCAGGGCGGCGGGCGCCGTGATCAGCGCGGCGGCGAGCGCGGCGTAGGCGAAGGGACGGGCCATGGGTCGAAATCTCCAAACTGTGATTGCAGCAGTTACGATTGCCTCGACTTAAGAAGTCCAGCGCAAGGATAAAGGGCTGCAACATCACGAAGCCGTGACTTCTTGAACGAACGTCGCGCCAGCTTGGCCCCGCCGCCGCGCGCGCCTAAACAGAACACCGATAATCTGGAGCCTCGCCGTTCATGACCTACCGCGCCCCTGTCCGTGACATCGCTTTTTCGCTGCGGCACGCGGCCGGCTTTGATCGCCTTTCCGACGCCTTTCCCGACGCCGACGCCGACACGGTCCAGGCTGTGCTGGAAGGGGCCGGGGCCCTGGCCGGCGACATCCTGGCCCCGCTGAACCGCCAGGGCGATCTGGTCGGCGCGAAACTGGAGAACGGCATGGTCCGCGCCGCGCCGGGCTTTGGCGAGGCCTATCGGCAGTTCGCCCAGGGCGGCTGGAACGGCCTGGCGGCCGATCCTGACCATGGCGGCCAGGGCCTGCCCAAGAGCCTGGAGGTCGGCGTCTTCGAGATGTTCCAGGCCGCCAACATGGCCTTTGGCCTGTGTCCCATGCTGACCCTGGGGGCCATCGAGGCCCTGGCCCACCACGGCTCGGAGCGCCAGAAGAGCCTGTATCTGCCGCGTCTGGTCTCGGGCGAATGGACCGGCACCATGAACCTGACCGAACCGCAGGCCGGCTCGGACCTGGCGGCGATCACCACCATGGCCACGCCGGATGGCGACGGCGGCTACACCCTGTCGGGCCAGAAGATCTACATCACCTGGGGCGACCACGACGTCGCCGACAATATCGTCCACCTGATCATCGCCCGCACGCCGGACGCGCCTCCCGGCGTGAAGGGCATCTCGCTGTTCCTGGCGCCAAAGGTCCTGGTCGGCGAGGACGGAAGCCTGGGCGCGGCCAACGCCGTGCGGGCCGGCGGACTGGAGCACAAGCTGGGCATCCACGGCTCGCCCACCTGCGTGATGCTGTTCGAGGGCGCCAAGGCCGAGCTGGTCGGCGAGCTGGGCAAGGGCCTGGCCCATATGTTCACGATGATGAACGCCGCCCGCCTGCAGGTCGGCGCCCAGGGCGTCGCCATCGCCGAGCGCGCCTATCAGCAGGCGCTGGCTTTCTCGCTGGAGCGCCGCCAGGGCCGCTCGGCCTGGACCGGCGAAAACGCGGCCCGCCTGTTCGACCATCCCGACGTGCGCCGCACCCTGATGCTGATGAAGGCCCGCATCGAAGCGGCGCGGGGCATCTGCCTGTCCACCGGCGTCGCCGCCGACCTGGCCACCCATGGCGCCACCGAGGACCAGCGCGTCGCCGCCAAGCTGCGCGAGGAACTGCTGACCCCGATCGCCAAGGCTTGGTCGACCGACATGGGCGTCGAGGTCGCCTCGCAGGGCGTGCAGATTCACGGCGGCATGGGCTTTGTCGAGGAAACCGGCGCGGCCCAGCACTATCGCGACGCCCGCATCGCCCCGATCTATGAGGGCACCAACGGCATCCAGGCCATCGACCTGGTCGGCCGCAAGCTGAGCCTTGGCGAAGGCCAGGCGATCGGCGACCTGATGGACGATATCCGCGACACGATCGACGCCCTGAACGCGGCCGCCGATCCGGCCTTGGGCACGATGGCCAGAAGACTGGAGACCGCCCTGGTCGCCGCCAGCGCCGCCACGGCCTGGCTGATCGAGCGCCGGGCACGGGCCATGCCCGACGCGCTGTCGGGCGCCACGGCCTATCTGAAACTGCTGGGCGATGTGGTCGGCGGCTGGATGCTGGCCAAGGGCGCCCTGGCGGCCTCGGCGGCCATCGCGACCGGCGGCGGCGACGCCGGCTGGCTCTCGACGCGGCTGGCCCTGGCGCGGATCTATGCCGAGGCGGTGCTGGCCCAGGTTCCGGGGCAGGTCGCGGGGGTGATGATCGGGGCGGCGGATTTCGAAGCGACGACGCCGGAGATGCTGGGGGCTTAGTCGGGATCGATAGATGCTCCCCCTTTGGGGGAGCTGTCGGCGAAGCCGACTGAGGGGGCTAGTGCGGCCTAGGCCGTGCTGGCCCCCTCCGGCCCTCCGGGCCACCTCCCCCAGAGGGGGAGGAGCTTGAACCCTACAGCTGACCCAGCATATAGTCCGCCGACGAGACCTTGAACTCACCGCCCTCTTCGACGTTCAGCGAGGTCACGACGCCGTCCTTGGCGATCAGCGAATAGCGCTGCGAGCGCGAGCCCATGCCGAACTTGGAGCCGTCGAAGTCCAGGCCCACGGCGCGGGTGAAGTCGCCGTTGCCGTCGGCCAGCAGCATCACTTCGTCGGTGATGCCCTGGTCCTTGCCCCAGGCCTTCATCACGAACAGGTCGTTGACCGAGACGCAGGCGATCGTATCGACGCCCTTGGCCTTGAACTCGGCGGCGTGGTCCTTGAAGCCCGGCAGGTGCTTGGCCGAGCAAGTGGGGGTGAAGGCGCCGGGAACGGCGAACAGGGCGACGGTCTTGCCCTTGAACAGGTCGTCAGTGGTGACCGGCGCAGGGCCTTCGGCCGTGCTGGTCATGAAAGTCGCCGCAGGAAGCGTATCGCCAACCTTGATCGTCATGGGCTTGGTCCTGTCCTTTGAGAGTGCGCAAATCGAATATAGGTCCGACGACAACGCGCCAACCCCAAGGTTCGACTTGAAACCGTCGCGTTCTATCCCGATCCTGTATCCATGAACCGCGACACGCATGACGAGGCGGACTTCCTGGCCGGGCGCCTGCTGGTGGCCATGCCGGGCATCGAGGACGAACGCTTCGAACGCGCCGTCCTCTACATGTGCGCCCACGACGAAGAGCAGGCCATGGCCATCACGGTCAATCGCCCGGTCGAGGGCCTGACGGTGTTCGAGCTGCTCGACAAGCTGGGCGTGCGCTCCGAGATCAAGACCCAGAACACCCTGGTGCTGCTGGGCGGTCCGGTCGAGCTGGAGCGCGGCTTCGTGCTGCACACCGACGATTTCAACTCGCCCGACTCGACCCTGGCCCTGCACGACGGCCTGGCCCTGACCGCCACCCGCGACGTGCTCGACGCCATGGGCAGCCCAATCCACCATCCCCGCCGGGCGATCCTGGCCCTGGGCTATGCCGGCTGGGGGCCTGGCCAGCTGGAGCAGGAGGTGCGCGACAACATCTGGCTGGTCTGCGACGCCGACGAGGAACTGCTGTTCGACGACGACCATGAGCACAAGTGGACGCGGGCTTTGGCCAAGCTGGGGATTTCGGCCGATCACCTGTCAACGCAGGCGGGGCGGGCTTAGAGAAAGGTCGGTGGACTTGCCCCCACCGGGCTGCTTCGCAGCCGTCCGCCCCCGTAGGGGGCGGATGAACTCATCTTCCCCCTACGGGGGCGGACGACCGCGAGAGCGGTCAGGAGGGGGCCAGTAGCCCCTACCCCCGCGCCTTCACCGGCGCCGCGCCATCCACATAGGCCTCATTGAGGTAAACCTCGGCCTCCTGCGGCGACAGGGCCGGCGCGTAGCCGAAGCCCTGGCCGTAGTCGCAGCCCAAGGCCTGCAGGGCGGCGGCCATCTCGGCGTTTTCGACGCCTTCGGCGACGACTTCCAGGTCCAGGTCCTGACCCAGCTTGACCACCGAGCGGACGATCTTGGCCGAGCCTGGATTGCCGCCCATGGTGCGGACGAAATAGCGGTCGATCTTCAGGGTGTCGAACGGCAGGCGCGTCAGATATTGCAGCGACGAGAAGCCGGTGCCGAAATCGTCGAGCGCCAGGCCGGCCCCGGCGTCGCGCAGGGTGCGCAGGATCACGGCCGCCCGTTCAGGGTCGCGCATGATGTCGCTTTCGGTGACTTCCAGCTTCAGGGCGCCGCGCGGCAGGTTGTTGACCCGCAGCACCTCGGCCACGTCGTCGACCAGGCCCGGACGGTCGATCTCACCGGTCGACAGATTGACGCTGACGGTCAGGGCGCCCACGGCCGGATGGCTGCGACGCCAGGCGGCCAGCTGCGCGCCGGCGGTGCGCATCATGTGCTCGCCCAGCTCGCTCATCAGGCCCAGTTCCTCGATCAGCGGGAGGAAGGAGTCGGGCGGCAGCATGCCGCGGCGCGGGTGCAGCCAGCGGGCCAGGGCCTCGAAGCCCGACAGGGCGCCGGTCGAGAGGCGCACGACGGGCTGGAAATAGGGGGTGATCTCGCCACGGGCGATGGCGCCGCGCAGGTCGGCCTCCAGGGCCAGGCGCGACAGGCCGTCGGTCTCCATCGAACGGCCATAGGCGGCGGCGCCGCCGCGACCGGCCGAGGATGCGGCCTCGACGGCCAGTTCGGCGCGGCGCAGCAGTTCGGTCGCCTCGGGCGCATCTTCGCCGCCCTCGGCGTTCACGGCCCCGATCGACAGGGTGGGGTGGATATCGAAGCCCGCGATCCGCAGCGGCTGTTCCAGGGCGTTGCGCAGCAGCTCGGCCGGTTCAAAGCCCCGGGGCTCGCACAGCACGGCGAACTCGTCCTCGCCGATCCGGCCCAGGATCGAGCCGGTCGGGAAGGCGGCCGCCAGGCGCGAACCCAGGGCGGCCAGAACCAGGTCGGCGCGTTCGTGGCCCAGGGCCTCGTTCAGGCGGCGCAGGCGATCGACATCAGCGACCACCAGCTCATGCACGCCTTCAAGGCGCAGACGCTCCCGGGCGCGGGCGATGAAGCTCTTGCGGTCCAGCAGGCCGGTCAGGTCGCAGCGCTCGGACGCGGCGAATTTCACTTCGGGGGCGACGACGCCGGCGGCGCGCACGCCTTCCTCCAGCCATACGCCCCGCCAGATGCAGGTTTCGAAGCCGCGCATGCGAAAGCGCGCCATGACTTCCGAGCCGGGTTCGCGGACCTTCAGCACTTCCTCGGCCTGGGCGCGGTCCTGCGGCAGGGCCAGGGCGCGGAAGGCTGCGGAAGAGCATTCAGGGGCCAGCGGACCCAGGCCCAGCGCCCGGGCGGCGCCATTGACCCGCAGGCGGTCGGCCTCAGGCTCCCAGATCCACAGGGCCGCATCGGCCGCACCCAACGCTTCCAGCGTGGCGGTCGTGTCCCAGATCTTACGGTCCGTAGCCCGAAACGACATACTCGATCCCAACGCCACCTCGGCGTCTTTCGCCCGGACCGGCGCTAGGATCGCGCAACAAGTCCGAACAGACGATGATCTCGCCACTCGCCGTTAATTTTCAAATAAGCGGGGGCGTAACCCTCCTCGGAAAAGCCGCATTTCAGCAAAAGCCCGGCCGAGGCGGTGTTTTCCGGCATGCAGGCGGCCTCAATCCGATGGAGTCCCAGGCCCTCGAAGGCGAAGCGGATCACGGTGGCGACGGCGTCGGACATGTGCCCCTGGCGCGTGTAGGGCTGACCCAGCCAGTAGCCCACGGTGCCGCTCAGGGACACGCCGCGCCGGACGTGAAACAGCCGGACGGCGCCGATCAGGGCGTCGTCACTCTTGCGGAACACGAAGAACGGCCACGCCTCGCCGGTCTCCAGTTCACGGGCATAGGCGCCCAGCCGGGCGCGGAAGGCGCGGCGCCCCAGGTCGTCCTCGGGCCAGGTCGGCTCCCAGGGCTCCAGGAAGCTGCGCGACTCGCGGCGCAGGTCGGCCCAGTCGCGGTGGTCCGACAAGCGCGGCGGTCGCAGATAGACGCCGCTGCCCTGAAGCCTGAGGCCGGGTCTGGCGCGGAACAGCTGCAGAAGGGTCGACACTTGAACTCCAGCAGGCGCGAAGGCGCGCGAGGGTCTGCGATCAGGCCGCAGCGAACAAGGCCTTCTCAAAGGCGGGGCCGGCTTTCAGGGCCGACTTGGCGCCCAGGATGGCCGTGGCGCAACGCCGTGAGTCCAGCAGGCGCTGACCCAGCCGGGCGACATCGGCCGGGGTGACGGCGTCGACCTCGAAGGCCAGCTCGGCCGGCGGGTACAGGCGATCGAACAGCAGCACCTGGCCGGCGGCCTGCTCGGCGCGCGACAGCGCCGCCTCGCGGGCCATGAACATGTGCGCCTTCAGCTGGGCCTTGGCGCGGGCCAGTTCGGCCGGCTCGATGTGGCGGGCCAGGGCGACCAGCTGTTCGGCGCAAACCTTGGCGGTCTCGACCGCATTGCCCGCCGCGCAGCCGGCATAGATGCCCAGCGCCCCGTGATCGGCATAGGTGTCGGAATAGGCGTCGATATTATAGGCCAGACCGCGCTTCTCGCGGGCCTCCTGGAACAGCCGCGACGACATGCCCCCGCCCAGGCATTCGGCGAAGATCCGCAGGGCGAAATAGTCCTGCTCGCGCGCGCCGCAGGCCGGCAGCATGAACACCAGATGCGACTGTTCCAGCTTGCGCACCTCGCCCTCGTGGCCGCCCACGAACGGCGCGGCGACGGGTTCGGCCAGGCTCTCGCGCACCGGCACGCCGCCAAAGGCGCGCTCGGCGGCGGTCATCAGCTCGGCCTCGCTGACCGCGCCGGTGGCGCTGATCACCAGCCGGTCGGGGGCGTATAGCGCGCCCCGCCAGTCGGACAGGGCGGCGTTGGTGGCGGCATTGACGCTCTCGACCGAGCCCAGGATCGGGCGGGCCACCGGGTGCTGGCCCCAGGCCGCGCGCTGGATCAGGTCGAAGACATAGTCGTCGGGCGCGTCGGCCGCCTCGGCGATCTCCTGCAGCACCACCTGCTTTTCGCGGACCAGATCGGCCTCGTCCAGGGTGGGGCGCAGCAGCAGGTCGGCGATGACGTCCATGCCCAGATCCAGGCCGCCCTTCAGGGCCCGCACCTGGAAGCTGGTGCGCTCATAGCCGGTGGCGGCGTTGAGCGAGCCGCCCTGGCTTTCGATAACCTCGACGATATCGCGCGCGCTGCGCGATCCGGCCCCCTTGAAGACCATGTGCTCCAGCAGGTGCGACCAGCCCGACTGCGGGACATCCTCGTGGGCCGCGCCGCGACCGGCGACGACGGTCAGGGCCAGGGTCTCAAGGCCGGGCATCGGATCGCAGACGACCCGGACGCCGTTTTTCAGCGTCTTGAGAACAGCGCTCACGAAGTGGCCGCGAAGGTGCGCACGAAGGCTTTCACCGTGTCGCCGCTGGCCGGCAGCCGCTCGAAGCGCTCGGGCTTCTGCGACAGGTCCGGCGTGGCGCGCGGCGTGGCCGGGGTCAGGCCGCAGGCGGCGGCGACCGCCTCGGGGAACTTGGCCGGATGGGCGGTGGAGAGCACCACCACCGGCGTGGTCGGATCGTCCAGCTTGACGCCCGCAGCCGCCGCCACGCCCACGGCGGTGTGCGGGTCGATGACCTCGCCGGTTTCGTTCAGGGTCGAGAGCATGGTCTTGGCGGTGTCGGCCTCGCTGACGGCCACGCCGCGGAACAGCTCGCGCATGGTGGCGAAGGCGCTGGGCGGAATGTCGATCAGGCCGCTGTCGGTAAAGCCCCGGAAGGCGCGGCCGGTCTCGACCCCGTCACGGCGCACCGCTTCGAAATACAGGCGCTCGAAATTGGAGGCCACCTGGATGTCCATGGCCGGGCTCTGGGTGGCGGCCACCGCGCCCTTGGCGTAGCGGCCCTCCTCGAAGGTGCGGGCCAAGATGTCGTTGGAATTGGTAGCGCAGACGATCTGGGCGATCGGCAGGCCCATGCGGGTGGCCACAAAGGCGGCATAGGCGTCGCCGAAATTGCCCGTCGGCACCACGAAGGCCACGGCCCGCTCGGGCGCGCCCAGGGCCACGGCGGCGGTGAAGTAATAGACGCTCTGGGCCGCGATCCGCGCCCAGTTGATCGAGTTGACGCCCGACAGGTCGACCGCATGGCGGAACTGGTCGTCCTGGAAGGCCTGCTTGACGATGGCCTGGCAGTCGTCGAACGAGCCCTGGATCGAGACGCAGGCCACGTTGTCGTCGGTCGCCGTGGTCATGAACCGGCGCTGGACCTCGCTGATCCGGCCCTCGGGGAACAGGGCCACGATGCGGGCGTTCTTGCGGCCCCGGAAGGCCTCGACCGCCGCGCCGCCGGTGTCGCCGGAGGTGGCGCAGATGATGGTCATCTTGCGCGACTGGCGTTCCAGCACATAGTCGTACAGCCGCCCCAGCAGCTGCATGGCGACGTCCTTGAACGCCAGGGTCGGACCGTGGAACAGCTCCAGCAGGAAGCGGTTGGGGCCCAGCTGCTTGAGCGGCGCAACGGCGCTGTGGGCGAAGCTGGCATAGGCCTCGGCGCACATCTCGGCCAGCACCTCGGCGGGGATGTCGTCGCCGACGAACTTGCCCATCACGGCGGCGGCGACCTGATCATAGGGCTTGCCGGCGAAGGCCGCGATTTCCGCCTTGGTGAAGGTCGGCCATTCGGCCGGCACATACAGGCCGCCGTCGGGAGCCAGGCCCGCCAGGACAGCGTCGAGGAATCCGATGGGGGCGGCCTCGCCGCGGGTCGAAACGTAGCGCATCAGGGTCTCAGTCTCCGCCAGAGCATGGCGGCATAGATAAAGAGCAGGGTTACGGCAAGGCCGAACCACGTCAGGGCGTATTCGAGGTGCCGATTGGAAATTTCTGCCGGAAGCGGCGCGGGGACGATCCCGGCCGGGGCCGGGGTCTCGCGCTCGGCCATCAGGGCCAGCGGCGCCGGCTTGCGGCCGGCCAGCCCGGTCACGGCGTCGGCTCGGTGGCCGCCCAGCTGCTCCAGCGGGATCAGGATGCCCGTGACCTGCCCAGGCTCGGCGAAGGCGCGGGCCGGCGCCTCGACCTGGCCGGTCAGCTCGGGCACCACGCCGCGGTCGACCAGGATCAGGTCATAGGGACCACCCTGCACGCCGCACAGGGCCTGGGCGCGCCAGACGACGTCGCCGTCGCGAATGCCATAGGCCAGGGACAGGGGCGGCAGGGACGCCGGGCGGCAGGCGACGCTGACCCGCGTCCAGGCGACATTGCGGCCCTGGGCGGCGGCGGCCAGCACCGGGCCGATCGGGGCCGCCGGGGCGGTCTTCAGGGTCTCGATCCGCCCGAGCAGATCCTCCTTCCAGGCCATGCGCTTGATCTGCCAGGCGCCCAGGAAGCACAGGATGCCGAACGCAATCGCCACGGCGATGGTCAGGCCGATGGGGAAGCGGCTTTTGACGGGAGGGACCTCAGACATCGCGCCCGCCGGCTTCCGAGGCCTTGTTGGCGACCTGGGCGGCCACCATCAGGCCCTTGGCGGGCCGCATCAGGCCCAGGCTCAGGCCCAGGGTCACCGGCAGCCAGACCAGCAGCAGCAGCCAGATCGGCCAGTTCCAGGCAAACATCGAAAACAGCGCGCCGAACGCACCGACGCTGCCGCCGATCAGGATGATGAAGGTCGAGGCCCCGTCGCCGGTCTCGTGGCGGCCCAGCTCGAAGCCGCAGGCTTCGCAGGTCGGGGCGATCTTCAGGAACCCGTCGAACAGGAAGCCCTCGCCGCACTTGGGGCAGCGACCGCTGGCGCCGGCCAGATAGGGGTTGGTGTGGCTCATGGAGCCTCCTGAAAAGAAAAAGGCCCGGAACGCTGGCTTAGCGTTCCGGGCCCCCTCGGAAGTCTGGATCTTAGAGCGTGGCGGCTCAAAATGTGAGGGGTTTAGCCCTCACATTTCAACTTTCGGGCCCTAGTGGGCCGAAGCGCCGAAGATCACGTAGATGAAGGCGAACAGGAACAGCCAGACCACGTCCACGAAGTGCCAGTACCAGGCGGCCGCTTCGAAGCCGAAGTGCTGCTTGGGGGTGAAGGCGCCGTTCTGCAGGCGGATCAGGCAGACGATCAGGAACAGGGTGCCGACAAACACGTGGAAACCGTGGAAGCCGGTGGCCAGGAAGAAGGTCGAACCGTAGAGGCCCGAATTCACGGCCGCTTCCGAATAGAACAGCTGCTCGTGGTTGATGTGGGCATATTCATAGAACTGGATGGCGGTGAACAGCGCGCCCAGCAGGACGGTCAGGATCAGACCCCACTTGGCGCCCTTGCGGTCGCCGACCTGCAGCGCGTGGTGCGCCCAGGTGACGGTGGTGCCCGACAGCAGCAGGGTCAGGGTGTTGACCAGCGGCAGATGCCATGGCGAGACGGTCTCGACGCCCAGCGGCGGCCAGGTGGCCCAGGCGGTGCGGACTTCCTCGATGGCCGAGAGGGTGCGGTGTTCATGGAACAGCGCCATCTCGAAGAACATCCAGAACCAGGCCACGAAGAACATCACTTCCGAAGCGATGAACAGGATCATGCCATAGCGCAGGCCGATCGAGACGACCGGCGTGTGGTCGCCGGCCTTGGCTTCCTTGGCCACATCGCTCCACCAACCGAAGAAGGTGTAGAGGATGCCGGCAAAGCCTGCGGCGAAGATCGCCCAGTTGCCTTTTTCGATACCCAGAACACCGCCCTTGATCCAGCCGATCAGGCCGATGGCCATGATGGTGGCGGCGACCGAGCCCACGAGGGGCCAGGGGCTGGGCGGCAGGATGTGATAGTCGTGTTTGACGGCGCCGTGGGCCATGGTGGTGCTAACCCTTATTCCCTCTAGACGTTGCCCGCCGAGTCCCCCCGCTGCAACGCTCCATATTGAACGCTATAGCCCTCTCGACGGCGCGCCGCCAAGGGGTTGAACGATACGCGGCGTCGTAGAAGCCACCAGTTTTTTCCCGGAGTCGTCCTCGACCGCCGGGAAGAAGGTGTAGGAGAGGGTGATCTCGCCCTTACCCTTGGTCTCCGGATCATCGACATATTGCGGATCGACGAAGTAGACGACCGGAAACTCGATCGTCTGGCCGGGCTGGATCGTCTGGTTGGAAAAGCAGAAACATTCCAGTTTCTGGAAGTAAGGCCCGGCCTGTTCGGGCACCACATTGTAGATCGCCCGGCCGGTCATGGCCTGGTCGCTGCGGTTGGTGACCTTGAAGAACGCCAGGCCCGTGTCGCCGATCCGGATATCCTGGCTGACCTGCTCGGTCGAGAAGTCCCAGGGCAGGTTGCGGATATTGGCGTCGAACCGGATCTTGACCTTGCGGTCCAGCACCGTGGTCGGGGCCAGATCGGCCTTGCGCACGGTGCCGTCAAATCCGGTCATCTGGCAAAACAGCTTGTAGAGCGGCACCGAGGCGTAGGCCGCCCCGACCATGCCGAAGAAGGCGGCGGCGCACATCAGACCGACACGCGCGTTGCGCTTGGCGGCGAGGTCCTTGACGGGCTTCAGCGCCTTGAGCGGACCGTTGCCGGATTCAGCAGGGCTGGATTCAGAAGGGACGGTTAGCGACATTGGCGCCGAGCCTCACGATAGTGACCACAAACATCAGAATGACAAAGGCCAGCAGGCCCAGGCCCAGGGCAATATTGCGCCCCTTGCGCGCCCGCGCGGCGGCGTCTTGTTCGACAAGCTTGTTCATCGCAAAAGCTCCAAGGCTTTGACGCCAAAGACCGCTTCGCCCAGCAGGGCTGCGAACATGGCGAACAGATAGAGGATCGAGAAGGCGAACAGATTGCGCGCCGCCTTGGCGCCGGCGGCCTTCACATCGTCGGTGACCTCATAGAGGTCGCGGTCGGCGGCGCGCGGATCGGCGGCGTCGCCGGCCTTGCTGAGAAACACCCGGAAGGCCAGCAGCAGGAACACCGCGCCACCCAGGCCGGCGACCGCCAGATACAGCGGACCGCCCAGACCGGTCAGCACCGGCAGCAGGCAGACCGGAATCAGGATCAGGCTGTAGATCAGGATCTGCAGGCGGGTGGCCTTGGCGCCCTTGACTACCGGCAGCATCGGCACGCCGGCCTTGGCGTAGTCGGTGGTGATGTACAGCGACAGCGCCCAGAAGTGCGGCGGGGTCCAGAAGAAGATGATGGCCACCATCAGCCAGGCGTTCAGCGGGGCCGAGCCCGTGGCCGCAGCCCAGCCGATGGCGGGCGGCAGGGCGCCGGCCAGTCCGCCGATGACGATGTTCTGGGTCGTCCAGCGCTTGAGCCACATGGTGTAGACCACGGCGTAGAAGACGATGGTGAAGGCCAGCAGGCCGGCCGCCAGCCAGTTGACCGCCATGCCCAGCAGCATCACCGAGAGCAGGCTGAGCACCACGCCCAGGGCGGCGGCGTCGTCGCCGCGCACCTTGCCCGACGGCACGGGGCGGCCGCGTGTGCGGCGCATCAGGCCGTCGATATCGGCGTCGAACCACATGTTCAGGGCGCCGGAGGCCCCTGCCCCGACAGCGATGCACAACACCGCCACGGCGGCCAGCACCGGGTGCATGGGCGTGCGGGCGGCCAGAAGGCCGGTCAGGCCGGTGAACACCACCAGAGACATGACGCGGGGCTTGAGCAGCTGGAAGAAGTCCTGCCAGCGGGCGACATCGGGCGTCGTCTGCAGCGGGGCGGTTTCCGGGGTCATGGCGGCGATCTTCGACATCAGGTTCTAATTATAGCGGTCTTGATGGGCGAAGGGCGCGGCCCGGACCCTTAAGTGGTCCAGACCGCGCCCCCGCAGGCTTCAATTCAGTCGTCAGGCCCTAGTGGTGGCCGTCTTCGCGGATCACCGGCGGCTCGCTGAACTGGTGGAACGGCGGCGGCGACGACAGGGTCCATTCCAGGGTGGTGGCGCCTTCGCCCCACGGATTGGCCTCGGCCGGACGACGACGAATGGCGGCCTCGATCAGGATGATCAGGAACACCACCACGCCAACGACCGTGATCGCGTAGCCGACCGTCGAGACGTAGTTCCACTTCGCGAAGGCTTCCGGATAGTCGACATAGCGACGCGGCATGCCTTGCAGGCCCAGGAAGTGCTGCGGGAAGAAGATCAGGTTGACGCCGACGAACATGATCCAGAACTGCACGCAGCCCAGGAACTCGTTGTACTTCACGCCCCACATCTTCTCGAACCAGTAGAAGAAGCCGGCGAAGATGGCGAACACGGCGCCCAGCGACAGCACGTAGTGGAAGTGAGCGACGACGTAATAGGTGTCGTGCAGGCTGTAATCGATGCCGGCATTGGACAGGACCACGCCGGTGACGCCGCCGACCGTGAACAGGAAGATGAAGCCGATCGCCCACAGCATGGGCGTCTTGAAGCTGATCGAACCGCCCCACATCGTGGCGATCCAGGAGAAGATCTTCACGCCGGTCGGGACAGCGATGATCATCGTGGCGGCCACGAAATAGGCCCGCAGGTTGATGCTCATGCCGACGGTGTACATGTGGTGCGCCCACACGACGAAGCCGACGAAACCGATGGCGACCATGGCATAGGCCATCGCCAGATAACCGAAGATCGGCTTGCGCGAGAAGGTCGAGACGATGTGGCTGATGATGCCGAAGCCTGGCAGGATCAGGATGTACACTTCCGGGTGACCGAAGAACCAGAACAGGTGCTGGAACATCACCGGATCGCCGCCGGCGGCGGGGTCGAAGAAGTGGGTGCCGAAGTTACGGTCGGTCAGCAACATGGTGATGGCGCCGGCCAGGACGGGCAGCGACAGCAGCAGCAGGAAGGCGGTGATCAGCACCGACCAGGCGAACAGCGGCATGCGGTGCAGGGTCATGCCCGGCGCGCGCATGTTGAAGATCGTGGTGATGAAGTTGATCGCGCCCAGGATCGACGAAGCGCCGGCCAGGTGGAGCGCCAGGATCGCCAGGTCCATGGCCGGACCCTTGTGACCGATGGTCGAGAGCGGCGGATAGATCGTCCAGCCGCCGCCGAAGCCCTGACCCGGACCGCCATCGACGAACATCGACAGGCAGAGCAGAACCCAGGCGGCGACCAACAGCCAGAACGAGACGTTGTTCATCCGCGGGAAGGCCATGTCCGGCGCGCCGATCATGATCGGGACGAACCAGTTGCCGAACCCGCCGATCATCGCCGGCATGACCATGAAGAAGATCATGATCAGGGCGTGGGCGGTGACGACGGCGTTGTAGCCGTGCTTGCCCTTGAACAGACCCAGGATGCCGGTGTCGGAGAACACCTGGATGCCCGGCTCCATAAGCTCCCAGCGGATCAGGCCCGAAAGGGCGCCGCCCACGATCCCGGCCATGATGGCGAACAGGATGTAGAGGGTGCCGATGTCCTTGTGGTTCGTCGAGAAGAACCAGCGCTGGAAGAAGGGCGGCTTGTCGTCGGCGCCGTGCGCGTCGTGATGATCAATGTCTGCGGCGTGAGCCATCGGACTAATCCTGCAATCTAAGTCTTAGACCGCCGGCGCGGCGGGAGCCGCGGCCGGGACGGTGGCGGGAGCGGCGGCCGGGATCGCGACAGCGGCCGGAGCGGCGGCGTCAGCGACGGGGGCGGCCGCCGGCGGAGCGGTCTTGGACTGCACCCAGGCGTCAAACTCGGCCTGGGTAACGACCTTGATCTCGATGGGCATGTTGGAGTGTTCAGACCCACACAGTTCCGAGCACTGGCCGTAATAGGTTCCGACCTTTTCGGCCTTGAACCAGGTTTCGTTCAGGCGGCCGGGGATGGCGTCGGTCTTCAGGCCAAAGGCCGGCAAGGCGAAGGCGTGGATCACGTCGGCGGCTGTGACCTGCACACGGACCACCTGATTGACCGGAACGACCAGCGGCTTGTCTGCGGCCAGCAGGTAAGGAACCTTTTTGGCGACAGCTTCGGCCTGGGTCAGCGGCAGGGAGATTTCCTCGCTGATCTTCTGGTCGGGATATTCATAGCCCCAGTACCACTGGTAGCCCGTGGCCTTCACCGTCATGTACGGCTTGGGCATGTCGTTATAGGCGAACAGCAGCCGGAACGAGAAGATCGCGATCACCATCAGGATGATCACCGGAACCACCGTCCAGACGATCTCGATGGTGGTGTTGTGGCTGAACTTGGCCGGGACCGGGTTGGCCTTCTTGTTGTAGCGGATCGCGATCCAGATGATCAGACCCAGCACGAACAAGGTGATGACCGTGATGATCGGCATCAGGATCACGTCGTGGAACCAGATCGCTTCATGCTTCAGCGACGAAGCGGCGGGCTGAAGATCGATCGCCCCCGGGGTCGGCTGACCCATCAAGTCCTGCGCAAGGGCCTGCCCCGCGAAAACCGTCATGGCGGCGAGGGCGCTAGCGCCCGTCAGAACCCGCCGAAACCCCTGAAATTGCGCCTTCATATCCCTCACGGCCCGTTTCAGCGCCTATTTGACGTCGATCATTTGACCTTGATCAACGTCACGTCGCGCCGACATGCACATTACAGTCAGGCTCGCGGTATCGCGCAATCGACTCCAGATAATGAGTCGCGGTCGCGCCCCGCCCAACTGACCATTCTGTTGGCTGCATACGCGCATCGCCAGCGGTTGCCAAGCGCCTGAAACCCCCGGGAAACCCTCCTTGGCAACGGTTCGGGCATCCAGCTGCGAACAGCTTTCAATAACCCCGGCCGCAGGCCTCCGGATCATTACGTAACGTTCATTGACAGGTACCTTGCACCGCTCAGTACCTTGCCGTAGAAGAGTGCATCAACCGAGGCGAGGACCAAGTGCCGGAAGCCATTGAAATACAACTGAAGAAAGGCGTGCTGGCGCTCTGTGTGCTGGCCCTGCTGTCGAAGGCCGACAGCTATGCCTACGAGATCGCCAGCAAGCTCGCGAAGGACATCGATATGGGGGAGGGAACAATCTATCCGCTGATGCGCCGCATGCAGTCGGACGGCCTGGTGGAGACCTATCTGGTCGAATCCCAGAGCGGCCCGCCGCGCAAATATTACCGCCTGACGTCGGCTGGCCGCGCCAGCTTCACGCAGCAGAAGACCGAATGGGCCGCCTTCACCACGGCCGTCGAAGACATCCTGGGAGCCGCCGCATGACCCGTATCGAGTTCATGTCCCGGCTGCGCCGGGGTCTGGCCGGTCTGCCCGCCACCACGATCGCCGACATCGTCGCCGATCACGAGGCGCACTTCGCCGACGCCATGGCCGAAGGCCGCAGCGAGGCCGAAGCCGCCGCCGCCCTGGGCGACCCCGACCGTCTGGCCCGCGAACTGCGCGCCGATGCGGGCCTGAAGCGCTGGGAAGAGGCCAAGAACCCCGCTGCAGCCGGCGCGGCGATCATCGCCCTGATCGGCCTGGGGGCGATCGACATCATGTTCCTGCTGCCCATGCTGATGGGCGTGCTGGCGGCGCTGTTCGGTTTCCTGGTCGCCGTGGTCGCCCTGTTCGTCTCGGGCGGCTTCGTGTTCGCCATGGGACCATTAGCCGCGCCTCCGGGCGGGCCGCTGACGGCCTTGCTGGCCGGTGTGGGCCTGATGGCCGGCGCCACCTTCCTGGGCGCCCTGCTCACCATCGTCACGGTGGGCCTCTTCAACGCGGTCGTCTGGTACGGCCGCCTGCACTTCCGGCTGCTCAAGCCGGCCATCGAAAACCAAGGCTGAGGGGCCCGTCATGATCCGTAATGCGCTCATCATCGGCGGAGCCAGCTTCGTGCTGATGCTCGGCAGCTTCGCCGGCGTCGCCGCCCTGGCCGGTCCGGTCATTCTCAAGGACGGCTGGACCATTCCCTTCGACCATGTCGGCGACGGCGAGTTCCGGAGCCGTCATGTCGATATCAGCGGCGCGAAGGCCTCGCCGATCGTCTCGCGCCAGCTGGCCTGGACCAGCGAGACGCTGACGATCGACCTGCCCATCGACGTGACCTATGTGCAGGGTCCGGTCGCCGGGGTCGAGATCCGGGGCCCCAGGGCCGTCGTCGATCGCCTGCGTGTCGAGGAAGGCCGCATCAGCCTGACCGACGGCGACGGCGATCACTACGACCTCAATGCCGACAGCCTGACCATCGACCGCAACGGCGTCCGCTTTCACAGCAACGCCGATCAGACGCGGATCGTCGTCACCGCGCCCAACGTCAACAGCTTCACGCTGGAAAGCTCGGGCGATCTGGCGATCCAGGGCTACAATCAACCGGCCCTGACCCTGGCGCTGAATGGCAGCGGCGACATCAACGCCTCCGGCCAGACCACGGGCCTGGTCGTGGCCACGGCGGGATCGGGCGACGCCGAGCTCGACGAACTGCAGGCGCTGAACGCCGATATCGCCCTCTCCGGCAGCGGCGACGCCGATATCTCGACCAGCAACACGGTCAAGATCGCCATCTCGGGCAGCGGCGACGTCAGCCTGCGCCGCCAACCCCTCAGCGAGACCAGCACGATCAGCGGTTCGGGTTCGGTGCATCACAACTACTAACGACAAGGGGGCGGGGTGACGGAACGGCTTCGAACGCTTACCTGTAGGCGCATGAACGCTCCGATCTCCGCCCCCTCCCTGCTTGACGCCGCTGGCGTCGATCCCGATCGCGCCCGCAAGATCCTAGGCGAGGCTCTGGCCGGCGCCGATGACGGCGAGCTCTTTATCGAGCGCTCCGAGAGCGAGGCCTTCGTCTTCGACGACGGCCGCCTGAAAAGCGCCTCTTATGATTCGGGCGAGGGTTTCGGCCTTCGCGTCGTGGCCGGCGAGACCGCCGGCTACGCCCACGCCGCCGAGATTTCCGAGGCCGCCCTCGGCCGGGCCGCCGCCTCGGCCAGCCTCGCCAAGCGCGGCTATGCCGGCGTCAGCGCCGAGGGGCCCCGTTCGACCAACGAGCGGCTGTACGGCGAAGACGATCCCCTCGCCTCACCCGCCTTTTCCGACAAGATTTCGCTGCTGCAGGAAATCGACGCCTTCGCCCGGGCCCGCGATCCGCGCGTCGTCCAGGTGATGGCCTCGATGGCCGGCGAGCGCCGGGTGATCGAGATCCTGCGCGCCGACGGCAAGCTGGTGCGCGACGTCCGCCCGCTGGTCCGCGTCAATGTGCAGGTCACCGTCGAGAAGGACGGCAAGCGCGAGAGCGGCTCGTCAGGGGCCGGCGGTCGCGCCGGCTTTTCGGCCTGGATCAGCCCCGACCGGTGGCAGCATCAGGTCGACGAGGCCCTGCGCCAGGCCCTGGTCAATCTGGACGCCATCCCCTGCCCCGCCGGCGAGATGGACGTGGTCCTAGGCTGCGGCTGGAACGGCATCCTGCTGCACGAGGCCGTCGGCCACGGCCTGGAAGGCGACTTCAACCGCAAGGGCATTTCGGCCTTCTCCGGCCGCATCGGCGAGCGAGTGGCGGCCCCGGGCGTCACCGTGTTCGACGACGGTTCGCTGCCGGGCCGTCGCGGCTCGCTGACCATCGATGACGAGGGCACCCCCACCGAGCGCACCATCCTGATCGAGGACGGCATTCTGGTCGGCTACATGCACGACCGCATGAGCGCCCGGCTGATGGGCATGCAGGCCACCGGCAACGGCCGCCGCCAGTCCTATGCCCACATGCCTCTGCCGCGCATGACCAATACCGGCATGCTGGCCGGCAAGGACGATCCGGCCGAGATGATCGCCTCGATGAAGCGCGGCCTCTACTGCGCCAATTTCGGCGGCGGCCAGGTGGACATCACAAACGGCAAGTTCGTCTTCCAGTGCACCGAGGCCTATCTGGTCGAGGACGGCAAGATCACCGCCCCGGTCAAGGGCGCCACCCTGATCGGCGACGGCCCCAGCGCCCTGACCAAGGTGACCATGATCGGCCACGACTTCGACTTCGACCCCGGCATCGGCGTCTGCGGCAAGTCGGGCCAGGGCGTGCCGGTCGGCGTGGGCCAGCCGTCGCTGAAGATCACCGGCCTGACGGTGGGCGGCACGGCGGTTTAGGGAACAGATCAAACCTTTGTCATCCCGGAAGCCTTACAGAGGCTGTCCGGGACACAGGGCAGCCGCAGAGCATCGGCCCCTGGGTCCTGGCTCTCCGCTTCGCTTGGACCGGGATGACAAGCTTTTTGGCATGGCGTGACCGCTCACGCAGAGCCCAACAAAAAAGGCCCCGGATCGCTCCGGGGCCTTTCGTGTTTGCAGAGTCTCTAGTGGATCTTCGTGGCGCTATCCACGGGCGCGGCGTCGGTGTCGTCCGAGCCGTGCGACCACTTCTTCAGCCACGGGGAGAGGGCCAGGAACAGCACCCCGATGCCGATGGCGATCAGGCCGATGACGTTGAACACCTCCAGCGAGGTGGCCAGGGCGGCGGCGGGATCCAGCACCTGGCCGCCGACGGTTTCGGTGGTGGTCAGTCCGGCGATCATGCCGCCGATATACTGGGCGATGGCCACGGCCAGGAACCAGACGGCCATCATGAACGACACCACGGTGGGCGGCGACAGCTTGGTCATCTGCGACAGGCCGACGGGCGACATGCACAGCTCGCCCGTGGTGTGCAGCATGTACATCACCACCAGGAACACCAACGGCAGGCGGAAGGCCCCGTCGGCGAAGGTGGCGCCGATCTGCAGCACCAGGAAGCCCGCCCCGACCTGGATCAGGGCCAAGCCGAACTTGACTACGGGGTTCAGGTCACGGCCGCGCTTGCCCAGCCAGGTCCACAGGAAGGCGAAGACCGGGGCGAAGATCAGGATCCAGCCGGCGTTCAGGGCCTGGGTCTGGGGCGCGTTGAAGCTGGTGTTGATCCAGAAGGTCGAGGCCTTGTCGATGCCGGCCGCGACCAGTTGCTCGGAAGTGGCCAGGGTGACCGCGCCGCCGAACCACTGGACCGGGGCCTGGACCAGATCGAGCTGGACATTGGTGGCCGCGAACAGGCTGAGCGACGAGCCGGCCTGCTCGAACAGGGTCCAGAACACCACCGCGCCGAAGATCAGGAACACGGCCAGGGCCAGGCGTTCACGCTCTTCCTTGCCGCACTTGGCGAACATGAACCACAGGATGTAGCCCAGTGAGGCGGCGATGCCCGCGATCAGGGCCGCGCCGACCACGGGGTTGCGCTGCACTAGGAAGAAGACGCCGACCACGCCGACCAGCGACAGGGCGTAGATCACCATCTCGCGGTCGATGGGGCCGACCACCTTGGCCTTCAGGGCCTTGGGTTCCGGCGGCTCGCCCTTGCCCATCAGCAGCGGCTTGCCCAGCACGAAGACGACGAAGCCGGCCAGCATGCCGATCCCGGCCAGGCCAAAGCCCGCCCACCAGCCCACCGTGACGCCCAGCAGGCCGCACAGGATCGAGGCCCAGAACGAACCCAGATTGATGCCGTAATAATAGAGGGTGAAGCCCGGATCGCGGCGCGGATCGCCCTGCGGATACAACTGGCCGACGATGGTCGAGATGTTGGGCTTGAGGAAGCCGACGCCGACGATGATCAGCGACAGGGCCAGCCAGAAGATGTTGAGGTACAGCGGGTCGCGACCCTTCACGTCCAGCTTGTAGTCAGCCTTGGCCAGAACGGCCGGCAGCGGCGCGTCGGCGGGCAGGCCCTTGACCTCAAAATCACCGGTCTTGGTGGCGGCGACGTCATAGGGTTTGCCGGCGACGACCAGCTTGGCGACCAGTTGCTGTCCCCGGCCCTCGGCCTGGAACTCGTAGGTCGCGCCCTGATAGGTCAGGGTCTGGACGGCGGGCTTGCCCTCGATGGCCATGGTCAGATGGCCGGCCACCAGCAGAATCGCGCCGAACGCGACCGCCTTGCGGGTGCCCAGATACTTGTCGGCCAGGAAGCCGCCAATCAGCGGCAGCAGGTAGACCAGCGAAGTGTAGGAGCCGTAGTGGGCCGAGGCGGCCTTGGGTTCAAAGAGGAAGTGCTGGGTGAGGTAGAAGATCAGGATAGCCCGCATGCCGTAATAGGAGAAACGCTCCCACATCTCGGCAAAGAACAGGATGAGCAGCCCCTTTGGGTGCTGTCGGAGAAGCTGGATGAGCACGGGAATGCCGGTCACAAGGGTGACCAGGATGCCCAGGGCGATAACGATGTTCATACACTAACCTTGACGTGATGAGGGGTCGGGGCGGCCGTTACGGTCGTTTCACCCTCGCCTCCCCCAGTTCGCGGGGAGAAGATCACGCGACAATGCGTTTAACAAGCAATGGCTTGCCAGCCGGTAGCCGAGTTCGCGTCTCGGGCGTTAAGCAAGCACGCCCATTCCACGCGCGGGAGAAAACCGATGAAGACGCCTGACGAGAGCCATCCGATCACGATCGAGCGCGAACCGGCGCGCGTGCGCGTGCTGTTCGAGGGCCACGAGATCGCCGACAGCGGCGACGTGGTCGTGCTGCGCGAGGCCGGCTATCCGCCGGTGCGCTATTTTCCGCGCGATGACGTGCGGATGGTGTTCCTGCGCCGCACCGACAAGGTGACGCACTGTCCCTACAAGGGCGCTGCGGCCCATTTCTCGATCTATCGCGACGGCAAGCTGATCGACAACGCCGTGTGGTCCTACGAGGACCCCTATCCCGCTGTCGGCGGGATAGGCGGCCGCTTGGCCTTCTATCCGCAACATGTCGAGTTCGAGACCGGGGCCCATACCGCCGCCGAGACCGAGTCTCTGGATATCGCCGAGGTCGTCCGCCACACCGACAGCGGTTCGGGCGCCAGCCAGGCCGAGCGCTGGGCGCCGACCGTCGATGGCCCGGACGGCGAGCCCGCGAAGCCTTCGCCACCATTGGGATAGAATTGTATAAACTGAGGCAATTGAGGTTGAATTACCCTTTTGCTCCAGGAGACTTTACTCAAAGAAGGTAAAAGATTCCATCCCGGCCGCTGGCATGGGGCGCTTTGACGCGTTACGCCTGTCCTCGAACCACCGTAAGGATTGGTTAAGCGTCCAGGGCGTTGCATGGCTCCGACGTGATCGCATTGAGCCTCCAACAGAGAGGCGATGGAGGAAGCCGTGGCCTATATCAGCTTTGAACAGGCGCCGTCCGTCAGCGCCGCTCGCAAGATCGCCGCGCCGCGCCTGGCCTGGGGCCGCATCGCGATGGTCGGCTGCAGCCTGGCCTTCTGGGTCGGCCTGGCGTTCGCGATCCGCTCGATCCTCTAGAGCATTTTCCGACGAAGTGGACGCCGGTTCGTCGTTAGAAAATGCGTTAAAACAAAAGACTAGAGCATTTCACCGATCCATTTGGATCGAAAAATGCTCTAGGCCTCAGGCGGGGCGCCGGGCTCTCAGGGCCTGGGCGATCGTGCCGTCATCCAGCCAGTCCAGATCGCCACCGACCGGGACCCCACGCGCCAGCATCGTCACCGAGACGCCTGAATTCGAATGGGCCAGGCGATCGGCCAGATAGTGCGCCGTGGTCTGGCCATCCACCGTGGCCGGCAGGGCCAGGATCACCTCGACCACCTCGCCGCCCGCCACCCGCGCCAGAAGCTCGCCGATTCGCAGCGCCTCGGGTCCAATCCCGTCCAGAGCCGACAACAGGCCGCCCAGCACGTGATAGCGGCCCTTGAACTGACCGCCGCGCTCCATGGCCCACAGCGAGCCGACCTCCTCGACCACGCAGATCAGCCGGCCGTCGCGCGTCTCATCGGCGCACACGGCGCAGGGCTCGGTGGTGTCCAGAGAACCGCAGACCGAGCAGGTGCGCACCTTGGTCTGGGCGTCGACCATGGCCGCCGTCAGCGGAGCCAGCAGCGTGTCGCGCTTCTTGAGCAGCGCCAGCGCCGCCCGCCGGCCCGAACGCGGCCCAAGCCCCGGCAGCTTGGACAGCAGGGCGATCAGGCGCTCGATCTCGGGTCCGGCGGAAGCGGCCATTCTTTTCCTTGAAAATCCCCTTCCAACGGAAGGGGTGGTCCTAGAACTTCATGCCCGGCAGACCGCCCATCATCCCGGCCATCGGGCCGGCGGCGTCCTGCATCAGCTGGGCCTGGGTAATATCGAGCTTTCTCTTGGCGTCGGCGTGCGCGGCCACGATCAGGTCCTCGATGACCTCGCCTTCGCCCGGCGCGACCAGGCTTTCGTCGATCCTGACCTTGGCCAGTTCGCCCGTGCCCTTCAGCGTGACCGTGACCATGCCGCCGCCCGAGGCGCCCTCGATCAGGGTCTCGGCCAGCCGCGCCTGGGCGTCGGCCAGTTTCTGCTGCATCTCCTGAGCCTGCTTCATCAGGCCGCCGAGGTCTTTCATGGTCTGCTCCGTCTCAAAAACACGCTCCCTTTGATAGGGAAGGGAGAAATCAGTCCTCGACCTCGTCCGGCTCGATCGGCGCCAGTTCGGGGCCAGGGATCTTGCGGACCTCAAGCTCCGAGCCCGGAAAGGCGCTGAGCAGGGCGGCCACGAAGGGGTCGGCCTTGATCTGGGCCATCGCCTCGCGGTCCTCGCGCTTCTGGCGTTCCATCAGGGTCTCGGCCCCGCCGCCGCCCTCGGCGGCGACCAGCCAGGGCTGGCCGGTCCATTCCTTCAGGGCCCGCACCAGACGTCCGGCCAGATTGCCGGGCGCGCCGGGGGCGGCCTCATAGGTGATGGCGCCCGGCCGGAAGCTGATCGGACGGACAAATTGCTCGACATCCAGCCGCAGGCCGATGTCGCGCTTGGCGGCGATCAGGGCCAGCACATCGTCGAACGAGGCCAGCACCGGCATGGCCTGGGCCGCCGGCGAGGCCATCGAAACAATCTGGGCGCTGGCGCCGCTGGAGCCGCCGCCGCCGCCGCCCGACGAGCCGCCGCCGGGCGCGCCGCCGACGGAGGTCCCGTCGCGCATCGCTTTCAGGGCTTCTTCGGGACCGGGCAGATCGGCAGCATAGCACAGGCGGATCAGGGCCATCTCGGCGGCGGCCATGGCGTCGGGCGCGCGGCGCACCTCGTCATGGGCCTTCAGCAGCATCTGCCATAGCCGCGACAGCGTGCCGGCCGAGGTATGGGCGCCGATAGCGGCCAGACGCGCGGCCTGCTCCTTGGGCAGGGTCAGGGCGTCGGGCCCCAGGGCCTTGGCCACGGCCGAGCCGTGGCAATGGTCCAGCAGGTCCAGCATCACCACCGCCGGATCGGCGCCGAAACCCCACAGGGCGCGGAAGCCTTCCAGGGCGTCGGCGGGCTTGCCGCTCATCACGGCCTCGAACAGGGCGATGGTCTGGCCGCGATCGGCCAGGCCCAGCATGTCGCGGATCACGGCGGCCGAGACGGTGGCCCCACGATCGGCCTGGACGATGGCCTGGTCGAGAAGGGACAGGCCATCGCGCACCGAACCCTCGGCGGCCCGGGCGATCAGGGCCAGGCCGTCGGCGTCGACCCGCGCGCCCTCCTTGGCGGCGATCCTGTCGAAGTGCTTGACCAGCACGTCCGGCTCGACCCGGCGCAGGTCGAAGCGCTGGGTGCGCGACAGGATGGTCACCGGCACCTTGCGGATCTCGGTGGTGGCGAAGATGAACTTGGCGTGCGGCGGCGGCTCTTCCAGCGTCTTGAGCAGGGCGTTGAACGCCGCCGTCGACAGCATGTGCACTTCGTCGATGATGTAGACCTTGTAGCGCGCCTCGACCGGGGCGTAGCGCACCCCGTCCAGCAGCTCGCGCATCTCGTCGACCTTGGTGCGCGAGGCGGCGTCCAGTTCCAGGACGTCCATGTGCCGGCCTTCGATGATCGAGCGGCAGTGATAGCCGTCGACCGTCAGATCGACAGAAGGCTGATGGACGCTGTCGCTCTCGTAGTTGAGGGCGCGGGCCAGCAGGCGGGCGGTCGTGGTCTTGCCCACCCCCCGCACGCCGGTCAGCATGAAGGCGTGAGCGATGCGGCCGCTGGAGAAGGCGTTGGCCAGGGTGCGGACCATGGCCTCCTGGCCGATCAGGTCCTCGAAGTTGCGCGGCCGATATTTGCGGGCCAGCACGGTATAGGCCGCATCCGGATCGCTCGGGGCTTCGACAGCGACCGGCCGCGGCGCGGCGGCGACCGCAGCGGCCGGGGGCTCAACCGGCGGCGCGCCGAAGATGTCGGCGGTATTGGCGTCCCGCTCGGCGGGCTCTTCTTCCCATGGCGGCGCGGAATCGGCTGTGAGGTCGTCGTGGTCGGCCATGGCGACAACTCTAGTGCGCCAGAGCGCCCAGCAAAAGGCTCGGTAGAGCCCGGCGGCGATCTGCTGACAGATTTAAGGGAAAAGGTGGAGACCGGCGGACGACCCGAAGCTTGGCTCGTTGTGGCTGCTGCCTCTCGGCCCTGACCAGATTGGCGAGGGCTCCGCCCGTCACCGATCTCCGAGGCCTATATCGCGACTCATGACGGACGATGCAAGTCCGTGCGACGTCGTGACGACTCTTCTCGGCTGGGCTACAGAAATCGCATGGCCCTTTCGATCATCACCAACACCTTCGCCGGCAACCCTTTGGACCGCTCAAGCGAGCGACGCAGCGACCCGTCCTGGCTGGCCGAGAAACTGGCCGACGCCGGCTCGCTGGCCGTGGCGGTGTGGAACGGCAAGCCCTTGGTCGAGGACGTGCTGGGCGAGGACGGCCAGCCGACCGGAGCCCAGATCGCCTATCTGCGCGCCGACATGGCCCAGGAGCTGGCCGGCGGAGACGAAAAGCTGCTGTTCCTGGGCCTGTGGAAGGACATCGCGGTGTTCGCCGTCGATCTGGACGGCAATGCCGATCCGGCCGAAGGGCCGCTCAAGGGTCTGGGCCGCTTCGAGGAACTGCGCGGGATCGCCGCCTCGATGCCGCAGGCCGACGCCGGCATCCTGGCCACCGCCCGCTCGATGTTCGAATGGCGCCGCCGCCATCGCTGGTGCAGCGCCTGCGGCCAGCCCTCGGGGGTCGGTGACGGCGGCTGGAAGCGCATCTGCCCCGCCTGCAAGGCCGAGCATTTCCCGCGCACCGACCCGGTGGCGATCATGCTGGCGGTGCACGAAGACAAATGCCTGCTGGGCCGCCAGGCCCTGTGGCCGCCCGGCATGTTCTCGGCCTTGGCCGGCTTCCTGGAGCCCGGCGAGACCATCGAGGAAGCCTGCGCCCGCGAACTGATGGAAGAGGCCGGCCTGACGGCCACCTCGGTGCGCTACCACTCCAGCCAGCCCTGGCCGTGGCCCTCGTCGCTGATGATGGGCCTGATCGCCCAGGTCGACAGCGCCGACGCCAGGCCTGACCAGACCGAGCTGGAAGAGGTGCGCTGGTTTACCAAGGAAGAAGCCGGGGCGCTGATCAAGGGCGAACTGGACGGCGTGTTCGCCCCGCCGGCCCTGGCGATCGCCCATCAGCTGATCAAGGCGTGGGTGGAGGAGATTTAGGAGCCACTCGCCCCCTCCTGGCTGCTTCGCAGCCGTCCTCCCCCGGAGGGGGAAGACGCTCTCATCTGGCCCCTACGGGGGCGGACGACCTGCGAAGCAGGTCAGGTGGGGGCAAGTGATCGCCCCATCCGCTCCTACCTAAACGGAGGCTCGTCAAACGCCCGCAGTTTGCGCGAGTGCAGGTTCGCGCCCTCGTCCAGCAGCAGCTTGCAGGTCAGGATGCCGATCTGCAGATGCTGGCTGATCGCCCGCTCGTAGAAGGCGTTGGCCTGGCCCGGCAGCTTGATCTCGCCGTGCAGCGGCTTGTCGGACACGCACAGCAAGGTCCCGTACGGCACCCGGAAGCGATAGCCCTGGGCGGCGATGGTGGCCGACTCCATGTCGATCGCCACGGCGCGGCTCTGGTTGAAGCGCAGGGCCGACAGGCTGTGGCGAAGCTCCCAGTTGCGGTCGTCGGTGGTGACCACCGTGCCGGTGCGCAGGCGCTTCTTCAGCTGGTCGCCGCTGTCGCCGCTGATGGCTTTCGAGGCGTCATACAGGGCGCGCTGCACCTCGGCGATCGACGGCACCGGGATTTCCGGCGGCAGCACGGCGTCCAGCACATGGTCATCGCGCAGATAGGCGTGGGCCAGCACATAGTCGCCGATGGTCTGGGTGTCGCGCAGGCCGCCACAGTGGCCGATCATCAGCCAGGCCTGGGGACGCAGCACGGCCAGGTGGTCGCAGATGGTCTTGGCGTTGGACGGGCCGACGCCGATATTGACCAGGGTGATGCCCGTGCCGCCCTTGCCCATCAGGTGGTAGGCCGGCATCTGGTGCTTGCGCCAGGTCGACTCGGCCACCGCCAGGTCGGGATTGGCGGTGTCGGCGGTGATCATCAGCCCGCCCGAGCACGACAGGCCCTCATAGCGCGTGCCCGGCTCCGCCAGCTGCTCAATGCCCCAGCGGACGAACTCGTCGACATAGCGGTGATAGTTGGTGAACAGGATGAACTGCTGCACGTGCTCGGCCGGGGCGCCGGTGTAGTGCTTCAGGCGGGCCAGCGAGAAGTCGGTGCGCAGGCCGTCGAACAGGGCCAGCGGCCGGGTCTCTTCCAGGGCCGCGTCCCAGACGCCGTCGGCGATCTCGTCGCCGATGAAGGCCAGGTCCGTGGTCGGGAAGAACCGCGCGATGTCTTCCGAGCGCACATCGGCCTGGTTGAGGTCGATGCTGGCGTCCAGCACGTAGGGATAGGGGATCTCCTGACGCGAGCGATCGACCTCGATCTCGACGTCGAAATCATTGAGCAGCAGGGTCAGTTGCTCGACCAGATAGTCCTTGAACTGATTGGGCTTGGTGACCGTGGTCGCATACACCCCGGGACGGCTGACCCGGGCATAGGACCGCGCCAGCTTGGGCGGCAGGGCCTCGGGATCATAGATCAGACGCAGTTCGGGATAGGCGAAGGTCCCGTCGAAACGCTGCTGCGGATCAGGCCGCGCACCGGTTTCGAGATAGGCCTTGAGGGCGGTCCGGAGGGCGCCCACGGCGCGCTCGTATTCCTGATTCAGCTGTTCAACGACAGCGATTGCTTTTTCTTGGTTTGACATGGGCTCTTATAGCGATGTTTCGCGACATTGGCGAGACTGCCCCCTTCGCAGGCGCGAAGGGCATGGACGAACCCGCGCGCGTCGGCCACAAGGACGGACATGCTCAAGACTGAGGCGGGCCATGGCGGGTTCATGCTCGCGGTTCGTCGGACAGGTCAGAGCTGAAAAGACTGCTCGCGCCGTGCGGCGCGGCGCCCGAGGGGAGCTTCATGAACAAGCGTTTCGCCTATCTGATCATCGCGTCCATGGTCCTTGGGGTCACGGTGGGCTGGGCCTGCAACCAGTTCCTTGATCCGGTCGCCGCCAAGGCCGCAGCCGGCAATCTGTCGATCATCACCGACATCTTCCTACGCCTGATCAAGATGATCATCGCCCCGCTGGTCTTCACGACCCTGGTGGCCGGCGTCGCGCACATGGAAGACGCCGCCGCCGTCGGCCGCATCGGCGCCAAGACCATGACCTGGTTCATCGGCGCCTCAGCCGTGTCCCTGGTGCTGGGCCTGCTGATGGTTCACCTGCTGGATCCGGGCGCGGGCCTGAACATGGCCCACATGGACATCGTCGGCGCCAAGACGACGGCCACCACCGAGGCCTTCACCCTCAAGGGCTTCATCACCCATCTGGTGCCGACCTCGATCTTCGACGCCATGGCCAAGAACGAGATCCTGCAGATCGTCGTCTTCTCGCTGTTCGTCGGCACCGCCGTCGCGGCCCTCGACGACAAGGCGCCCAGGGTTCTGGAGCTGGTCGAGCAGGCCGCCCAGATCATGCTGAAGGTCACGAGCTTTGTCATGAAGCTGGCCCCGCTGGCCATCTTCGCGGCCCTGGCCTCGACCATCGCCACCCAGGGCCTGGGCATGCTGGCCACCTATGGCAAGTTCGTGCTCGGCTTCTACCTGACCATGGGCGTGCTGTGGGCGCTGCTGTTCCTGGCCGGCGCCGCCGTGCTGGGCAAGCGGGTGATCCCGCTGTTTGGCGTGATCCGCGACCCCACCCTGCTGGCCTTCTCGACCGCCAGTTCGGAAGCCGCCTATCCGCGCATCCTCGACAGCCTGCCCAAGGTGGGCGTGCGCCGCCGCATCGTCAGCTTCGTGCTGCCGCTGGGCTATTCGTTCAATCTCGACGGCTCGATGCTGTACTGCACCTTCGCCACCATGTTCATCATGCAGGCGCACGGGGTGGAGCTGACCGTGGCCCAGCAGATCTTCATGCTGCTGCTGCTGATGGTGACGTCCAAGGGTATCGCCGGCGTGCCGCGCGCCTCGCTGGTGGTGATCATGGCCACCCTGACCTATTTCGGCCTGCCGGAAGCCTGGATCGCTCTGGTCCTGGGCGTCGACCACCTGCTGGACATGGGCCGCTCGGCCACCAACGTGGTCGGCAACAGCGTCGCCGCCGCCGTGGTCGCCAAATGGGAAGGCGAACTGGACGACATGCCCGAAGACGACGCCCAGCCGGCCAAGGCCTGATCCTCGCGCCAAACCGGCCCTATCGACACGACAGACGGCCCGCCTCGCACCCCGAGGCGGGCCGTTTCCGTTCGGCCGCGCAGCCCTATTCAGTAATTACTGCACAAGACCGTTGACATGGGCCCGCCAAAGCCCAATCTTCAGGTCAGGGGGCTGATTAGGATGACAAAAATGCGCAAGATCATGCCTGTCACTCGCGCCGGCATCATGGCCCTGACGGCCGCCGGCCTGCTCGCCTCGACGGCCCACGCCCAGACCAGCGCTCCGGCGCAAGCCAAGCCACGCCCGCCCTGCTTCTCGCTGTCAGACTGGCATGGCTGGAGCTCGCCACGCCGCGACGTGCTGTACATGAAGATCCGCAACAAGGACGTCTATCGCCTGGACCTGACCAGCGGCTCCAACCAGCTGGGCTCGGCCGGCACGCATATCGTCAGTGTAGTGCGCGGCAGCGACCGGGTCTGCCATCCCATCGATCTGGACCTGCGGGTCTCCGACGGCATGGGCTTCGCCATGCCCATCCGCGCCAAGACCATCACCAAGCTGACGCCCGAGGAAATCGCGGCGATCCCCAAGAAGGACCGGCCCTAGCCTCTAGGAAGCGGCCGCCGCCTTGATCAGCGCCACCACCATGGCGTTGGCCGGCGTGGCGATGCCGTGCCGGGCGCCGCGACGCACGATCACGCCGTTGCGGGCGTCCAGCTCCATCGGCCGTCCCGCCAGGCGGTCGGCGTGCAGCGAATTGACCGAGTCCGGCGCGGCGCCGCGATAGCCGGCGATCACCGCGTCGGGCAGGTCGTCGGGCAGGTCCGCGCCCTCGGCCCGGCCCACGGCCACGCATTCGGCCACCAGGGTCCGCATCACCTGGGCCGCGCCCTCGTCATGGGCCAGGCTCGCCGGCTTCAGCACCAGGGCGTTGACCGCCCCGGCGCAGTTGAGGGCCAGCTTCTTCCACGCCTGCGTCGTGAAGTCCGCCGTGGTCGAGACCGCGATGGGCGTGTGGGCGAACAGGGCCACAAAGGCGCGGCCGGCCGCGTCGTCCGGAACCTGGATCCAGCCGTCGCGGCGCTGCAGGATGCGGCCCGGCGCACTGCGCTCGGCGGGGATGTCGACCACCGCCGGCACGATGCGCTCGGCCGGCAGGCGATCCAGGAACGGCTCGACATGCTCGACCCCGTTGCGCAGCACGGCCAGCCGGGTTTCGGGACCCACCAGGGCGTCCAGCCAGCCCTGCGCCGAAGCGGTGTCATAGGTCTTGGTGGCGATCAGCACCCAGTCGACGGGGCGGGCCTTGGCCGGATCGGTCAGCACCGTGGGGGCGGCCGTGATCACCCCAGCGGGCGTTTGGACTTCCAGGCCGTCGAACGGGGTGCGAGCGCAGACCGTGACCGACAGGGCCGGACTCTGGGCCAGCCACGCGGCGATGGTCCCACCGACCGCGCCGGGTCCGATCAGGGCGATGGTGGTCATGGCGGCGACTCCAAAACGAAAACGCCGCCCTGATAGAGGGCGGCGTTTCCTACGTCACGTTGCGAAAAATCATTCCGCCGGCAGCGACGGCTCCGAACGCTTGGCCATCAGCTGTTCGAAGCTGGACCACACGCCTTCGCCGCCATGCCACTGACCCCGGGTCGCGGCCTTGGAATATTCGGTGGAGCGCGCCTCGAAGAAGTTGGCGTGCTCGACACCACTCAGCAGCGACTGCAGCCACGGCAGCGGGTTTTCCTTGATGCCATAGACTTCCGGCAGCTGCAGCTGGCGCAGGCGCCAGTCGGCGATGAAGCGGATATATTGCTTGATGTCTTCCGGGGTCATGCCCTGGACCTCGCCGGCTTCGAAGGCCAGGTCGATGAACTTGTCCTCCAGGGCCACCACGGTCTTGCAGCAGTCGACGATGTCGTCGGCCACGGCCTTGGTCACAGCGCCGGTCTCGGCGTTGAAGGCGTGGTAGAGCTTGATGATGCCTTCGCAGTGCAGGCTCTCGTCGCGGATCGACCACGACACGATCTGGCCCATGCCCTTCATCTTGTTGAAGCGCGGGAAGTTCATCAGCATGGCGAAGCTGGCGAACAGTTGCAGGCCCTCGGTGAAGCCGCCAAACATCGCCAGGGTGCGGGCGATGTCGGCATTGGTCTCGACGCCGAACTTCTGCATGAAGTCGTGCTTGTCGCGCATGGCCTCATATTCGAGGAAGGCCCCGAACTCGCTTTCCGGCATGCCGATGGTCTCGAGCAGCAGGGCGTAGGCCGCGATATGGATGGTCTCCATATTGGCGAACGACGACAGCATCATCTTCACTTCGGTGGGTTTGAACACCCGGCCGTAGCGCTCCATGTAGTTGTCGGCGACCTCGATATCGGCCTGGGTAAAGAAGCGGAAGATCTGCGTCAGCAGGTTCCGTTCCTTGTCATTGAGCTTGACGGCCCAGTCCTTGAGGTCCTCGCCCAGCGGCACCTCTTCGGGCATCCAGTGGACCTGCTGCTGCTTCTTCCAGAACTCGTGAGCCCACGGATAACGGAAGGGCTTGTAGGCTGCCGAAGGCGTCAGGAGGCCAGGAAGGGTGATAAGCTTGGCGGACATCGGCAGCGGCTCCAGGGACGGGCGGACACGAATCGGACGGACGAGTTAGGCTCTCTTCGTACCGCAGCCAACAGGTTCATCTAGTGGTCAGTTGGTCGCAGCACACAACATGTTGTGGGTAGATTGCTAATCGATGGTTAACGCAGCATACACCATTTACGGCGCGCTTGGCTCGGGTTCCGTGCCTGTCGAAGCCACTTTGACCCTGCTGGGGCAGCCCTACGCGGTCATAGAGGCGCCGACCTGGGAAGGCGAGTCCGAGCAGGCCAAGGTGGCCGTGGTCAACCCGCTGAAGCAGATCCCGGCCCTGGTGACCCCGGCCGGCGAGACGATCACCGAGAGCGCCGCCATGCTTATCTGGCTGGCCGACCGCCACCCGCAGGCCAGCCTAGCCCCGGCGTTGGATTCACCGCTCCGCGCCCAGTTCCTGCGCTGGATGACCTTCATCCCGGCCTCGATCTATTCGCTGTTCTGGGTGCGCGATGATCCCTCGCGGCTGGTCGGCGACGACGCGGCGATGCAGGCCCGGGTCAAGGCCGCCACCGCCGAGCGCATCCTCGACTGCTGGGCGATGATGGAGAGCCAGCTTGAGCCCGGCCGCTACCTGATGGGCGACCAGATGACCGTGCTCGACCTCTATGTCGCCGTCGTCAGCCGCTGGGGGCCCCGGCGGGTGCGGTTCTACGAGGTCGCGCCGCGGATGGCGGAGGTGGTTCGGCGGGTCGACGCCGATCCTCGGCTCGCGGGGTTCTGGGCGGAGCGGTTTCCGTTCTTCGACGGGTGGGAGCGGTTGGGGCAGCAGGTGGGGTAGGTTGGCCGGACCGTCGAGTATCCGGCGCATAGCACCAGCTTCTGATTTCGGTGGGCGTTGCGAACATAGCGCTCGGATGCAATCTTTCCGATTATGACCTCGTTCGCTCAAGCCATGCTGATACTTTTCATCGCCGCTTGGTTTGTGAGCCTTGCAGGCTGGCTTTACGGAACTCGCTTTTTTCTTCCGATTTGGGCGAAGGGCTTCCGGAAGGTGGACAGGCACAAGGGCTATGCGCGGAAAGCCGCGCTCGGATACGCAGTTTTCGTGTCAGCTATCATCTTTGGTTTCGCCATTGGTGGCTTGGCGCAGCTTGCTGGTGGCTGGCAGTAACCGCCAACCAACCATCAGCCGACACAAAATTTCCTTGTCATCCCGGCCGTAGCGCAGCGGAGAGCCGGGACCCAGAGCAACTGCAGTGCGCCGGCCCCTGGGTCCCGGCTCGCGCCTTCGGCGCGTCCGGGATGACAAGGTTTTTGATTGCCGACCAAATTAGAAGGCAACATTCGACAACAACCCTTCGCCACCCATCCGCCCCGGATGCGGCCACGCCTCAAACCCTTGCTGGTGAGCCTGCTCTGGCGGTCATTTGAGCAACCCGAACAGCCCTGTGATCGTCTCGCCGTGAGATTAAAGGAGGCCTCCTTCTCCGGAGAGAAGGACGTCTACGCGAACTCAAAACCCCCGCTCTCCCCGGCGAAGGCCGGGGCCCAGATTCATCCGGGGCGTCTGGGGTGTTCGCGCCTTCAGCCTCGCTAGCCCTTTGGAGTCAGCGGGTTCGATCTGGACCCCGGCCTTCGCCGGGGAGAGCGGAAGAAGGGGCGCCCTCCCCCAAACCCCCACTTTACGAACCCAAGCTTCACCGCTAGAAACCCCGCCGATGCACATCGCCGCGACCACTATTATGACCCCAAAAACGACCCGCTTCGGTGGGGCGTCTTCGGGTCTGTGCGCGATCTAGTCCGCATCCCGAATTCAGCCCCGCCGATGCGCGGGGCGGCTCTCATCTTCCAGAGATCCCGACAGCTCCCCGCGCCTCCGCACTTTCCAGGAGACGTACCCCCGTGAGCTTCAAGTTTTCCAGATCCAATCCCCCGCATGTCGGCGTCGTCGGCGCCACCGGCCTGGTCGGCGGCATGATGCGCGAGCTGCTGGCGGAGCGGAGCTTCCCGCTGGCCTCACTGCGCCTGTTCGCCTCGCCCCGCTCGGCGGGCACGAAGATCGCGTTCCAGGGCCGCGAGATCACCGTCGAGAACGCCGAAACCGCCGACTTCACCGGTCTGGACCTCGTGTTCTTCTCGGCCGGCGGCGACACCTCGCGCGACCTGGCCCCCAAGGCCGCTGCGGCCGGGGCGATCGTGATCGACAACTCCTCGGCCTGGCGCGGCGATCCGGACGTGCCGCTGGTGGTCAGCGAGGTCAATCCGCACGCTCTCAACGCCATCCCAAAGGGCATCGTCGCCAATCCCAACTGCACCACCATGGCCGCCATGCCGGCCCTGAAGCCGCTGCACGAGGCCGCCGGCCTCAAGCGCCTGACGGTCAGCACCTATCAGGCCGCCTCGGGCGGCGGGGTGGCCGGCATCGAGGTGCTGGCCAGGCAGTTGGCCGCCGGCGCCAAGGGCGATGTGGCGGGACTGGCCCTGAGCGGCGACGCCGTCGCCCTGCCGCCGCCCGAGAAGTGGGCCGTGCCCCTGGCCTATAACGTGGTGCCGCTGAACTACGTGCTGGCCGAGGACGGCTATACCGAGGAAGAGCTGAAGCTGCGCGACGAGACCCGCAAGATCCTCGAAATCCCGGGCCTGCCGGTGTCCAGCACCTGCGTGCGCGTGCCGGTGTTCACCGGCCATTCGCTGTCGATCAATGCCGAGTTCGAACGGCCCATCTCGGTCGAGCAGGCCACGGCCCTGCTGGCCGCCGCGCCGGGCGTGGTGCTGGACGATGTGCCCAACCCGCTGGCCGCGACGGGCCAGGATCCGGTGTTCGTGGGCCGCATACGCCCCGACCCGACCGTGGCCCACGGCCTGGCGCTGTTCGTCACCGGCGACAACCTGCGCAAGGGCGCGGCCCTGAACGCCGTGCAGATCGCCGAGGTGATGCTGGACCAATAGACGCCCGGCTCCCGTCATCCCGGAGCGGCGTGGTCGCCCGGGATGACCTCAGGCCGAGATCGCGTGCAGCTCGGCCGCATGCGCCCGCAGCCAGGCCCTGTGCGGGGCGGGATCGCCCACGAGCCGCTCGCACAGCGCCCAGAACCTGGGCCCGTGATTGGCCTCGACCAGGTGCGCGCATTCATGGGCGGCGACATAGTCGGCCACCGCCGCCGGAGCCAGGATCAGGCGCCAGCTGTAGCGGATGGCGGCCGGCGTTCCAGGCCGCGCCGCCCGGCACGAGCCCCAGCGCGCCTTGGGGTCGGCCACCGCCACCGAGGGCATCGGCCGGCCCAGGGCCTGGGCGTGGATGGCGGTGCGGTCGGTCAGCACGGTCAGGGCCTCGCGCTTGGCCAGCCGCAGCACCTTGAGGCCCCAGTTGGCGTCGTCGGGCGCGACCAGGCGATCGCCGTCGATGCGCGCCCGACCGGGGCCGACCTCGAGCCTGTAGGCCCTGTCGTAAAGCCGCAGGATTCCGCCCGGCGCGACGCTGATCCGCCCTGGCAGGGCGGCCAGTTGGCCGGCGATCCAGGCGGACTTTTCATGGGCGAAGGCGACGGCTTCGGAGAGCCGGCGCGGATTGGGGGCAAGGGCGACCACTTCGGACTTGGCGCGATCGACCCGTAGCGAGATGCGCCGGGCCCGTCCGTCGACCTTCAGCCGCACGGGACAGCCGGCCACGTCCAGCCGGTCGCCGTCGGAAAAGCGCTGAGCAGCGGTAAACAGACCCATGCCCCTACATCGCGGTTGCGTGGGCGGGATGCAAGGTCGGTGCGTGATGCTCGCCCTTGCCCCATTCATCCGTCTTTCCCGCCCTCGTGGCGGGAACCCCTCGTGCCGCCGCAGGTGCGGGAGGGGCGAAGCGCGCGCACTTCGCTTGCGCCTCACGTGTCAGCTGAAACAGGGGTTCCCGCCACAAGGGCGGGAATGACGGAGCTTAAAATTGAGCGCTGTCGAAAAGCCTCAGACCTCGTCGGGGAAGTTGGGATCGCTCTTGCGGATGAACGCCCGCACGCGCGGATAGATCTCCTCGCGGAACCGGCGACCGTTGAAGACGCCATAGTGACCAACGCCGGGCTGGACGTAGTCGGTCTTCATGTCGTCGGGCAGGTTGGGCGTCAGGCCGTGGGCGGCCTGGGTCTGGCCGATGCCGGAGATGTCGTCGTTCTCGCCTTCCACCGTCATCAGGCCGATGTCGGTGATCAGGTCGGGCCGCACCAGCTTGCCGCGATGCATCAGCTCGCCCTTGGGCAGCAGGTGCTGCTGGAAGACGATGTCGATGGTCTGCAGGTAGAACTCTTCGGTCAGGTCCAGGACCGACAGGTACTCGTTGTAGAATTCCAGGTGCTTGTCGGCGCTGTCGCCGTCGCCCTTCACCAGGTCCTGGAAGTAGCGCTTGTGGGCTTCCTGGTGCTTGGCCTTGTTCATGCTCATGAAGCTGGCCAGCTGAACGAAGCCCGGATAGACCCGCCGGCCCGCGCCCACATAGGGCGGCGGCACGGTGTAGATCATGTTGGACTGGAACCAGGCGAAGGGCTTTTCCTCGGCCAGGTTGTTGGTCACGGTCGGCGACAGGCGCGCATCGATCGGCGAGCCCATGAAGGTCATGCTGGCCGGACGCGAAGGGTGATTGTCGGCGGCCATCAGGGCGGCGGCGGCCAGGACCGGCGGGCCGGGCTGGCAGACGGCCACGACATTGGGGCGCGGCCCCAGCACGGCCAGCATCTGGATGATGTGATCGATATAGTCGTGGAAGTCGAAGCGGCCTTCCAGCATCGAGACTTCGCGGGCATTGACCCAGTCGACGATGAACACCGCGTGGTCGGGCAGGAAGGCCTCGACCGTACCCCGGAGCAGCGTCGCGTAGTGTCCCGAGAGGGGCGCGACGATCAGGACGGCGGGATCGAGGCTGAACTTCCCGGCCCGGCGCATGTCGGCCATGTCGCGGTCGAACTGGATGACGCGGGCCCAGGGGCTTTCCCAGACCACGGTGGGGCGCACCCGCACATCGACCTGGCCGACCTTGATGGTGTCGATGTTCCAGGCCGGCTTTCCGTATCGCCGCGTGACGTTCGAGAACAGGTCGGCGCCGGCGTGCATGCGGCGGCCAAGGTCGGTGTTGGCGGCGGGGTTTAGCGGCGAGCCCCAGAAGTCGCGCGCGACACGGGCCGCTTCGCGCAAGGGGGAGGAGGCGTAATAGGCCGCTTCATGAAGGGCGTAGAGCATGGCGCATCCAATATGTTGCGCCGCAGCATAGCATGGCGAAACCTAAGAAAGTCCAACGAAGATGCGCGCCCGCCCGGGATCAGCCCTCGCGCATGGCGTCGTTGATGCGGCGGGCGATGTCTTCCGGCGGCAGGTTGTAGGGGATCACGGTGCGGAAGCGGCCCTTGGGGTCCATCAGATAGATCGCCGTCGAGTGGTCGATCGTATAGCCGGGACCGTCGCCGACCTTGGCGTAATAGACGCGGTAAGCCTTGGCCGCCGCCGCGACCTGCTCAGGCGTTCCCGTCAGGCCAAGCGTCGACTTGGGCACGTAGTCGGCCGTGAGATAGGCCTTCATCTGCTTCACGTCGTCGCGGCCCGGATCGACCGAGACGAAGACGATCCGCAGGTCTTCGGCCTTCTTCGGACCCAGGATGTCGGTGGCCGCCGCCAGGCCCTGCAGGGTGCCGGGGCAAACGTCGGGGCAATAGGTGAAGCCGAAAAACACCGCGCTCCACTTGCCCTTCAGGGCCTTTTCAGTGGTCGGAGCGCCGTTCTGGTCGACCAGTTGGAAGGGTCCGCCCACCGCAGCAGGGCCGCTTGCCGACTTGAACACGCCCCCCCGGAAGGCCAGGCCCGTGGCGAAAATCGCGGCGATGACACAGGCCAGAATCAGGATGATGCGGTGACGAGGCATGGGCATTTTTCCTTTGGCTCTCGCCAGACGCGAAAATCTGGCCTTATCCTGCGACATGGCTGACGTTTCGTTCGCAAGAGCGCCCGACGACCAGCGTCCGAGGGGGTTCGATAAGCCGGGTGAAGACCCGGCGCAAGATGATGGCTGGTCCTGGGCGGCGCCCGGACTGCGTCGCGGACGTCTGCGGGTTCGTTCCTTGCTGGCCCAGCGCTGGCTGGCCGTGGCGGGCCAGACCGCGGCCCTGCTGTTCGTCGGCATGGTGCTCAAGCTGGAGATTCCCTGGGCCCTGTGCTTTTCGCTGATCGCCCTGTCGGCCTGGCTCAATGTGCTGCTGAGCTTGGCCTCGAGCGGTCAAAGGCTGGCCCGCGAGGGCGAGGCCACGGCCCAGATCGCCTTTGACATCCTGCAGCTGTCAGGCCTGCTGTACCTGACCGGCGGGGCGCACAACGCCTTCTGCCTGCTGCTGATCGCGCCCGTCACTCTGGCGGCGGCCACCCTGCCCGCCCGCTACGCCCTGTGTCTGGCGCTGCTGGCCATCGCCAGCACGGTGCTGCTGGCCTTTTTCCACCTGCCGGTGCCCATGGTGGCGGGCGCGCCGCCGATGGTGGAGCCGCCGCTGGCGCAGCAGGCCATCATGATCCTGGCCCGGATCATGGGCATCGTCATCACCGGCGCCTATGCCTGGCAGGCGGCCAGCGAATCCGCGCGGATGGAGCTGGCCCTCAACGTCACCGAGACGGTGCTGGCTCGCGAGCAGAGGTTGTCGGCCCTGGGCGCCCTGGCCGCCGCCGCCGCCCACGAACTGGGCACCCCCCTGGCGACCATCTCGGTGGTCGCCCGCGAAATGGCCCGCAACGCCCCCGACGACCAGACCCGCGAGGACGCCGAGCTGATGATCGGCCAGGCGGCGCGCTGTCGCGAGATCCTGCAGCGCCTGACCGAGATGCCCGAGGCCAAGGACGCCGTGCACGAGCGCATGAGCCTGGTCCAGCTGGTCCAGGACGTCATCGAGCCGCACCTGGTGCACGGCGTGCGCGTCGAGGCCGTGGTCAACGGCCCGTCCGGGGAATCCGCGCCCGACATCTGGCGGCGGCCCGAGGTGATCCACGCGATGACCTCCATCGTCGAGAACGCCGTCGACTTCGCCCGCGCCGAGGTACTGGTCATCGCCCGCTTCGACCCGCGCTCAATCGTCATCGAGGTGCGCGACGACGGTCCCGGCTTTTCGGCCGAGGTGCTGGCCAAGCTGGGCGAGCCCTATGTCACCACCCGTCCGGGGGCCGAGGGCTCGCGCACGGGCCATATCGGCATGGGTCTGGGCTTCTTCATCGCCAAGACCCTGCTGGAACGGACAGGGGCCACGGTGGATTTTCGCAATGGCCGGCGCGGCGGGGCGGTAGTCTCGGCGCGCTGGCCCCGGTCGGCGCTTGAGGCCTCTGGTTACACAGGGGCTTGATGCCTGGCCGGGAAGGACAACATGATGCTTTATCAGTGTACTCGGTTGAGTACGGGCGCGGGGAGGCGCTGAAGTCATGGCGGATATTAGTGAGCTGGTTGCGGCCCTGCCCGACAAGACGCTTCTGCTTCTCGACGACGATGCGCCACTGCGCACGCGCTTGGGACGCGCGCTGGAGCAGCGGGGGTTCGTGGTGACCCTGGCCGCCTCGGTGGCCGAAGCCCTGGCCCTGCTGCGCGTTCACGCCCCCGCCCACGCCGTGCTCGACATGCGGCTGGAGGACGGCACGGGGCTGAAGGTCGTCGAGGCGGTGCGCGACGCCCGGCCTGACGCCAAGATCATCATGCTCACCGGCTATGGCAATATCGCCACCGCCGTGGCGGCCGTGAAGGCCGGGGTGGTCGACTATCTCTCCAAGCCGGCCGACGCCGATGAGGTGGCCCGCGCCCTGCTGGCCGCCAAGGACGCCGCGCCGGTGCCGCCGGACAACCCGATGAGCGCCGACCGCGTGCGGTGGGAGCATATCCAGCGGGTCTATGAAATGTGCGGCCACAACGTGTCTGAGACCGCGCGCCGCCTGAACATGCACCGCCGGACCCTGCAGCGGATCCTGGCCAAGCGAGCGCCGCGGTAAGGGCAAGACAATCCTCCCCCCGACGGGGGAGGTGGTCGCGTAGCGACCGGAGGGGGAAGTGATGCGGAACCCCCGCTGATACTTCCCTCTCCGTCGCCCGTGGCGACACCTCTCCCATCAGGGAGAGGATCTCCAGGTCACATCGCCGAAATGCCGCCGTCGACCTTGATCTCGGCGCCGGTCATGAACTTGCTCTCGTCGCTGGCGAGGTAGAGCACGGCGTTGGCGATGTCGTTGGGCTCGCCGATCCGGCCCAGCGGAACCTGCCGCGCCAGCTTGGCGTGGGCCTCTTCCTTGCCGAACCGGGCGGTAAAACCGTCGAGGATCGGGGTGTCGATGAAGGTCGGGTGGATCGAGTTGGAGCGGATATCCAGCTTCATCTTGGCGCAGTACAGCGCGATGTTCTTGGACAGCAGCCAGACCGCCGCCTTGGAGGCGTTGTAGGCCGGCGAATTGCCATTGGCGATCAGGCCGGCGATCGAGCTCAGATTGATGATCGAGCCCGGCTGATGGGCCCGCATGTGGGTCAGGGCGTGCTTGGCGCCCAGGAAGACCGAGTCGACATTGACCGACATCACCTTCTTCCAGAGGGCAAAATCGAGGCTCTCGATCGGGCCGTCGCCGCCGATGCCGGCATTGTTGACCAGCACCGACAGGCCGCCCATGGCCTGGGTGGCCTTCTCGAGCACCGCGATCCACTCGTCTTCCTGGGTGACGTCCAGCTCGAAGGCGAAGGCCGTGCCGGCGCCGTGCGCGGCGTTGATCTCGTCGGCCACGGCCTGAGCCCCGGCCAGATTGATGTCGGCCAGGCTGACCTTGGCGCCCTGGCTAGCCAGCATGCGCCCGGCCGCCGCGCCCAGACCCTGGGCCCCGCCGGTGATGAAGGCCTTCTTGCCGGCGACCCGGCCCGTGTTCTGCGCCATTTGGCGTCCTCCCAATTATTCAAACATTAGTTTGAACTGGAAGGGGTCGGGGCGGAAGGGGGAAACGGTTGGGGCGGTGTAGGCGACCTGAAGGTCGGGTTTCCAGCACGGAGCGAAGGGCTGATTTCGAGCCTGAGCGGACTTACCTAAATCGAAACCGCATCACTGACATGCGCGGCGCGCACGACGTCAAAGGGGTAGTCCAAGATCAAGAGTGAGCCGCCTTCAAACTCCACCGCGTCGTAGGGTCGCCCGCCCGTGGCGATGCGTGAGACCGGCGTGAGGCTTTCGCCGGATACAATGAGGATGTCGCCGCTGAAGGGCCGAGGCAGCAACCAGTTAGACAATGATTTTGAGAAGCGCGGCACGCCGACAAAGCCTGACGTATTCAACCTGTGTTCTGCGTCATAGAACTGAGGTTGCAGAACCTCCGAAGCGCGAAAGGCCCCCGTCTTCAGGTCGAGGCAACAGAACCTGTCGTAGCAGATAAACCAAAAGTCGCTCCCGACCACGACGGCCTCCGAGGCCCCACCTTGACCCACCAGTAGGGGAAGTAGTTCCGTCGTTCTCGCTACGGGATCAAAGATCGCAACATGTGCGGTCTTGTGAATTGTAACGACCACTCGCTGGCGATCTGGCATGAGAACGGCATTGGTCGGACCGGTCTCTGGATCATGAGACAGAGCCACGTCATCGAGTTTGAAGCGGGCGAAATAGCCTTTTTGTGTATCGACTAGCGCATCGAAGAAGCTGACGGACCAGCTTGCGTCGTGATGGGCCAGTTCGGTCTCGATCAGTTCACGCATCGCGAAATGTGAGGCGGGATCGACAATGGCCACGCCCGTATCATGGCGAAGCAGAAGCGTCCCATCGGGCGCCAGCCTGAAGTTTGCGAACCGCCCGCCAAGATCGAAATGTGTCTCGCGACCGTGCCGGTCAAGAACACGCACTCCTGGTCGGTCACGATACATTCGAACGCTAAAAATGACGCGGTCGCTGTCGATGCGTAGAAGCATTTGATCCGCGCCCTCGGATAAACAGCGACCGCAATAATGGACTATCGAGAGTCCGCTAACCACCCCCACCAGACCATCAGACCATCAGAGCGTCCGCGACCCGGCGGCCCGGCCCAGGGCCTGACGACGGCGCGTGAACGGAGCTTCCCTACCCCGCCGCCGCGTCCATGAACCTGGCCAACGTCACATCTAGCTCCGTCACGCCGTCGGCGTCATGGGTGGTCAGCAGCACCTCGACCCGGTTGTAGACATTGAACCATTCGGGATGGTGGTCGAGCTTGTCGGCCATCAGGGCCACGCGGGTCATGAAGCCGAAGGCGGCATTGAAATCGGCGAACTTGAACGTCTTGGTGATGGCGTCCCCATGAGGGGCAGAGGCCGGCGCGGCGCTCCAGCCCGAAAGCTGCGCAACAGCGGCGGCGGCGCCGATCCGGGGGCGTGACATGGCAGGTCCTGACGCGAAGGGATGATCCCCCTTCAGAACGCCAATCCGGTCGCCTTCGCAAGGTCGGCGAGCAGCTGGTCCTCGCTGGAGACCTTGATCGCGGTCATGCCCAGGGCGGCGGCCGGTTTGCAGTTGACCCCCAGGTCGTCGAGATAGACGCAGTTCTCCGGCGCGACGTTCAGGGCCTCGCACATCATCAGATAGATGCGCGGATCAGGCTTGCGGACCCCGGCCTTGGAGCTTTCGATCACCACCGCGAAATGGCCCATGATCTCACCGACGGCGGCGGCCTTTTCGGCGCTCGAGGCCATGCCCGCGCCATGGCCGGTGGTGACATTGTTGGTGATGCAGCCGACCTTGAACCGCGCCTTGCAGGCCAGCATCGCCGCCAGCACCCGGGGTCGCAGATCGCCGTACAGCAGCGGCAGGACATCGGCGCCGCGCACCGCGTGGCCCAGGCGCGTGGCCTCTTCCAGGAACAAGGCGTCAAAGCCCGCCGCGTCGATCTCGGACCGCTCGAACCGCGCCCAGGCATTGGTGTCAGGATCGGTGGAATTGACCGTGCGGATGAAGTCGGTCGGCAGGCCCCGCTGCGCCTCGTAGCGGCGGAAAGCCTCGAACGGCGAGGTGGTGAAGACACCGCCGAAATCCCAGATCACCGCCTCGATCGCCATGCAGTCCTCAAACAGTTGTTTGATCGACGGTAGGGCGCGGCTCGACGCGAGGCAAGCGCCTGCGGTGACGCTCCGTTCGCGCGCCGGGTGAACCCGCAGGCCGTTAACCTTTGTTAATGCTTTGCTGCCAGTCCAGGAGCGTTCCATGATCTTTTCCCGCCTGTCCTTCTGTCTCGCCGCAGCCGGCGCCCTGCTCGCCGGCGCCGCCATGGCCGCAGGTTCCGATCAGGGCCTGAGGGGCGGACCGCCGATGTCGCGACCCGGACTACCGCTGGATCCGGAGCTGCTGCCGCCCAACACCGGGCCCGGCGATTGCGTGACCCGGCGGATCACCGGCCCCGGCGGCGCCTATCGCTGGGACCGCGTGGAATGCGACGGGCAACGCGGCTGGTCCGGCCTTGACCCGTGGGGTTATGGCCACCGACCGCTTGAGGTCGAGACCCTGCCGGCCCATCACGCCGATCGCTACGGCGGCGGCCACGATCCGCGCGCCCACGACCGGCGGGAAGACCGCTACGGCCCCGGCCCCTCGCGGTTTACCGAGTACCGCGTCGCCGGCCGCGACGCCGACGGCTTCCTGGTCTGGCCCGGAAAACGACCCTGACCTTTGACCCTAACCTTGGCCTGAGCCTTGCGGGCGGTCCTTCCCGACGAACCAATTTGGGACGGGGGACCTGAACATGCGCACGCCAACCAAGCCATTCTTCAAACGCTACGAACTGATCGCCATCGCCGCCTTCGTAGTGGCCGCCATCGGCATCAGCAGCCTCGGCATCGTCTACTAGGGACCTTCCGGCCAGGCGTCCTGGCGCCGGAATGGAACAGGACCGCCCGGCCCGCGCCTTGTGCCAGGGCGTGTAGAGGCGTGATCAGGTCGCTGGCTTTGGCCGCCCCCGCCGTTCGCGGAAGAAGCCCCGCAGCAGGTCGGCGCTTTCCTGGGCCATCACCCCGCCCGTCACCTCCGGCCGCCAGTGGCAGGTCGGCTGGGCGAAGAAGCGCGGGCCGTGAACCACGGCGCCGCCCTTGGGATCTTCGGCTCCGAACACCACCCGTCCGATCCGCGCATGGCTGATCGCGCCAGCGCACATGGCGCAGGGCTCCAGAGTCACGACAAGCGTCAGATCGGTCAGCCGATAGTTTTCCAGCTTGGCAGCCACCTGCCGCATCACGGCGATCTCGGCATGCGCCGTCGGGTCATGGGCAGCGATCGGACCGTTGCCGGCGACGCCCAGGATCTCGCCGCTCTTGGGATCAAGGATCACCGCCCCGACCGGCGTCTCGCCGCGCGCGGCGGCGGCGCGGGCTTCGTCCAGGGCGATGGCCATGGCGGCTTCATCGGTCAGGCGCAGAGGATCGGAAATGGTCTAGCCCTCCAAGGCCAGCAAGGTGACGCGGCGGGCCTGAAGACAGCGAAGCCGCAGCGCAGACTTCAGGGTCGCCTCGAAGATCACCGACTTTCAGTATGTCATTTTCAGAACGGCGCAAACGCCGCAACCTTGATCCTGACCGCGTTCGGTGCGCATTTGCCGTCCAGCCCATCGAGAGATGCGCCCTGCCCTTCGAAGGACCGACCATGAGCGACTTGCCCCCCAACACGCCCCACGACCCTCTGTACGAGCCCGGTCACGATGGCGACCTCGACGATCCGTCGACGGGCGAGCGCGTCGCCAAGGCCCTGGCCCGCGCGGGTGTGGCCTCGCGGCGCGAGGTCGAGCGGCTGATCGAGGCCGGCCGCGTCGCCATCAATGGCAAGGTCCTGACCACCCCGGCGGTAAAGGTGGGTCCCGGCGACTTCCTGACCGTCGACGGCAAGCTGGTGGCCGAGCGCGAGCCGACGCGGCTGTTCCGCTACAACAAGCCCACCGGTCTGATGACCACCCACAACGATCCCAAGGAACGCCCGACGGTGTTCCAGGCCCTGCCGCGCGAGCTGCCGCGCCTGATCTCGGTGGGGCGCCTTGACCTGAACTCCGAAGGCCTGCTGCTGCTGACCAATGACGGCGAGCTGTCGCGCAAGCTGGAAGCGCCCAACAACGGCTGGGTGCGCCGCTATCGCGTCCGCGCCTTTGGCCATACCGATCAGGCGCGGCTGGACCGGCTGAAGGACGGCGTCACCATCGAGGGCGTGCGCTATGGCCCGATCGAAGCCAAGGTCGACAAGGCCCAGGACAAGGCCGGCGGCGGCAAGAACATCTGGATCACCATCTCGCTGACCGAGGGCAAGAACCGGGAAATCCGCCGGGTGCTCGAGCATCTGGACCTGAAGGTCAATCGCCTGATCCGCCTCTCCTATGGCCCGTTCGCCCTGGCCACCCTGATGCCGGGCCAGGTGGAAGAAGTCGGCCCCCGGGTGATCCGCGAGCTGCTGGCCGGGCTGGTGGCCGAGGAAGACATGCCCACCGGCGACAAGCCGCAATTCATGGGCGTGGCCGATCCTCTGCACGCGCCGGGCACCGCCAAGGGCGGCGAACTGCAGCGCCGGGCCATCAAGTCCGCGCCCCTGCCCAAGGTTCTCGAACCCGGTGAGCGGACGCTGGAAAAGCCGGTCTACAAGGCCGGCTGGGCCAAGCCGAAAAAGAAGGTCGTGATCGCCGGCGTCAAGCCGATCAAGCGCGCGCCCAAGTCCATCGAGAGCAAGATGATCGGCCCCAAGCCGGACCATCTGGCCCCGCGTGGGGCCAAGGCCGCGACGGGCCCCAAGTCGTTCGGGTCCAAGGCGGCGGGCGGCGTGGCCGGGGCCAGGTCCTTCGACAAGGCGGCGGCCGGCAAGCCCTCATCGGCGAAGCCGGCGCGCGCCGGTGGTTTCGACGCCCGTTCAGCCGAACCGGGCAAGACAGGCGCGAAGGCGTTCGCCAGGCCCGCAAGCGCGGGCGGCAAGCCCTACAGCAAGCCCGGCGCGAAGCCGGCCGCCGAGACGTCGTCCCGCTCGGCCCCCGCTGCCTTTGAGACCAGGCCGGGCGCGCCGCGTCCGTACAAGGGTCCCAAAAAGCCACGCTAGGCTTGGGCGTCGTCGGCCCTTGCGCCGGCGTTAGATCGTGGCCGTGTCGCGGCTGCCAAACCAGCGGGTGACGATGGGCCAGCGCACCACCGCTTCGGCCAGCAGGGCGTAGCCGGCCCCGATCCCGACCGCGCCGACCAGTGAGGTCAGCTGGAACGGATGCAGCGCCTCGGGGGTCAGGGACAGGGGGCGTAGCAGCAGCAGGATGACGATGTTGTTGGCCGCGTGGGCGCCGATCGCCAGCTCGATGCCGCCGGTGCGCAGGGTCATCCAGGTCAGACCCGCGCCCATGGCCGCCCGGATCAGGAAGGCGCCGGGATTGGGGTCAAAGTGGATCAGCGCGAACAGCAGACCATTGACCGCCATCAGGATCACCGGACTGCGCGTGAATGCGCCGGCGTGCTTCAGCAGCCAGCCCCGGAACACGATCTCCTCGGCGGCGGCGGCGATCACCAGCAGCATGATGGCGAAGCCGGCATAGGTGGCGCGCCCCAGGCTTGTCGAGGCCAGCGCCAGGATCGGCGGCGTCGGCGCGCCCGCGCCCGCGCCCAGACTGGCGGCGGCGATTACCAGCGCCACCATGATCGCGCCCACCAGAACCAGCCCCGCAACCAGCAGACGGGTGCGAAAGACACCGCCCACGACGGCATAGCCACGGATCGGCCGATGGCTCAGCCCAGCGCTCACGGCGACGAAGGCCAGGGCGGCGGCGCCATTGACCCCGGCCAGCACCGACAGCAGGAACAGCGAAGCTAGACCCTCGGTCTCGGCCCGGGCCGGCTGGTCGAACACGGCAAACAGCGCGGCGGCAGCCGGCGCGCCGTCAAGGCCGCTGACCACCACCATCACCAGCAGGCAGGCAGAGGCCGCGCCCAGCACGGCGGCGGCGACGGCGGCCAGCACGCCTACCGGGACTGCGACGGCCAGACGGCGCGCGTCGCGATCATAGGGCGTCAGGTCGGCGAGAAACCTCGACTCCCGCATCGCTTCGAAGATCGCCGCTATCGCCATCGCGTTTTCTGACACCCCTGTTCTTGGAGCGACTAAGAGAGCGCCCATCAAAACTTGTAAAGCGTCCGGCTTGCCGTGGCCCCGCAACAGCGGCACACACGCCGATCCAGACAGGGATTGCAGCTCAATGCGCATCGTTTCCGGCCAGTATCGCGGCAAGGCCATCGTCGCCCCGCCCGGCGACGCCACCCGGCCGACCTCCGACCGCGCGCGCCAGGCGGTGTTCAACATCCTGGAACACGCCGCCTGGGCGCCGGAGTTGCACGGCGCGCGCGTCGTCGACCTGTTCGCCGGCTCGGGCGCCCTGGGACTGGAAGCCCTGTCGCGCGGCGCGGCCTTCTGCCTGTTTGTCGAGACCGCCGATCCGGCGCGCGGCGCGATCCGCGAGAACATCGACGCCATGAATCTGTTCGGCGTCACCCGCGTGCATCGCCGTGACGCCACCGATCTTGGCCTGCCGCCGTCCAGCGTCGGCGCGCCTTTCGACATCGCCTTCCTGGATCCGCCCTACGCCAAGGGCCTGGGCGAGAAGGCCCTGGCCCAGTTGCTGGCCCATGGCTGGCTGAAGCCCGGGGCCATCGTGATGTTCGAGCGCGGCCGCGACGAGCCCGAGCCCGCCACGCCGGGCTTCACGGTCTTGGACACGCGCGACTATGGCGCCGCGCGTGTCCTGTTCCTCAAGGTCGCCGAGTAACTACCAGCCGCGCGCGGTGACGCGGTTGTCCAGCTGCGACCTCAGGCTGACGGCGCCCTCCCGCGTGATGCGGTAGGGGCCGCCGCCGCTGCTGGCGATCAGTCGACGCTTCTTCAGCGCCTTGAAGACGCCCAGGGAGCAGTCGCTCAGCCGCCAGCCCTCGCGGGTGATGCAGTCGACGTCGACCAGGCGGCCATGGTCGTCGCGTACGGGTTCGATACGGGCGCCCTGCGCCAGGGCGTGCAGCGTGCGTTGCTGCGCTTTGGAGATGTTCAAGGAGATTGTCCGAGGATCGAGGCGTGGGAACGCAAACCCCCGGATCTCGGAGAGACCCGCTCATTCTCGGAGTGCGGACACGACTGGGCGCATCCGCAGGGGCTGCGGACGGATCAGGGCCTGATCGACTGGCGAACCGGAGGGTTCGGAGCCTGCTAGGCCCGGGCCTCGCTTACAATCTCGGACATAAAACCACCGTTGGAGTGACGGGCCATCCTAGCTCCAGGATGCCGAAACTCAAGCCCATCCCATGGCCGCCCGGCCCGGTGCAGGCCGCGGAAGCGCAGGATGGATCAGTTCATGAGCGCCGAGCCCAGCAGCACCCGGCTGCCGGACTTGCCCAGCACCTTGTCGGCGGTCTTCTGCATTTCCCGCGACAGGTAGTCGACGTCCGGCGGATCGCCGCGCCGCATGCCCGAGGCGTAGGTCATCAGCACCTGGGCGAAGGCGGCGCGCAGGCGTGGCTCCGACTGCTGGGCGCGCTCCATCAGCTTGGGGTCCTTGGCCTCGATGCCGGCTTCAAGCGTCAGCACGCCGCGTCGCCCATCCCGCCGCAGGGCGACCGCAGTCAGGGGCTTGAAGGCGAAATAGGTGACTGGCGCCTTCTCCTCCTTCTTGGCGGAACTGGCCAAGGCCGGAGACGCCGAGGCCGCCAGGACGCTGGCAAGGACGAGCGGAAGAAGGGTCAGGGCGCGGCGCATGCGGTATGCTTAGCAAGACGTGGTTGACGTCCTCTTTACGCCTAGGCGCGACAAAGGAGCGTTAACCACGAATCGCAATCCTCGCGACTCTTCGCGGCGGGGGCGGTAGGAGGCTGAACTTGGGCCGTTTTTTCCCGAAAACCCTCGATCTCGACGGCAAGGTGATCCTGATCACCGGCGGCACCGGCTCTTTTGGCCGACGGTTCATCGAGACGGTTCTGAAGCTCTCGAACCCGCGGAAGGTCATCGTCTACTCCCGCGACGAATTGAAGCAGAGCGACATGCAGATGGAGCTGCGCGAGCAGTTCGATGACGCGACCTATGCCAAGATGCGCTTCTTTCTGGGCGACGTGCGTGACCGCGAACGCCTGACCCTGGCCCTGCGCGGGGTCGACATCGTCATCCACGCCGCCGCCCTCAAGCAGGTGCCGGCGGCCGAATACAACCCGTCCGAGTGCATCCACACCAACATCATGGGTGCCGAGAACGTGGTCTGGGCCAGCCTGGCCAATGGCGTCAAGAAGGTGGTCGCCCTGTCGACCGACAAGGCCTGCAACCCGATCAATCTGTACGGGGCCACCAAGCTGGCTTCGGACAAGACCTTCGTGGCCGCCAACAACCTGTCGGGCGATATCGGCACCCGCTTCGCGGTGGTCCGCTATGGCAATGTCGTCGGCTCGCGCGGCAGCGTCGTGCCGCTGTTCAAGCGCCTGCTGGCCAACGGCGCCACCGAGCTGCCGATCACCGACGCGCGCATGACCCGCTTCTGGATCACCCTGAACGAGGGGGTGAACTTCGTGCTCTCGTCGCTGGACCTGATGCGCGGCGGCGAAATCTTCGTGCCCAAGATCCCGTCGATGACCATGCCCGATCTGGTGAAAGCCATGTCGCCGACCGCCGGGGTCAAGGTCATCGGCATCCGGCCGGGCGAGAAGCTGCACGAGATGATGATCAGCGCCGACGACGCGCGCGCCACCGTGGAGCTCTCCGACCGCTATGTGATCGAGCCCACCTTCGTCGAATATCCGCGCAAGCGCTTTGGCCCCGAGGACGGCGCCAAGCCGGCCGAGGAAGGCTTCTGCTACAGCAGCGACAACAATGACGACTGGCTGTCGGCGCAGGGCCTGCTGGCCATGCTGGAGGAAAAGGCGCGCTGATGACGGGCGCCCCGTTCCTCCCCTACGGTCGCCAGACCATCGAGGACGACGACGTCGCCGCCGTCGCGGCCGCCCTGCGCTCTGATTTTCTGACCACCGGCCCGACGGTCGAGGCCTTCGAGACCGCCTTCAAGACCAAGGTCGGGGCCGAGCACGCCATCGCCGTTTCCAACGGCACCGCCACCCTGCACCTGGCCATGCTGGCCCTGGGCGTCGGCGAGGGCGATGTCTGCATCGCGCCGTCGATCACCTTCCTGGCGACCGCCAACTGCGCCCGCTATGTCGGGGCCGAGGTGGTGTTCGCCGACGTTGATCCGCATTCAGGCCTGATGACCCCCGACACCCTGGCCGCCGCTCTGGCGCGGTGCGGCGACAGGCCGGTCAAGGCGATCCTGCCCGTGCACCTGCGCGGCGATGTCTGCGACCTGCCGGCGATGCGCGGCATGGCCAGCGCGGCCGGGGCGGTGCTGGTGGAAGACGCACCCCACGCTCTGGGCTCGGTCGCCACCTTTGACCGGGTGGAGCACCCGGTCGGCGACGGCGCTTACTCAGCTTTTGCCAGCTTCTCGTTCCACCCGGTCAAGACGCTGGCCACCGGCGAGGGCGGCATGCTGACCACCAACGACGCCGACCTCGCGGCGCGGGCCCGGTCCCTGCGCGGTCACGGCATGGTGCGGCCGCCGGGGGCGGATCCCTGGTGGTACGAGATGCCGGAGATCGGCTTCAACTATCGCATCCCCGACGTGCTTTGCGCCCTGGGCCTGTCGCAGCTGGCCAAGCTGGACCGCTTCGTCGCGCGCCGCCGGGCCCTGACCGCGCTCTATGTCGAACGGCTGGAGGCGCTGTCGCCCCGCGTGCGCCTGGCGACCAGCCCGGACTATTCCGACGCGGCCCTGCACCTGCTGACCGTGCTGATCGATTTCGACGCCCTGGGGATCACCCGCCGGATGGTGGTCGATGGCCTGAAGGCTCACGGCGTCGGCACGCAGGTTCACTACATTCCGGTGCACCAGCAGCCCTATTACGCGAAGCGCTACGGCGCGCTCGACCTGCCCGGCGCCCAGGCCTGGTACGACCGCTGCCTGACCCTGCCGCTCTATCCGACCATGGCCGACAGCGATGTGGATCGCGTGGTCGAAGCGCTGGGCAGGGTGTTGCCCCGCTAGACCAGCGCGCTGACCTGGGCGATCGGCTGGAGGTTGGTGAACTTGGCCACATCGGCCAGCACCTCGGCGGCGCGGGGCCCGCCCATCGAGGCCTGCAGGGCGGCGGCGTCGCGGAACGCCAGATGCGCCATCGCGATGAAGGGTGCGGGGCCGCCATCGCCCGCCGACAGACCCTTGAACACCTGCACACCCGTCAGGCCGGTCGAGGCGAAGGCCTCGTGGACCAGCGGGATATGGGTGGCATTGTAATAGTCATGGTCGAAATGCGCGCCGTCGGCCGCCGCATAGAGCACGCTGAAGATCACCATGTGTCCATCCCCGGGTCGCCGCTGCCCTGTTGGCGCGGCTCTGGACCCAGCTTAGGCATCCCCGGGCGTGTCGCAAGCCGCGCAGGCGCGCGTCAGGCGGCCTGGGCGCTCTGCATCAGGCCCCTGAGCAGATCCATGGTCGCCGGTGAGGCCGCCAGTTCCTCGCGGGCCGCCGGATCTCGGGCCAGCTTGAAGGCTTCCATCTTGGCCCGGTCGGCCACCGGCCCTGTGGGGCCAGCCTCGCCCGTGGCCAGCTTGACCAGCAGGGCCAGGCGATGAGCCAGCGGCGCCGGGGCGCGGACCAGCATGGCCAGCAGCCGGCTGTCGATCTCGACCTGCGAACCCAGTTCGCCGAGCTTGTTGCACAGGGGTTCGTAGTCTTCGCGCACCAGGCCCGACCGCGTGACGGTCTTTTGCAGGCCGGCCAGCGCCGCCAGCTTCGAGGCCGGCGAATCGGGGCCCTGCCGCAGTTCCTTTTCGAACCGCAGGGCGGTGATGTTGGCGCTCAGCCAGCGGGCTGCCTGACGCTTGTTGACCGCGCCCATGACGTTCTCGGCCAGGCGGATCAGGATCACCACCTCCTCGCGGGCCGAGCGGTCGCGCCCGAGCAGGGCCTCGATGAACTCGCCGTTGAGCAGGGTCTTGGAACGGACGGTGAAGGCGGCCTGGATGTCTTCAGGCGGCAGAATGCGTCCGGCGGCGGCCGTCAGGCTCATGGCCAGGGCCCGCAGAAATTCGATCTCGGCCTCGGCGTCGGTGGGCTTGAGCCGGCGCACGCCGTTCAGTTCGGCCAGCACCCGCTTGGCGATCGAGGCGCGGACAGGGGCGAAATGATCGCCGCTGAGCCATTCGCTCAGGCGCTTGGCGGTGCCCGACAGCTCGGGCATGCAGGCGCGGACCTGGGCCTGCATGCGGATCAAGGCCTCGACCTGGGCGCCGCCCGTCAAGCGGGTCATGGCCGCCAGGGTGGATCCAAGATCGTTGGCCGTGCCCAGCAGGTCGGCCATGCCGGCGCGCGAACCGATGATCTCGGCCAGGGGCTGTTCGATGGCGTGCAGGGCCAAGGCGCGGGGACCCGGTTCGGTCGGGGCGGCGTCGGCCAGATCCAGCAGGCGGGCGATCTTGTCGGACCAGCTGACGCCGGGTGCGATCGAGGCGGCGACGCCGGCCCCCAGCAGGAAGGCGCGGTCAGGGTCGGTGGCCAGGCGCGTGGCGGCCTTGGCGAACCCTTCCTTGTCGAGGTCCGGCAGTTGGCCCTTCTTGAAGGCCTTCATCAAATTGGCGACCGAGCGCTCGACCAGACCCTGGAAGGTGCGGATCAGTTCGTGGACCGACATCCCCCGCGCTTCGGCCTCGGGAATGGCGATCTTTTGCAGGGCGTGCTGCAGGTCGGTGCCGGAGGCTTCCAGCTTCTCGACCAGGTCGGGGCGGTGCAGCAGTTCGAACGGCGTGGCGTTGTGCCGGGCCAGCCAGCCCTCGAGCAGGCGACCGATCCGGTCGCGGGCGTGGGCGGTATAGAGATCTGCCGGCTGGACGCAGAGGGGATCGAGATCCTCGACCTCCTTCTTGGGCTTGCCGCCATCGACCATGCCCTTGGTGAAGATGGCGATGGATCTGTATTCGCCGGACTCGCGGTCCAGGGTTTCCTTGCTGACCCGAACGGCGACGGCGCGGCCCGAGGTCAGGCATTCCTCGGCGTTCTGGAGCGCAGCCGTGCGAACTTCCGTGGCCATTTCCAGGACCCACTGTGCGCCGGCCTTGCGGCGCACGAAAAGTTCGTAATGGACATCACTCATGGGCTAGGGGCTCCCGTAGCCTTGGTTATCGGCTACAACACCTTAAAGCGAGGTTGAGGCGCGTCGTTCGCGCTGAAGCAGGGCGGTCCTGGAAGCTTCAGCCGCAATCGCGCCACGCTGGGGCCGCAAAGGGCGGCGACACCCCTTTGGGAAAGCTTTGCCGCGCGATGCGTTGAAGCGACTGCGGGGGGTCGATAGGATCGCCTCAAGACGAAGGTTGAAGGATCAGACAGGCTCCATGGCCGCTATCACGCTCATAGACGACGACGAGAATATCGTCGCTTCGGTCTCGCTGGCCCTCGAAAGCCACGGCCACACAGTTAAGGCCTATTACGATGGCGCCTCGGGCCTTGAGGCCGTCGAGAGCCAGGCGCCCGACCTGGTCATCCTGGACGTCAAGATGCCGCGCATGGACGGCATGGAAGTTCTGCGCCGCCTGCGCCAGACCTCCGAGATCCCGGTCATCATGCTGACCTCGAAGGACGACGAGATCGACGAGATCCTCGGCTTCAATCTCGGCGCCGACGACTACATGCACAAGCCGTTCAGCCAGCGCCTGCTGCTGGAACGCGTGAAGGCCGTGCTGCGCCGGGCCCGTCCCGAGGACGAGGAACCGTCGATCGCCGCAGGCCTGGCGGGCTCCAAGATGATGAAGCGCGGCAAGCTGACCCTGGACCCCGCACGCCACGACAGCCTGTGGGAAGGCAAGCCCGTCCGCCTGACCGTCACCGAGTTCCTGCTGCTGCAGTCCCTGGCCCAGCGCCCCGGCTTCGTGAAGAGCCGCGACAACCTGATGGACGCCGCCTACGACGATCAGGTCTATGTCGACGACCGCACGATCGACAGCCACATCAAGCGGATGCGCAAGAAGTTCCGCCAGGTCGATCCCGAGTTCGACTCCATCGAGACCCTGTACGGCGTTGGCTATCGTTATCGCGAAGCCTGACGCCGGCGCGCCACGGCGTCGCTGGTCGTGGCCGCGCGGTTCGCGTCTGGGCCGGCTGATCATTGGTCTGAATGTGCTGGCGCTGGCGATCCTGGTGATCGGGGCGCTGGTGCTTAATGAACTGCGCAGTGGTCTGGTCAACGCCCGGGTCGAAAGCCTGACCACCCAGGGCGACCTGATCGCCAAGGTCATCGACCAGCTGGCCACCGAGGGCGAGCCCGAGCCGGCGCTGAACGCCGAAGCGGCCAGCGCCATCTTCCAGCTGCTGTTCATTCCGAGCTCGCAGCGGGCGCGACTGTTCGACGCCGACGGCAATGTGCTGGCCGACAGCTTCATGGTCGCCGACCGCGTGGAATGGAAGGTCCTGCCCCCGGCGCGCAAGCCCGGCGACAAGGACGCCGCCGCCCGCGACGATCCCGCTGACAAGGCCAAGGCGGCCAAGGCGAGCCAGGGCCTGTCCAACGAGCTGGCCCAGGCCCTGCGCGGCTCTCCGGTGGCGGGTACGCGGATGTCGGAGAACGGCGAGCGGGTGGTTTCGGTGTCGATCCCGATCCAGCACGTGCGAGCGGTGCTCGGCGTTCTCACCCTGGAGGTCGGCGACGTCGATTCGATCATCGCCGCCCAGCGCCGCGCCCTGCTTCCCTTCATCCTGGTGGCGATCAGCGCCACCCTGATCTCGTCGATCCTGCTGCACCGGCTGATCGCCGAGCCGGTGATGCGCCTGGCCCGCGCCGCCGACCGGGTGCGTCTGGAGGGCGCGCGCGCCATCTCCCTGCCCGACATCGCCAAGCGTCAGGACGAGATCGGCGACCTGTCCCGCGCGCTCGAGGAGATGACCCATTCGCTGTCCGAGCGCATGGACGGGATCGAGCGCTTCGCCGCTGACGTGGCCCACGAGATCAAGAACCCCCTGACCTCGATCCGCTCGGCCATCGAGACCCTGGATCTGGTCTCCGACCCCGTCGCCCGGGCCCGGCTGCTGGCCATTCTGCAGAACGACGTCAACCGGCTGGACCGGCTGGTCACCGACATCTCCAACGCCTCGCGCCTGGACGCAGAGCTGTCGCGCGAGGCGCCCAAGGCGCTGGATCTGGCCAAACTGCTGGCCGAGGTCGCCAGTCTGTACGAGGCCCAGCTGCGCCCCGGCGACGCGCCCGGCAGCGTGCGGGTCAGCGTCTCGACCGGCGATCCGCTCGCGCCGGCCAGGCTGATGGCGCGCGAGACCCCCATCGGCCAGGTGTTCCGCAACCTGATCGACAATGCCCGCTCGTTCAGCCCCGCCGACGGCGAGGTCCGCGTCGTCCTGACACGGACGCGCGGCCGGCTGGTCACCACGATCGACGACGACGGCCCCGGCATACCGGCCGAGAACCTCGAGACCATTTTCGAGCGCTTCTACACCTCACGGCCCAAAGGCAAGGCGTTCGGCGGCAATTCGGGCCTTGGCCTGTCCATCGCCCGCCAGATCGTCGAGGCCCATGGCGGCGAGCTGAAGGCAGAGAACCGGGTCGACGCCGACGGCGCCCTGCTGGGGGCGCGCTTCACCGTCGACCTGCCGGAATCGCGCGAGTGATCCGCCACGCCGGCCTGATCGCCCTGCGCCGCGACGGACTCTGGCGCGGCGCCCTGATCGAGGGTCCCTCAGGCGTCGGCAAGAGCGATCTGGCCCTGCGCGCCGTCGAATCAGGCTTCGCCCTGGTGGCTGACGACCGCACGGTCGTCTTCGCCTCGGGCGGCCAGCTTTATGGCAAGGCCCCTGATTCTCTGTCCGGCCTGATCGAGATTCGGGGTCTGGGCGTCGTCCCCACCCCCGTCATCGGCTTCGCCCGGATCGCCCTGCTCGTGCGGTGCGTTGACGCGTCCAGCGGCGTCGAACGCCTGCCGCAGCCCCGTTTCGAGACCCTCTGCGGCGTGAGCGTTCCCGTTTTCGACCTGTGGCCCCTGGAACCCGCTGCGCCCGCGAAAATCAGACGCATGCTGGAGCATCTTGGAGTCGCTCTCTAACGAGCGTATCAAGTGCGCCCGCGCGGCTCCTCCCGGCCGCCACGGGTTATGGGGATCCCGGTTGAGACATCTGGCATGATCGGGCTCGTGATCGTTACGCACGGGCGTCTGGCGGAGGAGTTTGTCTCCGCCATGGAACATGTGGTCGGCCCGCAGACCGCGGTGAAAGCGATCTGCATCGGTCCTGAAGACGACATGGAACGTCGGCGTTCCGACATTCTGAAGGCATGCGCCGTCGTGGACAGCGGCGGCGGCGTGATTGTGCTCACTGACATGTTCGGCGGCACGCCCAGCAATCTGGCCATCTCGGTGATGGAACAGACCCGCGCCGAGGTGATTGCCGGCCTGAACCTGCCGATGCTGATCAAGCTGGCCAGCGTGCGCCAGCGCGAGGACCTGCAGTCCTGCGTCGCCCACGCCCAGGAGGCTGGACGGAAATATATCTCCGTGGCCTCCTACGTGCTCGCGGGAGAAAAATGAGTCGCATGGCGGAGCGGACGGTCGAAATCGTCAACGAACGGGGATTGCACGCCCGGGCCTCGGCCAAGTTCGTGAAGATGGCGGCTGGTTTCGACGCCGAGGTGACGGTCAGCCGCGACGGCGCCTGCGTGGACGCCCGTTCGATCATGGGCCTGATGATGCTGGCCGCCGGCATCGGCTCGACCATCGATATCGCCGCTGAAGGCCCCGAAGCGGACACTGCCCTTGAAGCGCTGTGCGAACTGGTGGCCAACCGGTTCGACGAAGAGCGTTAGGGCTCTAGGCGGCCAAGCGGGCGCCGGGCCGCCGCTTGGCGCCTAAGGCAGCGGTCGCGATTTGCGGTTCTCATCAATCGCCACAAAGGTGAACACACCCTCGGTGACCTTGTGCGCCTGCTCGCTGTCGCGCGGGCGGCGCCAGGCCTCGACCCCGACCTTGAGCGAGGTGCGACCGGTGTGGACGACCTTGGCGAACAGGCTGACCTCGTCGCCGACAAAGACCGGGCTGATAAAGGTCATGCCGTCGATGGCGAGGGTGGCGCACCGACCGGCCGCGCGGTGGAAGGCGATCGAGGCCGCCGCCAGGTCCATCTGCGACAGCAGCCAGCCACCAAAGATGTCGCCTTCGGGATTGGTGTCGGAGGGCATGGCGATGGCGCGCAGAACCGGCGCCTCATGCGGCCACTCGGCCGCCGCCCAGGCCTCGGCCAGGGTCTCGGCGCGGCGCGAGGCGGGAACGAGGTCGGTCATGGGTCAGCGTTTTCGAGCGAAGTGGCTACCGGTTCGCGCAAAGAGAACGCGACAAACGGAAAAACGCTAGTGGCCGCCGGCGCCTTCGTAGACGCCCGGCGCCAGTTGCTCGTTCTCGTCGCCAACCGCCGTGGTCGCCACGAAGCGGCGGTCGCAATAGGGGCAGTCGACAAAGCCGGCCGCGCCCATTTCCAGCCAGACGCGCGGATGGCCCAGGGCCCCGCCGACGCCGTCGCAGGCGATGCGGTGCGAGCGGACCATCACGGTTTCCGGCGCGGGCCCCGCGCCGATAGCCGTCACAGTGACGTCCATGGCGGTCGGAGCGGTGGCGGTGACGGTCTTGGCCTTGCGCGCCATGTTCGAAAACCCTTGAAGTCTGGACGCGGCCTTGGCTTGGCGGCGATGCAGGCATACCTATGCGACCTGTCGCGCCGCCGTCAATTCAAGCCGCGCGCCTTCCCTGCCCTATTGTCCCCCGCGGGACCTGCCTGGGCCCTATCGTCCCCTTCGGGACCTGTCTGGACGTTGCATGGACCTGCCCGCCTACGCCATCGAAGCCGAAGGCCTGTTCAAGACCTACGCCGCCACCAAGACCTCGCCGGAAAAGCGCGCCCTGAACGGCATCGACCTGAAGGTCCCGCGCGGCTCGATCTTCGGCCTGCTGGGGCCCAACGGGGCCGGCAAGTCGACCTTCATCAACATCCTGGCCGGCCTGACCCGCAAGACCAGCGGGACGGTGCGGATCTGGGATCGCGACATCGACCAGCGGCCGCGCGACGCCCGCGCCGCCATCGGGGTGGTGCCGCAGGAACTGGCCACCGACGTCTTCTTCACGCCGCGCGAATCACTGGACGTCCAGGCCGGCATGTACGGCGTGCCCAAGGGCGAGCGCCGCACCGACGAGTTGCTCAGCGCGCTGGGACTGTCCGACAAGGCCAATGCCTATGTCCGCCAGCTGTCGGGCGGCATGAAGCGGCGCCTCATGGTGGCCAAGGCCATGGTCCACCAGCCGCCGGTGCTGATCCTCGATGAGCCGACCGCCGGCGTCGATGTCGAGCTGCGCCGCCAGCTCTGGAGCTATGTGAAGGGCCTCAACGAACTGGGCGTCACCATCGTGCTGACCACCCACTATCTGGAAGAAGCCCAGGAGCTGTGCGACCAGATCGCCATCGTCAATCGCGGCGAGGTGGTGGCCTGCGAGCCGACGGCCACGCTTCTCAAGCGCATGGACAGCCGCAATGTGGTGGTCACACCCGAGCAGCCGGTCACGGTCGCGCCGGCCCTGGCCGGTTTCGAGACCAAGATCCGGGCCGGCGGGGCGTTCGCGGTGTCGTATCGCACGGGCCAGTCCAGCGTCGAGCAGGTGCTGGCGGCGGTGCGGGCCAGCGGCATACACATCAAGGACATCGCCACCGAAGACCCGGATCTGGAAGACGTCTTCGTCTCCCTGACCTATGGCGACCCTAACGCGGCCGATCCGACCAAGGACTGACGGTCAGCGCTTGCGTTCGGGAGATGCTTGGACAAACTCCACGGCGAGAGTCGGGGGTGAGTTGATGAGTTTGCTTGAACGCCAGTTTGGCCTGAAGGCCCAGGGCACCAACCTGCGCACCGAGGCGCTGGCCGGCGTCACCACCTTCCTGACCATGGCCTATATCGTCATCGTCAATCCGGCCATCCTGGGCGAGGCGGGCATGCCCGTCGCCGCTGTGGCCGCCGCCACCTGCCTGGCGGCCGGCATCGGCTGCATCCTGATGGGGCTGATCGCCAACTACCCCATCGCGCTTGCCCCGGGGATGGGGCTGAACGCCTATTTCACCTACACGGTCGTGATCGGCATGGGGGTGCCCTGGCAAACCGCCCTGGGCTGCGTGTTCCTGTCCGGTGTGGCCTTCCTGGTGCTGACCGTGGCTGGCATCCGCCAGCTGATCGTCGGGGCTATTCCCCGGCCGCTTTTCTCGGCCGTGGCGGCGGGGGTGGGCCTGTTCATCGCCTTCATCGGCCTGAAGGAGGCCGGCATCATTGTCAGCAATCCGGCCACCCTGGTCGGACTGGGTGACCTGACCAAGCCGACCGCGATCCTGGCCCTGGCTGGCCTGGCGATCATCGGGGCGCTGATGGCCTGGCGGGTGAAGGGCGCGATCCTGATCGGCATCCTGCTGGTGGCGGTTCTGGGCTGGTTCATGGGCCTGTCGAAGATCGCGCCGGGCGGCTATTCCCTCGCCGAGCTGTCGGCCACCGCCTTCCAGCTCGACATTCCCGCCGCCCTGAACCTGGGCGGCGGCGCCAAGGCCGGCATGGCGATGGCCATGGCCGAGATCATCTTCGTGTTCCTGTTCGTCGATCTGTTCGACAATGTCGGCACCCTGGTGGCCGTGACCAAGAAGGCCGGGCTGGTGGCGCCCGATGGTTCGATCCCGCGCCTCAACCGCATCCTGCTGGCCGACTCGGTGGCCACCATCGCCGGTTCGGTGGCCGGCACCAGCACCGTGGTCAGCTATATCGAGAGCGCCTCGGGCGTGCAGGCCGGCGGTCGCACCGGCTTGACGGCGGTCATTGTCGGCCTGCTGTTCCTGCTGACCCTGTTCTTCGCCCCCCTGGTCCAGGCCATCCCGATCGCCGCCACCGCGCCGGCCCTGATCCTGGTGGGAGCCATGATGATCGGCTCGCTGGCCGAAGTGGAGTGGGACGATCCCGGCGTGGCGATCCCGGCCTTCCTGACCCTGATCACCATTCCGCTGACCTTTTCGATCGCCAATGGCCTGGCGTTCGGCATCACCAGCTATGCGGCGCTGAAACTGGCCCGGGGCCAGGCGCGGATCAGCGACTGGCTGCTGTTCGTGCTGGCCGCCCTGTTCATCGCCCGCTTCATTTATATGGGCGGAGAATAGCGGGCGACGCATAACCCCGTTTGCGCCGACCGCGCCTTTCGGCTAAGACGCCGTTCCCGCAAGGCGGACGCACCCGTAGCTCAGCTGGATAGAGCGCTGCCCTCCGAAGGCAGAGGTCACAGGTTCGAATCCTGTCGGGTGCGCCAAACTCCGAAACATCGCCAGAAGGCCGTCTGCTTGCCGCGCTCAGGCGGCAACCGACTTGGCCATTGTTTCGAGGATCGTGGCCGGCTCCTTGCTTTGCACCAGACAGCCATACCAGCCCAGGCCCTTGTAGGTTTCATAGCCTGGCGTCAGGGCATAGCCGACGGTCAGGTCGCCATCCGCATAGCTGCCCATGCCGCCGTCAGAGGTGTTGAGCGGGAAGGTCTCGGTCAGGATGCCGCGACCGTCCGACGAGGCCAGAACGCGGCCCCTCTGGTCCAGCAGCATGACCCTTGAACGGCTGCGCTCCTCGGTGGTCAGGCGCACGCCGTCGACCACGGCCTGGGCCTGGGGCTTCCAGTCGAAGTGAACGCCCAGCACGCCCAGCACCTTGCCATGGCTCAGGCCGCCCTCACGGATGGCCGTGGCGTAGGTGGCGACAGGGGCGTCATTGAGGGCCTTCACCCGCTCGATGTCGCAGGCGATAAAGTCGTCGCCGCTGGCGGTCTTCATGGCGTCGCGGAACCAGGACGCGTCGGCCGCCGAGATGTTGCGGGCGCCGGGATAGCGGTCCGGCCGCCCCGTCGCCACGACCTTGCCGCGAGCGTCGCAGATCCACAGGTCGAGATAGACGGTGTAGGCGTCCAGGATCACGCCCAGACGCTGGCTGGCGTGACGGGCGGTCTCGGGAGAGGCGTCGTCGACGCAGGCGACGACGGCGGAATCCGTGGCCCACCAGCGCACATCGCAGGTGCGTTCATAGAGGTTGCGGTCGACGATCTCGATGGCGTTCAGGGCCAGGTCGGCCAGGCGCTGGCCGCGCATATGGCCCAGGATCGCGCCGCCGATGGCGGTCAGTTCGTCAAGATCGGCGCGCACCTGGCTTTCCAGGGCGGCGGCGACCGCGTCGATCTCGGTGGAGATCTTCTTGAATTCCTCGGCCACGATGGCGAAGCCCTTGCCGGCCTCGCCCGCCCGGGCGGCGACGATCAGGGCGTTGATCGAGAGCATCTTGGCCGCGCGGTTGACGCGGGTGATCTCGCCGATCTTTTCGCCCGCGACCGCACTCAGACGTTCGGAGAGATCCAGAATCCGTTCCGGACGCAGACTGGCGTCTTGTTTCAACTTGGAGGGTCCTCACGCAATTCTATGCCGAATCGCCCGAGAGTTTCGCAAGTTGACGCCGGCGTCACTCGCGGCATGCGTCAGATCGCCGCAGGAACAACGCTTTCGTTGAATTGGCGAGCTTGACCCCTGTCTTCGCCGGGACTTTGAGCTTGGGTTGCTCAAAATACCGGCAAATCAGAGACTTGCCCTAGACGTCGACCTCGGCGTCGAGGGCGTTTTCCTGGATGAATTCACGGCGCGGCTCGACCAGGTCGCCCATCAGACGGCTGAACATGTCGTCGGCGTCGTCGGCATGATTGACCTTGACCTGCAGCAGGGTGCGAGCCTCGACGTCGAGGGTGGTCTCCCACAGCTGGTCAGGGTTCATCTCGCCCAGACCCTTGTAGCGCTGGATCGACAGGCCCTTGCGACCGGCGTCCATCACCGCGCCCACCAGATCCATCGGTCCACGGACGGTGGTCGACTTGTCCTTGCGGCGGAACACGGCCCGGCCCGAGAAGATCTCGGCCAGGGCCCCGGCCCGCTCGGCCAGACGGCGGGCGTCGGCGGCGTTCAGCAGGCCATCGTCCAGAACGACGCTCTCGGTCACGCCGCGCCGCACGCGCTTGAAGATATAGGCCGTGTCGCCGCGCTCGCCGGTCCACAGGCCATCGCCCTCCTCGGCATAGAGGTCGAGGCGGGCGGCGGCAGCAGCGATGTCGGGGCTTTCGCTGAGCAGGCCGGCCAGGGCCGTCTGCTCCACGGCGAAGGCCGGGGCGCGGGCGGCCAGACGATCGATATTGCCCTTGGCCTGACGGCACAGCTGGATCAGGGCCAGCAGGTCCTTGCCGGTGCGACGCTCGCCGGACGGCAGGTCCAGTTCAGCCCCGTCGACGCCCTCGTCGATCAGGAAGGCGTCCATCTCGCTGTCGTCCTTCAGATAGCGCGAGGACTTGCCCTTGCTGGCCTTATAGAGCGGCGGCTGGGCGATATAGATGTAGCCGCGATCGATCAGTTCGCGCATCTGCCGGTAGAAGAAGGTCAGCAGCAGCGTGCGGATGTGGGCGCCGTCGACGTCGGCGTCGGTCATCAGCACGATCTTGTGGTAGCGCACCTTGTCGGCGTTGAAATCGTCGCGACCGATGCCGGCCCCCAGGGCGGTGATCAGCGTGCCGATCTGGTCGGACGACAGCATCTTGTCGAACCGGGCGCGTTCCACGTTGAGGATCTTGCCGCGCAGGGGCAGCACCGCCTGGTTGTCGCGGTTACGGGCCTGCTTGGCCGAGCCACCGGCCGAGTCACCCTCGACGATGAAGATTTCGGACTTGGCCGGATCGCGTTCGGCGCAGTCGGCCAGCTTGCCGGGCAGGCTGGTGATGTCGAGCGCGCTCTTGCGGCGGGTCAGTTCGCGGGCCTTGCGGGCGGCTTCGCGAGCGGCGGCGGCTTCAGCGATCTTGGAGACGATGGCCTTGGCTTCGGTCGGGTGTTCCTCGAACCAGCTGGCCAGACCTTCCTGCACCAGGTTTTCGACGGCCGGGCGCACCTCTGACGAGACCAGCTTGTCCTTGGTCTGCGAGCTGAACTTGGGGTCGGGCACCTTGACCGACAGCACGCAGGTCAGGCCTTCACGGGCGTCCTCGCCCCCGACGCTGACCTTTTCCCTTTTCGTGATGCCCGAGCTCTCGGCGTAGTTGGTGATGATCCGGGTCAGGGCGCCGCGGAAGGCCGAAAGGTGCGTGCCGCCATCCCGCTGCGGGATGTTGTTGGTGAAGCACAGCATGTGCTCGTGATAGCTGTCGTTCCACCACAGGGCGAGATCGATCTCGACCTTGTCCTTGCGGCCGCGAATGACGATCGGCGCCTTGAGCAGCGGCGTCTTGGCCTTGTCCAGATGGCGCACGAAGGCTTCAATGCCGCCCTCATAGTGCAGCTTTTCTTCCCACGGCTCGGCGTCGCGCAGGTCGCGGAAATAGATGGTCACGCCCGAGTTCAGGAACGCCAGCTCGCGCAGGCGATGCTCCAGCGTCTTGCGGTCAAATTCGATGAACGCGAAGGTCTCAAGCGACGGGAAGAAGGTCACTTCGGTGCCGGTCAGAAAGTCGCCGGCCTTGGGCGTGCCTTCTTCGCGGATCGGCGAGTCGCCCGTCACCTTCAGGGACGACACGGCGTCGCCGCGCTCGAAGCGCATCTGGTGGGACTTGCCGTTGCGGTGAACCTTCAGCTCCAGCCAGTCGCTGAGCGCGTTGACCACCGAAACGCCCACGCCGTGCAGGCCGCCCGAGACCTTGTAGCTGTTCTGGTCGAACTTACCGCCGGCATGCAGCTGGGTCATGATGACCTCGGCCGCCGAGACGCCTTCGCCTTCGTGGATGTCGACCGGTATGCCGCGACCGTCGTCGGTGACCGTCACCGAACCGTCGGCGTTGAGGATCACCTCCACCTTGGTGGCGTGACCGGCCAGGGCCTCGTCGATGGCGTTGTCGACCACCTCATAGACCATGTGGTGCAGACCCGAGCCGTCATCGGTGTCGCCGATATACATGCCGGGGCGCTTGCGCACCGCGTCCAGGCCCTTGAGCACCTTGATCGAGTCGGCGTCATAGTCGCCGCTCATCACTTCAGGGGCCGCCATCTGCGAGCCGTCGGCAGTGGTCAGGCGATCGCCGCTGTTGTCTTCACCAGCGTCTTTGGGCGGGCCTTCGGTCTCTTGCGTCATACGTCTTCCAAAGCGGTCAGGCCGGCGTCGCACACGCGAACGCCAAGAGCCCGACCTTTGAGGTGGTCGAACAGCAACTCGTCCGTGCCGGTGAGGAAGGCCTGGAGCTTGAGCGCCGTGATTTCGTCGGCCAAAGCGGCTCGCCTCGTGAGGTCGAGATGCGCGGCGACTTCGTCGAGCAATACTATAGGATTCGGCGCGGATTCCGCACGCGAAAGTCGCGCCGCCTGGGCCAAAACCAGGTTCAGAATCAGCGCTTTCTGCTCCCCGGTCGAGCATTCCGCCGCCGGACGGTCCTTCTCGACATGCAGGATGTCCAGATCACCCCGATGCGGGCCGGTCAGGGCCCGTCCGGCGGCGCCGTCGCGGGGCCGGGCGGCGGCCAGGGCGGTGGCCAGACGCAGCTCGATCTCGGCGAATTCGACGCCTTCGAGCGCCAGTTTTTCCCACTCGCCGGTCAGGGACAGCTTCGCCTGCGGGAAGGGCCGGTCGCCGCGCCCGTCGATCTCGGCCTGCAGGGCGATCAGCGTCCGCGCGCGCGCCTCCGCCATCAGGGCGCCGGCCTCGGCGAGGCGGGCTTCCAGAGCGGTCAGCCACACGGGGTCGGCCGGCGCCCCGCTTTCAAAGGCGTCGGTCAGCAGGCGCATGCGTTCGCGCTGGGCCTTGTCATAGGCGTTGGCGTGGGCGGCGTGAGACGGTTCGCCGGCGAAGACCAGCCGGTCGAAAAAGCGGCGGCGCTCGGAGGCGGCTTCCAGGAACAGCCGGTCCTGGGCCGGGGTCAGCCAGATGGGGCGGATGTGATCGGCCAGCCGGCCGGGCGGCACGGTCTCGCCATCCACCCGCACCAGCCGCCGGGTCTGGCCGCCGGTCTCGACGCCCGTGCCCAGTTGCACCGGCTCCTCCAGTCCCGCCTCGACCTGCGCCGCCACGGCCCAGGCCCGGCCGGTGGCCTCGCCCGGCAGCCGCCGCCCCACCTCGGCCAGGCTGGAGCCGCGCAGGCCCTTGCCGGGCGACAGCAGGCTGATGGCTTCCAGCAGGTTGGTCTTGCCGGCGCCGTTGGCCCCGAACAGATAGACGCTGGCGCCGCCCGTCTCGAGGCGGGCGTGCGCGTAGGACCGGAAGTCGGTCAGGGTCAGGGTGTTGATCGCGGCCGACGCCATGGGGGTCTCTTAAGGCAGGTTGGCGGTTGCGTCACTTGCCCCCTACGGGCTGCTACGCAGCCGTCTTCCCCCGGCGGGGGAAGATGAAACCCGCCGACTCATCTTCCCCCTCCGGGGGAGGAGCGCCGCAGGCGCGGAGGGGGCAAGTCTGGCGGACACAGTTTCGCGACCTCGCGCGGGAACCGCCGAGTTGATGGAAAGGGTCGCGGAGCGTCCGGACCACGTCCGGATGAGAAATAGAGAATACCGTTTCGACGAAGCCGAGCGCTCCGCGTCATCGTTATCCGTCAGCGTCCCGTCAGGTGGCCCTGTTCAGGCCTTACCGGGAGCCAAGCCGCTCCGTTTCCGGAACCGCTCGGCGGTCGAGGCGGGCGAGCCAAGCTAATGACTAATGAACACACCCGTCTGTCCTCATCCACGCCAACGGCGGGCGGGTCCCGCAACGCCGGGATCCCCGGACCGGTCGAGTATCCCCCTCGACCCCAGCCCCGCTCGATCACCCCCCGCCGCCGCAATGGTCGCTGGCCTTGCGCCCTTTCCTCGCGACGAGGTGGGTACAGAATACGGGAGGTTTGAGCGCGTCTGACAGGCGCGCTCGTTTTGTTTGCAGGGCGTTGATTTCACTGCTGTCTCGCAGCGATCGTTTGGGGATTGGGCGCAGTTTATCCCCGCACTTGCCCCCTACGGGCTGCTTCGCAGCCGTCTTCCCCCTGAAAGGGGGAGGACGACCTGCGCAGCAGGTCAGGAGGGGGCCTGCGGCGCTGGCCGTCCTACCCGAAATACCGCCGCGCGATCTCCAGATTGTCCTTCTGCCAGACGCCGGCCGCGCCCATCAGCACGCGCATCATATTGGCCTGGAAGATCTGGCGCGCCTCATCACGGTCGACGATCTCCCGGAGCAAAGAGTCGAAGCGGGCGTCGGGGGCGATCGACCGATGGACGGCGTAGTTCATGGCGATCAGGTCGATGCGGTGCTCGACGCTGCCGAACGCCGCCTCGACGCGCTGCGAGCGGTCGAACCAGGTCGTGCAGCCTGCAAAATCCGTCGCGTCCCAAAGGGTGAACATGTTGTCGAGCAGCTCGACAAACAGGTCCTCGCGCAGCCCCTGGATCATCTGCTCGGCGGGATCAGACCCGCAGCGGCATCAGCACGTATTTCACGCCCGGATCGGTCGGATCGACCACCAGGGTGGGGCTGGCCGGGTCGGCGAAGCGGAACTCGGCGATCGGGCCGCCGATCTGGCCGCAGACGTCCAGCAGGTAGCGGGCGTTGAAGCCGATCTCGAAGGGCTCGCCGTCATAATCGACCTCGACCTCTTCGACGGCCTGGCCGGCTTCCATGTTGCGGACGGTCAGGGTGATGCGGCCCGGCTCGATGGCCAGCTTCACCGAGCGGCTCTTCTCGGCCGAGATGGTGGCCACGCGGTCGACGGCCTTGGCGAACAGGTCGTTGTCGAGGGTCAGGATCTTGGCGTTGTCGCGCGGAATGACCCGCAGATAGTCGGGGAAGGCGCCGTCGATGACTTTCGAGGTCAGGGCGGCCGCGCCGAACTCGAAGCGCACCTTCTGGGCCGAGACCTGCAGGTCGACATGCTCGCCGGCCGATTCCATCAGGCGGCGGGCTTCCTGGATGGTCTTGCGCGGCACGATGATGCCCGGCAGGCCGGCGGCGCCCTCGGGGGCGTCCATCTCGGCCAGGGCCAGGCGGTGGCCGTCGGTGGCCACGGCCCGCAGCTTGACCACGCCGCCTTCGTTGACGGTGTGGAGATAGAGGCCGTTGAGATAGTAGCGGGTCTCTTCGGTGGAGATCGCGAACCGGGTCTTGTCGATCAGCCGGATCAGTTCGTTGGTGTCGACGGCGATGCGGCCCGAGAGGCCGTCGCTGCTCATCACCGGGAAGTCGCCGGCCGGCAGCACCGGCAGGTTGAAGCGCGAGCGGCCGGCCTGGATCACCAGGCGCGGGTCATCGCCGCTGAAGCTGAGCGACACGTCCGAACCGTCCGGCAGCTTGCGGACAATCTCGTACAGGGTCTGGGCGGGCGCGGTGATCTGGCCCGGCACCTCGATCTGGGCCCGGCCCTCGTCGATGATCTCCATGTCCAGGTCGGTGGCCGAGAAGCTCAGCGTGTCGCGATCCGCTGAAAGCAGGATGTTCGACAGGATCGGGATGGTGTTGCGGCGCTCGACGACGCTCTGCACATGACCCAGCGCCTTCAGCAGCGCCGCCCGTTCAATCGTAAGCTTCATAAATCAGGTCCAGGTTCCGGGACCACGCGCGTCGAGAGAATCCCCGCGTTGTCCCGTTAAGAATGGACCGCCGACATTAGCGAAATCGCGCGCTTGGGGAAGAGGGCGGGCCCCCTTGCAGGCACGGAAACCGCGCCTATCTTTTGAGAATAGTTCGCAACTAGGATCGTGCGCCATGCGCCTCGCCCTCAAGACCCTGACCTACGCCTCGATGCACCTGACCGTGGCGGTGGCCGTCGCCTATGCCCTGACCCGCGACTGGCGGATCGCCCTGGCGGTGGGCGTCGTCGAACCGCTGGTCCAGACGGTGTTCTTCAACCTGCACGAACGGGCCTGGTCACGCGCCGACAAGGCTCGCGACCAGGGGGCGCGCGACCAGAAAAAGCGTCAGGACTTGATGTCGACCGAACCGCCCGAGCCGTCGGCCTCGGTGTTGGCGCCCGCATAGGGATTGGCGCCGCCGCCCGACGAGGGTTCAGCCGAACCCGGCGCCGTCGAGCCCTTGGCCGCCACGGCGACCATGGCCGGGCGGACCAGGCGACCCATCAGCTCGTAACCGGCCTGCAGGAACTGGATGACGCCGCCGGCCGCGACCTCGGTCGAGGGCTGCTCCATCACCGCCTGGTGCAGGTGGGGGTCAAACTTCTCGCCCTTGGCCGGCTCGATCTTCTTCAGGCCATTGCGTTCGAAGGCCGCCAGAAGCTCCTTCTCGGTCATCTCGACGCCGATGATGTAGTTGGTCACGGCCGGATCCTGCGAGTCGCGCGGGCTCATGGCGGTGGCGCGCGCCAGATTGTCGGCGGCGGCCAGCAGGTCGCGGGCGAACTTCTGGATCGCATAGGCGCGGGCGTCGTTCATTTCGCGCTCGGCCCGGCGCTTGGTGTTCTCGGCGTCGGCCAGATAGCGCAGGGCCTGATCCTTCAGGGCCGCCACTTCCAGCTTCAGCGCCTCGATTTCCTGGGCGGCGTCCTCGGCTTCCGGGGCCATGTCCATCTCTTCAACCGGCGCTTGATCGTCGCTCATGGTCCTAGTCCTTATCCATCCATCATCCGGCCGAGCACGCGGGCGGTATAGTCCACCAGCGGGATCACCCGGGCATAGTTGAGGCGCGTAGGCCCGATCACCCCGATCGCGCCCAGCAGCTTGCGTTGGCCCGTCATATAGGGCGCCGCGATCACGGAGGAACCCGAAAGCGAAAAGAGTCGCGTTTCGGCCCCGATGAAAATGCGCACGCCCTGGGCTTCGCGGACGTCGTCGAGCAGGCCGATCAGCTGGCCCTTCTGCTCCAGATCGTCAAACAGCATGCGCACGCGCTCCAGATCCTCGCGCGCGCCGGGCTCGCCCAGCAGGTTGGCCTGGCCGCGCACGATCAGGGCCCGGGCGTCGCCTTCGCCGCCGCCCCAGGCCGCCAGACCGTCCTCGACCAGCCGCGCCGCCGTCTCGTCCAGCTGCCGGCGGGCGGTCTCCAGCTCGGCCCGGACCTCGTCCATGGCTTCGCTGAGCGTGCGGCCGCGCAGGCGGCTGTTGAGGAAGTTGGAGGCTTCCTGGAAGGCTGACGGCGTCATGCCAGCCGCGCGCTTCATCAGCCGGTTCTCGACCGTGCCGTCCTCGAAGACCATCACCGCCAGGGCCTGATCGCCGCCCAGGGCCACGAACTCGACGTGCTTGACGCCGCCCTCGCGGACGGGCGTCACCACGATGCTGGCCCCGCCGGCCAGGCCCGACAGGATCGAGCCGGCTTCTGCCAGGGCTTCCTCGAACGAGCGCCCGCGCGAGAACAGACGCGCCTCGATGGCCTGGCGCTCCTCCTGGCCAACATCGCCGACCTCCAGAAAGCCGTCGACGAACATCCGCAGGCCCGCGTGGGTGGGGATGCGCCCGGCGCTGGTGTGGGGGGCGTCCAGCAGGCCCAGCTGCGCCAGGTCCTGCATGGTGTTGCGGATCGAGGCCGGCGACAGCTGCAGGCCGCCGCGCGAAATCGTGCGCGAACCCACCGGCTCGCCGGTCTCCAGATACGACTCGACCACGCGCTTGAAGATGTCGCGAGCCCGGGCGTCCAACTCGGTCAGGCCAGGCGTGCGACCAAACAATTGCGTCATGGCGGGAAGCCGAAGACCTCGCTAAGCGACAAATACGTCGGGCGCTCTTTCAAGTTCCCGTCACAGATAGGATAAGCGGCCCCTTCTAGCATTCAAAGCCCCGGAGTTAGCCATGCGTCCTTCGAAACGCGCCCCCGACCAATTGCGCGCCGTCTCGCTGGAGACCGGGGTCAACCGTTATGCCGAGGGCTCGTGCCTGATCGGCTTTGGCCACACCAAGGTGCTGGTCACCGCCAGTGTCGAGGAAAGCATCCCCGGCTGGATGCGCGGCAAGGGTCAGGGCTGGGTCACGGCTGAATACGGCATGCTGCCCCGCGCCACCCACACCCGCGGCCGCCGCGAGGCCGCCGCCGGCAAGCAGACCGGCCGCACGCAAGAGATCCAGCGCCTGATCGGCCGCAGCCTGCGGGCCGTGGTCGACCTGAAGGCCCTGGGCGAGCGCCAGATCACCCTGGACTGCGACGTCGTCCAGGCCGATGGCGGCACCCGCACCGCCGCCATCACCGGCGCCTGGGTCGCCCTGCGCCTGGCCACGCAATATCTGCTGGATGAAGGCGTTCTGAAGAACGACCCGATCACCGGCCAGGTCGCCGCCGTCTCGTGCGGCGTGTTCGCCGACACCCCGGTGCTGGACCTCGACTATGAGGAAGACTCCAACGCCGAGGCCGACAGCAATTTCGTGCTGACCGAAGGCGGCGACATCGTCGAGATCCAGGCCACCGGCGAAAAGCGCGGCTTCACCCGCGGCGAGTTCGAGGCCCTGTACGGCCTGGCCGAAAAGGGCATCGGCGAGCTGTTCGCGTTCCAGAAGGCGGCCATCGGGAAATAGGCGCCCGGGCCCGGAAACGGGTCCGCGACGCCTCGCCCTCTTGCCCGAGGCGTCGACGCGCCCCAGATTCGATCTCCGAAAGGAGATCGACGTGCCCGCACCCTTCCCGCCTCCCTTCAGGGGCCATGAAGTCGAAGCCCGGCTGCGGCCGTCGGCCGAGGCCTATCCGTTCGACCTGGACACCGTGCTGGACTCCGTCGTCGCCCTTGAGGCGCGCGTGCCCGCCGACGCCTATACGGCGACGATCCTGGGGACCGAGCGCATCGGCAACGGCGTGGTGATCAGTCCCACCGGGCTGGTCCTGACCATGGCCTATCTGATCACCGAGGCGCGGGAGGTGATCCTGACGCTGAATGACGGCCGCCGGGTCTCGGCCCATGTGCTGGGCATCGACGCCCGCAGCGGGCTGGGCCTGGTCCAGGCCCTGCAGCCGCTGGACCTGCCGCCGATCCGTATCGGCTCGTCGAAAGACCTGACGGCCGGCGCAGCGGTCATCGCCGCCGGGGCCGGGGGGCGCGACCACGCGGCGGCGGCCCAGATCGTCACCCGCATGCCGTTCGCCGGTTACTGGGAATATCGGCTGGACGACGCCATCATGGCCGCGCCCGCCCATCCGCACTGGAGCGGCGCAGCCCTGATCGGCCCCAAGGGCGACCTGGTGGGCCTGGGATCGCTGAGCCTGGAGACCCGCGGCCGCGACGGCTCGTCAAATCCGATCACCCTGTTCGTGCCCGCCGAACTGCTGCCGCCGATCCTCGACGATCTGGCGCGCGGCAAGTCGCCCCATCCGCCGCGCCCCTGGCTGGGCGTCTTCGCCCAGGAGATCGAAGACCATGTCGTGGTGGTCGGCATCTCGCCCAAGGGCCCCGCCGCCCGCGCCGAGCTGCGGCCCGGCGACATCATCCTGGCCGTCGACGGCCAGGGGGTTTCCGACCTGACCGAATTCTACACCGCCCTGTGGAACCAGGGTCCGGCCGGGGCGACCATCCCCCTGCGCGTGCTGCGCGAGGGCGACAGTTTCGAGGTCGAGATCCGCTCGATGGACCGCACCACCCTGCTGAAAAAGCCGCGCTACAACTGAAATCTGCCCGCGCGGCAGGCGCGGCGAAGCGTCTCACCCAACCTTCAGCACAAGCATCTGCTCGTTAACCTAGTCGTGGCATAAGCTCATCCCATGCGAGCAACCGCCCGACAAACCACCACCGCCGCCGACCAGCGCGCCCATGCGCGCCGGCCGACCTCGCGGAAGGTCTATCTGATCAGCGGCCGCGACACGCTGCGCTGCGCCCTGATCGACGTGGCCGAGGGCGGGGCGCGGATCCGGCTGCTGGGCGCCATCCTTCCGGACGGCGATCTCTATCTGGTCGACACCCGCGTGCGACGCATCCACCTGGCCCGGTCGGTGTGGCAGTCAGAGCGCGAGGCGGGCCTTCAGTTCGTCGAGAGTGACATCCTGGACCGTGCCGGCGGCGGCGTCGAAGGCGCGGCCGAGGCGGCCCTGCTGTTTGCTAGGCGTCGCGCCCGCCAGGCGGCGGCTCTGGAAGCCGAGCTCTAGAGCAAAGATCGCCATGATTGCATCATGTCGTTTGCTCTAGATTTTTGTTTTGACGCGTTATTTCGGCGGCGAACCGGTATCCACTTCGCCGAATAACGCTCTAGCCTCCAGCGCCTCGACCAGTCGCGGCGCCAGCCATTCGGCCATCTCCGCCTGTCCCTCGGCGTCGGCCAGCAGGTCCTGACGAACCTCCAGTTCCAGATAGTCCAGACCGCGCGCATCGGCGTGCAGCGGGATGGTGTTGTCCGTTTCGTCCATCGCATAGGGCGCGTTGTCGCCGACCGCCTCGCCCAGATCCTGCCGCAGCCGGGCCAGCACCGCCGACGAGAACGGCGAGTCGTGACGGTGCAGCACGCCCAGGCGCCAGGGCCGATCCTGGCCCTGCATCGACGGCGTGAAGCTGTGAAGGGCGATCAGGACGGTCTGGCGTCCGGCCCGCGCCTCGAGAGCGGCGGCGATCGCCTCCTGGTAGGGGTCGTAGATCTCGGCCATCCGGGCCGCGACGGCCAGCGGCGAAAGGTCCCGATTGCCGGGGATCGGCTCGCCGTCGCTGACCGCCGGCATCGCGCCGTCGGCCCCGGGGCGGCGATTGCAGTCGACGACCAGCCGCGAATAGACCTGCGCGACAAAGGTCGCCTCCAGCAGGGCCGAGAGCCGCGCTCCAAGGCCCGCAATGCCGATATCCCAGGCGATATGGCGGTCCAGGGCGGCGTCGCTGACCCCCAGCCGGTTCAGGCGCCTGGGGATTTCCCGCCCCGCATGGTCCCCCAGAAGCAGAAAGGCCGACGGGGCGCCCGCATTGAGCACAATGACCGGGTCCGGATCACCTGCGACAAGAAGGTGGGTCGACCCCAGGTCCGAATCCCGGCCAGTAATGTGCAATGCCTGTGCTTTCGGTCCGCCATCTGACGCGCTACCGGTATCGCAATCCCGTGGCGTTTGGCGACCATCGCATGATGCTGCGCCCGCGCGAAGGTTGCGATCAGCGACTGCTGTCGTCGACCCTGCTGATCGCGCCGACCCCCATCCAGCTGCGGTACGTCCAGGATGTGCTGGGCAACTGGATCGGCGTCGCCCGCTTTCAAGGCCGCGCCAGCGAGCTGAGCTTTGAGAGCCAGTTCACCCTCGACCACACGCCCCTGCCCGCCTTTGGCGACGTGCCTGGCCATGTCGATGTCTATGAAGCCGGCCGGCCCTTTGCCTATTCCACCGACGACCTGCCGGATCTGGTCCAGTCGATCGCGCCCCAGCATGAGGACCCCGACGGCGTCCTGGCCCGCTGGGCCCTGCGGTTCGTCAAGCCGTCGGGGGCCACCTGCCTGCAGCACCTGCTGGCCGAGATGACCCAGGCGATCTATGCCGACTTTCGATACGGCAAGCGCTTCGAACGCGGCGTGCAGACGCCGTTGACCACCCTGGAGAGCGGGGGCGGCACGTGCCGTGACTTCGCGGTGCTGATGATCGAGGCCGTCCGCAGCCTGGGCCTGGCCGCCCAGTTCGTGTCCGGCTACATCCACAGCCCCTCGCGCAAGCAGGTCGCCGTCGAGCGCACCGGAGGCGGCCACACCCACGCGTGGCTGCGGGTCTATCTGCCGTCATGCGGCTGGGTGGAGTTCGACCCGACCAACGGCATCGTCGGCAATACCGATCTGATCCGCGTCGCCGTGGTGCGCGATGCGCGCCTGGCGCCGCCCGTTCACGGAACCTGGGCGGGCTTTCCCACCGACTATCTGGGCATGGATGTCGAGGTCGATGTGACCAGCATCGAGGACCATCTGGCTCCCTCGCTCGTCACGGCTTTCGGCTGACGCATCCTTCGGCCGCTCTGCGCGTTGCCGTCAAAACCCTTCTCGATTTCCGGCCTCGCCCGCTCGGCGCCCGGCTCCGCGTGAGACGACCCCGATGCTGATCCGCTATGGCTACGAGATCACGGTCTACTGCCAGCGGCCGACGGCGATGGTGACCCTGCTGGGCCTGCGCGACGGACGCGAGGCCGATGTGCGGATGGCGGAATCGTTCTTCACGACGCCGGCCATCGAGACCTCGACCTATCGCGACATGTTCGACAATCCCTGCCGGCGCTTCGTGGCCCCGGCCGGCGTCCTGACCCTGTGGAGCGACAGCGTCATCGAGGACAGCGGCGCCGTCGATCCCCGGGCCCCAGACGCCCGGTTGCACCCCGTCGCCGACCTGCCCGACGACTGCCTGGGCTATCTGATGGGCAGCCGCTATTGCGAGACCGACCACCTCAGCCAGATCGCCTGGGACCGCTTTGGCCACATCCAGCCAGGCTGGGCGCGGGTCCAGGCCGTCTGCGACTTCGTGCACGGCCACATCACCTTCGACTACAAGACCGCCTGCTCCACCCGCACCGCCCATGAGGTCTATGAGGGCCGCATCGGCGTGTGCCGCGACTACGCCCACCTGGCCGTGGCCCTGTGCCGCTGCCTGAACATCCCGACCCGCTATGTGAACGGCTTTCTGGGCGACATCGGCGTGCCGCGCGTCGATCCGATGGATTTCAGCGCCTGGATGGAGGTCTATCTGGGCGGACGATGGTGGGCCTTCGACCCCCGCAACAACATCCCGCGCATCGGCCGCATTGTCGTGGCCCACGGACGAGACGCCGCCGACGTGGCGATGCTGACCTCGTTCGGGCCCCACCAGCTGAACGGCTTCCGGGTCTGGGCCTATGAAACCGAGGCCGACGCCCTGCCCGTGCCCGTGGTCGACACCACCGGCGAGGCGGGACGCGCCGTGCGGGCTCGCTCGCCGCTGTAGAGGAAGATGATGGGTCGTTGACCCGTCTTTGAATCCGCTCTCCCCGGCGAAGGCCGGGGCCCAGATTCAACCTGAGCATCTGGGGATGACGCGACTTGCGACTGTGCCAGCACAACTGCGTCTGGGGGTTCGATCTGGGCCCCGGCTTTCGCCGGGGAGAGCGGTATTTTGGGCCGCCGGCTCAGTCTTCGCTGTCGGGCGGGCCGGATTCAAAGGTCAGCAGGTCGCCGGGCTGGCAGTCCAGCTCGCGGCACAGGGCGTCCAGGGTCGAGAACCGCACCGCCCGCGCCTTGCCGGTCTTCAGGATCGACAGGTTGGCGATGGTGACGCCGACGCGGTCGGACAGTTCGGTCAGCGACATGCGGCGGTCAAGCAACACGCGATCGAGGTTCACGCGGACGGGCATGGGATGAAATCTCCGCGGATCAGATGGTGAGTTCGGCTTCGCGGCGAAGGCGGGCGCCCTCGCGGAAGACCTCGGCCAGGACAAAGACGACCATCACGGAAAACCAGGCGGTCAGGGTGAAGCTGTCGTCGATAACCTTGGTCTTGGGGGCCAGCCAGCGGGCCAGACCGGAAAAGACGTAGCGACCCACCTCAAGGCTGGCCAGGATCAGGCCAATGACGCGAAGGCGCAGGACATTGTCGGGATGAAAGGGGTCGCCGGCGGTCAGGGTGGCGAAGATCCGGCGCAACCGCTCGACGATCACCATCCAGCCGCCCAGCAGCAGGGCCCAGGCGGCCAGGGCGCCGGCGAACAGCGGCCCGTCGCGGCTGACGGCCTCGACCGCGTCGCTGATCGGCAGGATCTGGGCCAGCAGCTCCGGATTGAAGCTGAACAGCAGCGCCACCAGGGTGAACAGCGACAGCAGGCTGACGAAGATCCACAGGCCGACATAGATGACGTCGAGGATGATCTTCAGAAAGCTCGATACCGAGCCGGGCCCCAAGGCGCGCATTGGCTGTTTTCCCTCGCCCTCCCCAGGGCAGTCCTATGTCTGCCCCGCGTCGCGGCGGGCCTCCAAAGCCCCTAGAGCGTCTGCACCACGAAGGCGATCGCCGAGACCGGAACGCCCACGATCAGGGCGGCGGTGATCAGGGTCATCAGGACCTTGTCGGCGATGTCGAACAGTCGGGCGGCGGGCATTTTTGGGCGGATCCATGAGGTGGCCGGACGCCAGCCGGGCTCGGCGACGTCCACGCTCAACAGATAGGCCCCGATTTGGTCTGCAACAATGCTGAATATCGATAAACGATATTAAACTTTAGCAATGATGGTCGATGGGCATCAGGCCAGTTGCACGGAAGTCACAACCATCGACGGACGCCGGCTGGCGGCCTCGAACCAGACGGCCAGATTGGGTCGACCCTCGCGCCAGTCGATCACCTGGCGGGCGTCGAAATAGGCCAGCTGGGCCGCGACGGCGATCTGCGCGATCGTCCATAGATCGGGGGTGAAGCCCTCGGTCTCCAGCAAGTCCAGACCGGCGACGATGGCCTTCAGCTGGCGCTCGATCAGCTCGGGGCGCTGCTCATCGGCCGGCCGCATGCGCTCGCGGACCACGGCGATCGCGGCCGAGCCCATGCCGTCGGCCAGGGCCTGCAGGGTCAGGGCGCGCCGGCGCGGGGCGCCCCCGGCCGGGATCAGGCCGGCGCCGCCCTCGGCGTCGAGGTGGTCGCAGATCACCGAGGAATCGAACAGGATCTCGCCGTCGCCCAGGATCAGGGTCGGCACCTGGCTCAGCGGATTGATCGCGCGCAGGCTCTCGTCGGTGAACGGGGCGACGGTCTCCAGCGTGATCGCGTCGGTGAAGCCGTTTTCGTGGGCCACGATGCGAACCTTGCGCGCAAACGGCGACAAGGCGGAGTAAAGGAGCCGCATAGTGATTTCCCGCAAGGAGGCCGACATGGCGTTGAGACTGGAGCCTGGGCTTAAACTCGTAGTGGCCACGCACAATCCCGGCAAGGTGCCGGAGATCGCCGCCCTGCTGGATGGCCGCTTCGAACTCGTCGCCGCCGGGACCCTGGGCTTGCCCGAGCCCGAGGAAACCGAGGCCAGCTTCGTCGGCAACGCCCTGCTGAAGGCCCGTCACGCCGCCGACCTGACCGGGATGATCGCCATCGCCGACGACTCGGGTCTGTCGGTGACCGCTCTGGACGGCTCGCCGGGCATCTATTCGGCCCGCTGGGCCGGACCGGGCAAGGACTTCGCCCTGGCCATGGCCAAGGTCGAGGAGCGGCTGGACGAAAGCGGCTCGGACGATCGCAGCGCCTGGTTCACCTCGGCCCTGGCCGTGGCCTGGCCGCACGGTCCGTCGGTGGTGGTCCAGGGCGAGGTCCACGGAACCCTGGCCTTCCCGCCGCGCGGGACCCGGGGCTTCGGCTATGATCCGATCTTCGTGCCCGAGGGCCATGACCTGACCTTCGGCGAGATGGAACCGGCGGCGAAAGACGCCATGAGCCACCGCGCCCGGGCGTTCGAGAAGCTGAAGGCCGCGCTGTTTGAGTAAGCTTCACCTCGGGTGTCATCCCGGACAAGCGCGCAGCGCGCAGATCCGGGACCGACGCCAGAGCGCCGCGTTCCAGGTCGGTCCCGGATCTTCGCCCCGGCTGCGCCGGTGCTCGTCCGGGATGACAACCCTGGTGGAAAGCGAAACGGCATGACCGCTCTCCCGGCGCTCGGCGTCTACATCCACTGGCCCTACTGCGCGCGCATCTGCCCCTATTGCGACTTCAACGTCGTGCGCGACCGGGGGCGGACCGACGAGCAGGCCCAGCTGGCCGACGCCATTGTCGCCGACCTTGAAGCCCAGCGCGCCCTGACCGGGCCGCGCCGCCTGCTGTCGATCTTCTTCGGCGGCGGCACGCCCTCCCTGATGGATCCGGCCCAGGTGGCGCGGGTGATCGAGACGGCCCGGCGCCTGTGGTCGCCCGTCGACGATCTGGAAATCAGCCTGGAAGCCAACCCCACCGACGCCGAGGCCGGCCGCTTTCCCGCCCTGGCGGCGGCCGGCGTGGCGCGCCTGTCGCTGGGCGTCCAGTCGCTGCACGACGAGGCCCTGGCCCTGCTGGGCCGCAATCACGACGCCGGCGCGGCGCGGCGGGCCATTGCGATCGCCGCAGCAACCTTCCCACGCCTGTCGGTCGACCTGATCTATGCCCGCCCCGGCCAGACCGTCGAAGACTGGCGCGCCGAGCTGGAAGAGGTGCTGGCCATGGGCCCCGAGCACGTCTCGCCCTACCAACTGACCATCGAGACCGGCACCGCTTTTGACCGCGCGGTGGGACGCGGCGCGCTGGTGGTCCCCGATGAAGACCGGGCCCACGACCTGTTCGAGGCAACACAGCAGGTGCTGGAAGCCCATGGCTTCGACGCCTATGAGGTCTCCAACCACGCCCGGGGCGAGGCGGCGCGGTCGCGGCACAATCTGGTCTACTGGCGCGGCCACGACTATGTCGGCGTCGGACCCGGGGCCCATGGCCGCCTGAACCTCGAGGGCGGGAGAGTCGCCACCACCGCCCACCGCAGGATCGCCGACTACATCGCCGCCGTACGCGACACCGGGGTCGGCTTCGAGCGCGAGACCCTCTCGCCCACCGAGGCTGCCGAGGAGCGCCTGCTGCTGGGCCTGCGGATCGACGACGGCGTGGCCTTTGACGAGTTGGCGATCCTGGGCCTGTCGGCCGGCGCCGCCAAGGTGTGCCATCACGTCGAACTGGGCCTGCTGGTCGACGATCCCCATCGCCTGCGCGCCACCCGCGCCGGGCGTCTGGTGCTGGACCGGCTGACAGGCGCGCTCGCGACCTGATAGGACTGGGTCCCGAACCAGCATCGCGCCCCGGCGCGGAAGGATCCCCCCGCGTGAGCCGCCACCCCGACCCGCCCGCCCTGTCCGACGCGCCCCTGGCGCCGGGCCTCTATCTGGTGGCGACGCCGATCGGCAACCTGCGCGACATCACCCTGCGGGCGCTGGATGTGCTCAACGCCTGCGACGTGCTGCTGGCCGAGGACACCCGCGTCTCGGGCAAGCTGCTGGCCGCCTACCAGATCTCCAAGCGCCTGGAGCGCTACGACGAGCACGTCGCCGACCGGGTGACGCCGAAGATCCTGGAGCGTCTGGCGGCCGGCGAGCGCGTGGCCATGGTCTCGGACGCCGGCACGCCGATGATCTCCGATCCCGGCTTTCGCCTGGCCCGGGAAGCCATCGCCGCCGGCCATCAGGTGTTCCCGATCCCGGGCGCCTCGGCGGCCCTGGCGGCCCTGACCCTGGCCGGCCTGCCCACCGACCGCTTCCTGTTCGCCGGCTTCCCGCCGCCCAAGAGCGCGGCCCGCAAGACCTTCTTCGAGGAACTGGCCCCCGTGCGGGCCACGCTGATCTTCTATGAAGGGGCCTCGCGAGTGGCCGACAGCCTGGCCGACATGGCCGCCGTGTTCGGGCCGCGCGACGCCGCCGTGGCCCGCGAACTGACCAAGCTGTACGAGACCTGCATTCGCGGCCCGCTGGACGTGCTGGCCGCCGATCCGCGCTTTGAAAGCCCCAAGGGCGAGATTGTCATCCTGGTCGGTCCGGGTTCGGAAGCGCCGATCCAGGCCGGCGACGCCGAGAGCGCCCTGCGCGAGGCTATGGCCCGCCTGCCGCTGGGCGAGGCGGCTTCGGAAGTGGCCAAGGCCCTGGGCCTGCCGCGCCGCGATCTCTACCGCCAGGCCTTGGCCCTGAAGGACGCTGCTCAGGATCCCGAGGGATGACCGCCGCCCGTCAGGCGCGGGGCGCCAAGGCGCGCCTGAGCGGCCGACGCGCCGAGGTGCTGGCCGCCGCCTGGCTGATGCTGAAGGGCTATCGCATCCTGGGCTTTCGCCTGCCCACCCCGCTGGGCGAGATCGACCTTCTGGCCCAGCGCGGCGCCGTGCTGGCGGTGATCGAGGTCAAGCAACGCGCCAGCCTGGACGACGCCCTCGACGCCGTGACCTTCGACCAGCGCGCCCGCCTCAGACGCGCCGCCGCCCATATCGTCCAGCATCGCACCGCCCTGCGGAACACGACGCTGCGTCTGGACCTTATCGCCCTGGCGCCCGGCCGCTGGCCGCGTCACCTGCGCGACGCCTGGATGGAAGGGCAATGACCCGCGAAGAGGCCGAGGCGATCCTGACCCGGATCGGCACAGGCCCCGACCACGGCTTTCCGCTGTTCGAGGCCGCCCTGGCCTGCGCCGTACACGACGACCCCGACCGCGACACCGCCCCGGTGATCGCCCTGGCCCAGCAGGCCGGCGAACGCCTGACCGAACGCCTCAAGACCGAGTCGCCCGAAGAGGCCGTCGCCGAGGCCCTGTCCGGCGACCTGCGCCTGACCGGCGACCTGATCCGCTACGACCATCCCGACAATGCCGACGTGATCGCCATCGCCCAGCGCCGCAAGGGCCTGCCGGTGGCCCTGGGCGTCTTCTATCTGCACGCCGCGCGGCAGGCCGGCCTCGCCCTGCACGGCGTCGATTTCCCCGGCCACTTCCTGCTGCGCATCGAGACCGACGAGGGGCCGCTGGCCCTCGATCCATTCGGCGAGGGCCGGGTGGTGCTGCCCTCGGAGCTGTCGCGACGCGCCCTGCGCACCGGCCTGACGCCCGACGTGGCCGCCAGGCTGGAACTGCTGATGACCCCAGTCCCAGACCGCGCCGTGCTGATCCGTCTACAGAACAACATCTTCGCCCGCGCCCAGCAGGCCCGCGACTGGCCGCGCGCCGAACGCTCGGCCCTGCGCCGCGCCCTGCTCAATCCGGCCGACCACCGGCCCTGGCTGGACGTGGCCGCCGCCCGCGAAGGCCAGGGCGCCCTGGCGGGGGCTCTGCAAGCCCTGACCCGGGCCCAGATCCTCGACGGCGGCGCGGCCATCGCCGCCCGCGCGGCGCGCGAGCGGGTGCGGTTGCGGCTGAACTAGGCGGGGCCGCTCAGCCTTCATCATCGCTTGCCGTCCGGAAGCAGACGATACGGAGGGCCGCTATGGGTGGAAATCGGACCTTGGCAAAGACCCCTTTGGCCAGGAGGGACACCTAGAACCAACCGGCTTCCTTCAAGATCGGAGCGTAGGTGCGACTCACCGGCGCCATTAGGCCACTGCGAAGACGCATCTCACCCGCGCCACGGCGCCAGCGCACGCTCTCCACCGCGTCCGCCGCAACCCACCACGAGCGGTGAACACGCCAGCCATGGGCTTGCGCCAACTCATCCAGAGCATCGGCGAACCGAAGGGTGATCAGCTCCGCGCCAGAGTCCATGTGAACCCTCAGATAGTGGCCATGCGCTTCGATCGCGAGCAGCCGGGCTCCGCGACGTTTCGCCGAAAGTCGTCGCCTGAAGACGGCCTCGGCCTCGGGCAGCGGCGCGGCGATGACAGTTCTGGTCTCGACCCGCGCGGGCGATCGCCGCCAGGCCAGGGTTCGCACCAACATTAACGGCAGCATGATGGGCCACACCTGCCAGAGTAGTCCGAGGTAGCTTGGCCAGTTGAGCACCTGGTTCAGGAGAAGGCCCTGGGCCGCCAGCACCAGAAGCGTCACCGGCGGCGTCATCAGCACGGAGACGACCGCCACGCGTCGCCAGGTCGCGGCCATGCGCCGGCTCAACCCCTCGTCCGCCACGACCCCGATCACCCCTCCGCCCACCACGCAGATCATCCAGTAGAGATAGCGCTCCACCTTGGGCAGCCGATCGGTATCGAACGGCCCCAGGAATCCCATCAGCAATCCGATGGCGACCAGGATGGCCAGGTCGATTCCCCATCGTCGCGCGGTCGTCGCCGCGCTCTGTGCGCTCGCCTTGCCGTCCATGTCGTCCCATTCGCGCAACTTTGGCGCCGTTCGCGAAGCCAGGCCTAGCGAGCCGCCGCCCGTCCCGCAACGACCTTCGGCCGAACGGCCCGCGAGGACCTCCACACGCCGTGTGGAGGGACAACCGCCATGGCTCGGAGGCCATCCCGTCGGGGGTGGTCTCATCGTTGATCTGAAGGACCGATATGCTCACCCTGGCCGCCAATCTCGCCGTCGCCGCGCTGATCGCCGCGACACCGCCCACGGGTCTGGACAAGACCATCACAACCCGGTTGGACCCGAGCCTGCGCTGCCGGCTCGGCGCCTACGCCTTCCCGGACGGGCGGTTCCTCTCCATCACCGGCAGCGACGGAGATCCCCGTAACCTGCGGTACGGACGCTCCGAAGGCGGTCTGGGCAAGCTCGTCGAACAGGTGGACGGCGCCTATGCCACATCGACCTCGCCTAGGCTGACCCTGCGCTTCGAGCCATGCGAGTCGGGGCGGGTGCATATGGAGACCGGGTCCGGCATGCAGCTTGGCCGCCGTGCGCCGCTGGTCGTACGTGAAACGACTTTCCACAGCGCAGGCATCGCGCTGCACGGCAAGCTCGTGCTGCCGCCCGGCGGCGAGGCGAGGACAAAGGCCGTCGCTGTCTGGATCGGCGGGTCCAACAACGATCCCGACACCGACGATGCAAGCTGGCAGTTCGAGCTGGCGCGGCGCGGCGTCGGATTCTTCGTCTATGACAAGCGAGGGACCGGCGCCTCGGGGGGCGACCTCACGGCCGACTTCCATGTTCGCGCCGCCGATACCGCCGCCGCCGTCCAGGAAGCCCGGCGTCTGGCGCCACACGTCCAAAAATTCGGCGTTATCGGGGCCAGTCAGGGCGGTTGGGTCGCGCCCCTCGTGGCGACGTTGACGCCTCTGGACTTCGTCGTTCCCGCCTTCGCCATGGCCGAAGGCCCGCCCGCGCAAGACCGGGCGGTCGTGGAGAGTCAGTTGCGCCGGGCCGGCTTTGGCGACGTGGCCCTGAGCCAGGCAAGAGAGGTCACCGCAGCCACGGAACAGGTGGTCAGGTCGAACTTCTCGCAGGGGTTCGAAGCCCTGGACGCCCTAAAATCGAAATATCGCGAAGAACCCTGGCTCGCCGCAATCCAGCCCCGCTCCTACACCGGCATCCTGCTGCGCATGCCGACCGCCGAGGTTCGGCAGTTTGGGCCAACGCTGTCGCAGGGCCTGACCTTCAACTATGAGCCGCGCCCGATCATCGAGACGATCAAATCGCGCCAGCTCTGGCTCCTGGGTGGCCAGGATCCGCAGACGCCCAGCGCCGGCACGATCCAGGTGCTGCAAGACATCCAGCGCAGCCGGGCCGACCTGGACCTGATCGTCTTCCCGCGGGCCGATCACGGACTGCTCGAGAAATTCCAGGGGCCGACGGGTGAGACGGCGGCCTATCCTCCCGGTCTGTTCGACCTGCTGGCCAGTTGGATTCTCACCGGCAGCCCGGCGCCGCTCAACGCGCAGGCTGTGATCCAGAGGGGCGCCGACCGCTGAACTTAACTCGATCTCGCAGAGCCCGACCAGGGTCGCCAGCGGTCAAAGGCACAGGCGCCCGATCCGGACCATCCTCGCCGGCGCTCCTGGAACATCTGCCTAGTGAAAGTCCCGGCTCCTCTGCAGGCGCCCTGAGACCTTGCTCCGCACGCGCGGGGCCGGCGCGGCGGGATCTTCCTTCAGCCGCCCCAACTCCGCCGACAGGTCGGTGAAGCGTTCGGCGACCACGTGGATCACGCCTTCGGCCGATTGCACCCTGCCGTGCACCACCAGGAACGAGGCGGTCATCACCGTGTTGCGGTCGGCCTCGAAGCGGTCCTTCCAGACCACCGCATTGGCCACGCCGGTTTCGTCCTCCATCGTGACGAACACCACGCCCTTGGCGGTGCCGGGCCTCTGGCGGATCAGCACGATACCGGCCACCGCGACGCGCTTGCCGTCCTTGATCTGCGGCAGACGGTCGGCGGGGATCACGCCCATCTTGTCGAGCATCGGTCGGTAGAAGGCGCAGGGATGGGCCTTCAGCGACAGGCTGGTGGTGCGATAGTCCTCGGCCACCGCCTGGGGCAGGGCCATGACCGGCAGGCTCACCGCCGCCTCGAACAGCGGCAGCCCCGCCAGCAAAGGCGCCTGGACCGGCGCCTTGCTCTCGCCCTTCACGCCCTTGACCGCCCACAGGGCCTCGCGCCGGCTCAGGCCCGTTGAGGCAAAGGCGTCGGCCTCGGCCAGCAGCTCCAGGGCCCGTTGCGGCACGCCATATTGCGCGAAGTCGGCCGGGGTTCGCGCGCCCTCGTCGCGCGCCATGGCCAGCAGTTTAGCCTCGGCCTCGCGCACGCCCTTGACCTGGCGCAGACCCAGGCGAACGGCCTTCCACAGGGGGCGGGTGTCGGGGTTGAAGAGCTTGTTCGCAGAAACCCTGTCATCCCGGACGAGCGCGGATCGCGAAGATCCGGGACCGCCGGAAGCGCGGCGCTCTGGATCAGTCCCGGATCTCCGCTTCGCTTCGTCCGGGATGACATTGGAGGTTGCCGCAGCCTTCGGGATGTCTTCCAGCGTACAGTCCCAGTCGCTGCTCATCACATCGGGCGGCAAGACCTCGACGCCATGCTCGCGCGCATCGCGCACCAACTGAGCTGGCTGGTAAAAGCCCATCGGCTGGGAATTGATCAGCACCGCGCAGAACACATCCGGCCAGGCCCATTTCATCCAGGCCGAGACATAAACGAGCTTGGCGAAACTGGCCGCGTGGCTCTCGGGAAAGCCATAGTGGCCAAAGCCCTCGATCTGCTTGAAGCAGCGCTCGGCGAAGTCGCGCTGATAGCCGCGACCGGCCATGCCCTCGACGAACTTGTCGCGATACTCGGCCGGGGTGCCCAGGTTCTTGAAGGTGGCCATGGCCTTGCGCAGGCCGTCGGCCTCGTCAGGTGTGAACTTGGCCGCCTCGATGGCCAGACTCATGGCCTGCTCCTGAAACAGCGGCACGCCGAAGGTCTTGCCCAGGATACCCCGCAGTTCGTCGGCCGGGCCGTGTTCGGGCGACGGGGCCGGCCATTCCACCGGGTCCTGACCGTTTCGACGCCGCAGATAGGGATGGACCATGTCGCCCTGGATCGGCCCGGGCCGCACGATCGCCACCTCGATCACCAGGTCATAGAATTCCGCCGGTTTCAGCCGGGGCAGCATCGACATCTGGGCCCGGCTCTCGACCTGGAACACCCCGACCGAGTCCGCCTTGGACAGCATGTCATAGACGCCCTTCACCTCGCGGGGGACGTCGGCCAGATCGTGGATATGCAGACCATGCTGGGCGCGCAGCAGGCCAAAGCCGCGCTGGATGGCGGTCAGCATGCCTAGGGCCAGGATGTCGACCTTCATCAAACCCAGGCTGTCGATATCGTCCTTGTCCCACTCGATGAAGGTGCGGTCCTTCATCGCCGCGTTGCCGATCGGCACGGTCTCGTCCAGCCGCCGCTTGGTCAGCACGAAGCCGCCGACATGCTGTGACAGGTGGCGGGGAAAGCCCAGCAGCTCGCTGGCCAGGCTGACCGCGCGGGCGATCTCGGGCGCGTCGGGATCAAGGCCCGCCTTGCGGATATGCTCTTCCGGCAGGCCCGAGCCCCAGCTGCCCCAGACCGTGGCGGCCAGCAGGGAGGTGACATCCTCGGTCAGGCCCAGGGCCTTGCCCACGTCGCGGATGGCGCTGCGCGGGCGGTAGTGGATCACCGTGCCGCAGATGGCGGCATAGTCGCGGCCATAGCGGCGATAGACATATTGCATCACCTCCTCGCGCCGCTCGTGCTCGAAATCGACGTCGATATCCGGCGGCTCGCCGCGGTTCTCGGAGATGAAGCGGGTGAACAGCAGGCGGTGCTCGGTCGGGTCGATCGAGGTGACGCCCAGGCAGAAACAGACCGAGGAATTGGCCGCCGATCCCCGCCCCTGGCACAGGATCCCCATGGCGCGCGCCTCCTGCACGATGTCGTGCACGGTGAGGAAATAGTTGGGGTAGTTCATCTTGCCGATCAGCCGCAGCTCCTCGTTCAGCTGCGCGACGACCTTGTCCGGAACCCCGCCCGGATAACGCCAGGCCGCGCCGGCGAAGGTCAGGTCGGTCAGGTGCTGCATGGCGGTCTTGCCCGGGGGCACGGGCTCGTCGGGATATTCCTCCTTCAGCTGGCCCAGGTCGAAACCGATGCGCGAGACGATCTCCAGCGTGCGTTCGACGGCCCGCGGCCAGCGCTCGAACAGGCGGGCCATTTCCTGCGGCGTCTTCAGGTGGCGCTCGGCATTGGCCTCCAGCAAGAAGCCCGCCTCGTGGATCGTGCAGTGCTCGCGCACGCAGGTCATGACGTCCTGCAGGGGCCGCCGTTCGGGGCCGTGATAAAGGACGTCATTGGTGGCGACCATCGGCGCGCCGGCCGCGCGGGCCAGCTCGTCCAGCCGCGCCAGACGCTGCAGGTCTCGGGCCGCATAGGCCCGGCTGGCCGCCAGCCAGACCCGGCCGCGCAGGTCGGCGCTCATGCGGTCCAGGTCAGCGGTGAAGGCTTCGTCCAGCTTGGCCGGCGGCACGATCAGGGCCAGCTGGCCTTCGGCATGCTGCAGGAAATCCTCCCAGTGCAGCTCGCATTCGCCCTTGCCGGCCCGGCGCTGGCCGACCGTCAGCAGCCGCGTCAGCCGCGCGAAGGCCTCGCGGTCGGAGGGGTAGCACAGCAGGCTGGGCGTCCCGTCGGCGAAGTCCAGCCGGCAGCCGGTCAGGGCCCGGACCTTCAGGTCCTTGGCCGCCGTCCAGGCGCGCACCACGCCGGCCAGGGTGTTGCGATCGGCGATCCCGACAGCGGCCAGGCCCAGGCCCTGGGCGGTCGGCATCAGCTCACGGGCGTGGGAGGCCCCGCGCAGGAACGAGAAGTTGCTGGTGGTCTGCAGTTCGGCATAGGCGGGGGTCATGCCCTTGCCCCCTCCGGGCCTGACGGCCCTCCTCCCCCGGAGGGGGAAGATGAGATCATCCGCCCCCTCCGGGGGCGGACGACCGCGCAAGCGGTCCGGTGGGGGCAAGTGCTCAGGCTACCCAAACAGGCCATGCAACCACCACTTCGGGTCCTCGCCCGTCCCGAACAGCCCCTGGCGAAAGATCCAGAACCGGCCGCCCGCCTCGTCCTCGACCCGGTAATAGTCGCGGATCCTGCCCGGTCCGGTGTCGTCGAAATCGCCGCGCCACCATTCCTGGCCGATCCGCTCGGGCCCCTCGGCCCGGCGCACGCGGTGCGCGCGGCCGCGCCACTGGAACTGGACCGGCGGATCGTCGGGCAGCTTGGCCATCGCCGTGATCGCCTCGGGCCGCTTGAACAGCCGCACCGGCCGGGGTCGCTCGGGGTCCCAGGTCTGGCCGGAGGGCGCGGCCAGCGGCGCGCGGCGGATCACCGAGCGTTCGGGCACGTGGCTCTCATACGGATCGGCCCGCCAGACGCGGTCCTCGCCCAGGCGGTTGATCAGCCGGTCGACCAGCGGGGCGAGCGTTTCGTCGAGGCCCGTCCCGGCCTCGGCGTCCAGCCGCGCCTGGACGGCGCTCAGCGGTTCGACGTCGCCGGCGAACACCGTGACCACCTCTATGCCGAAGCCGGGGTCGATGACGTCCAGCTTGGGGACCATCAGCCGGGTCAGGCGCGCGGCGTCGCGGCCAGGCCGCGCCAGCCCGGCCCGCACCGGCATGGCCTTGCCGTCCAGGCGGTGAAAGACCACCTCGAACCGCCGCGCGCCCTGGCCCTCGGCCTCCAGCCGCTTGCAAATCAGGGCGGTGACATCGCCGACCACCCGGGCCAGATCGTCGGGCGCGCTGATCGGCTCGGCGAAGGCCAGGCGGTCGAACCACGGACTGGCCGGCCGGCGATAGACCAGGGCCTCGCCCGCCGCGCCCAGGGCCTGGTCCAGGCGCAGGGTCAGATGCATGCCGAACCGCTTGGCCAGCTGGGCGCGGGGCAGGCCCAGCAACTGCTCGATCCGGAACAGGCCCAGGCGGGGCAGCTGGGCGGTGGCGGTGTCGTCCAGCCGCAGGGCCGCCACGGGCAGGTCGGCGAGGCGAGCGCGTTGACCGTCGGGCGGCGCGATCTCGCCGGTCTCGCCAAATCGGGCAAGCGCCCAGGCCGCGCCGGGCGTGTCGGCGATGGCCGCCCGGGCCGGCACGCCCCAGCGCGCCAGTCGCGCCAGCAGGTCGGCCAGCATCGCCGCCTCGCCGCCCCACAGGTGGTCGGTGCCGGTGATGTCGAGGAACAGGCCGTCATCGCCGTCGATGGCCACGGCCGGCGAGAACCGTACGCACCAGTCGCACAGGGCCTCCAGCGCCGCGCGGTCGGCCTCGGGATCGTGGTCGGCGGTGATCAGGTCTGGCGCCAGGGCCATGGCGTCGGCGGCCTTCTGGCCGGGGCGCAGGCCCAGGGCCATGGCGGCCTCGTCGATGGCGGCCAGGCGGCGGGTTCCGGAGTCGGAGATCAGCAGGGCGAAGGGGGGCGGGGCTAACGACTTGCCCCCTCCGGATGCTGCGCATCCTCCTCCCCCGGAGGGGGAAGACGAGATCATCTTCCCCCTCCGGGGGAGGAGCGCGCCAGCGCGGAGGGGGGCAGTGGCGATACCCTCAACCGGCTTTACGCCAGGATTCCGCCGCCGCCAGGTCGTGATCGGCCAGTTGGGACACCAGACGGAAAGGATGCGGGCCATGCTCGGCCTCCGAAGACTCCAAAACCCATGCGCCGGAGCGTCCGCCCCGGCAGCGCTCAAGTTCGACCCGCCAGCGCGGCAGGCCCAGGCCAGGAACATCCGGCGGCGGCTGGCTGGGCGCGCCGGCGATGCGCCAGCGGCTGAACGACGACGAACCCGACACCGTCCGCGCCCGGCCGGCGGGACCGCCATAGGGCCGGCGGTGCAGCAGCACGCCGAAACTGCCGCGCTTCTCGCAGGCCAGCTGCAGCCGGCGGCCGGCCTTCAGCTCCGGGGCCTGGGCCTCGCCGATGGCGGCGGCGACGCCGACCGTCGAGAGGGCGTCCTCCAGCACCGACAGCACCTCGGCCTCGTCGCGGGCCTTGACCTGGATCAGCCGCCCGGTGGGAACGTCGAGCCCCGCCAGACCTGGCGCGAACAGATCGCTGCGCCGCATCACCCAGACCACCGCCCCGGTCTTCAGCAGCGGCCGGATCAGCAGGGCGGCGAAGGCGGCGGGGGCGGCGGAGGTCTCGTCCTCCAGCCCCGCCCCCATCACCTCGTGCCAGCATCCCGAAGGCAGGCCGCCGGCCGGAAAACAACTGTCGATCGCCGCATCACCAAAGCTCAGGATCGGACTCGGAGTCCGGGCGCCTGCTTGCAGAGCAGCCATCTGGCCCTTCAATGCCGTTAGGCGCGCGTCGCGCGGGCCGGCCATAATCCCAATCCTTTGTTCCTATTTTGTTCTGATCTTATGGGCTTGGAGAGTCAAGCCGGGGCGGCCATGGTGCGTCAAACGGCCGTATGAAGCCCCTCCAGGAAACGCCATGTCCTTCCAGCGCGTGCTGATCGCCAATCGCGGCGAAATCGTCCTCCGCATCGCCCGCGCCGCCGCCGAGCTGGGCATCCAGAGCGTGGCGGTGTTCGCCAGCGACGACGCCGCCAGCCCGCACGTTTCCGCCGCCGACCAGGCCGTCGCCCTGCCCGGCTCCGGGGCCCGCGCCTATCTCGACATCGAGGCCATCATCGCCGCCGCCAAGGGCGCGGGCTGCGACGCCCTGCATCCCGGCTATGGCTTCCTGTCGGAGAATCCCGCCCTGGCCCGGGCCTGCGCGGCGGCGGGGATCACCTTCATCGGCCCGGCGCCCGAGTATCTGGAAACCTTCGGCGACAAGGCCGCCGCCCGGGCCCTGGCCGCAAAGCTGAACGTGCCCCTGATCCCCGGAACCGGCGCCCTGGACCTGCCCGGCGCCGAAGACTTCCTGACCCGGCACGGCGCGATCATGCTCAAGGCCCGGGCCGGCGGCGGCGGACGCGGCATGCGGCTGGTGCTGGATCCCGGCGAGCTGGACGCCGCCTTCGCCGCCTGCGCCCGCGAGGCCAAGGCCGCGTTCGGCGATGATGGCCTCTATGCCGAAAAGCTGATCGAAAGCGCGCGCCATATCGAGGTGCAGATCGTCGGCGACGGGGCCGTGGTGCTGGCGGTGGGCGACCGCGACTGCTCCCTGCAGCGCCGCAACCAGAAGCTGGTCGAGATCGCCCCGGCCCCCAACCTGCCGGCCGCCACCCGCGCGGCCATGGCCAGCGCCGCGCAGGCCCTGTGCGCCGGCTATCGCGGTCTGGCGACCGTGGAATATCTGCTCGACACGGCCACCGGCGACTTTGCCTTCATCGAGACCAATCCCCGCCTGCAGGTCGAACACACCGTCACCGAAGAGGTCACGGGCCTGGATCTGGTGCGGCTGCAGTTCGAGCTGGCCGCCGGCAAGACCCTGGCCGAGCTGGACCTGACCACCGCCCCGCCCGCCGTCGGCGCGGCGATCCAGGCGCGGATCAACGCCGAGACCCTGACCGCCGACGGTCAGGTCAAGCCCTCGTCCGGAACCCTGACCACCTATGCCCCGCCCGGCGGCCTGGGGGTGCGGGTGGATGGCGCCGGCGCGGTCGGCCTTGTGGTCGGCGGGGCCTATGACAGCCTGCTGGCCAAGGTGATCACCCGGGGGCGCACCCCGGTCGAAGCCGCCACCCGTCTGGACCGGGCGCTTAGCGAATTCACCATCACCGGCGTCGCCACCACCGCCCCGCTGATCCGCGCGATCCTGGCGCAGTCGGACTGGAAAGACGGCGCGGCGACCACCCGCTTCATCGACGACCACGCCGCCGAGCTGGTCGCCGGGCTTCCCCTGCCGCCAGAGACCGCCCACGCCCACTTCGAGACCCTGGACGGCGCGATCACCGTCGCCGCGCCCCTGGCCGCCACGGTCGGGGCGATCGAGGCTGTCGAAGGCGATCTGGTCCGTCCCGGTCAGGCCCTGGCGGTGCTGGAAGCCATGAAGATGGAGCACCTCGTCCACGCCACGTCCGGCGGACGGGTACTGAAGATCGCCGCCGCCCCGGGCCAGACCGTGGCCGAGGGCCAGCCGCTGCTGTTCCTCGAGCCGGTCGAGATGGACGCCGCCGTCGCCGCCGTCGCCGCGCCCGAGGATCTGGACGCGATCCGTCCTGACCTGGCCGAGGTGATCGCCCGCCACCGCTTCACCCTCGACGAAGCCCGTCCCGAGGCTGTCGCCCGGCGTCGCAAGACCGGCCATCGCACGGCGCGGGAAAATATCGACGATCTGGTCGATCCCGGCAGCTTCCTCGAATATGGCGCCCTGGCCATCGCCGCCCAGAAGCGCCGGCGCACCACCGAGGACCTGATCGCCAACACCCCGGCCGACGGCCTGATCACCGGCATCGGTACGGTCAACGGCGCGCTCTTTGCCCCCGACAAGGCCCGCTGCGCCGCCCTGGCCTATGACTTCACCGTGCTGGCCGGCACGCAAGGCGCGATGAACCACCGCAAGACCGACCGGCTGATGGCGCTGATCGCCGACCAGAAACTGCCGGTCGTCTGGTTCGCCGAGGGCGGCGGCGGACGGCCGGGCGACACCGACACCACCAGCGTGGCCGGGCTGGACGTGCCGACCTTCCGCAGCTTCGCCCAGCTGTCGGGCGTCGTGCCCAAGATCGCCATCGCCGCCGGCCGCTGTTTCGCCGGCAACGCCGCCATCGCGGGGCTGTCGGAAATCATCATCGCCACCAAGGACAGCAATCTGGGCATGGGCGGTCCGGCCATGATCGAGGGCGGCGGCCTGGGCGTGTTCAAGCCCGAGCAGATCGGCCCCTCGGCCCATCAGTGGACCAATGGCGTCATCGACATCCTGGCCGACGACGAAGCCCACGCCACGCGGCTGGCCAAGCAGGCCCTGTCCTATTTCCAGGGGACGCTCGCCGACTGGACCGCCCCCGACCAGCGGCGGCTGCGCCAGGCGATCCCGGAAAACCGGCTGCGCGTCTATGATGTCCGCACACTGATTACAGGTCTCGTCGACGAAGGCTCGTTCCTGGAACTGCGCGGCGGCTTCGCGGCGGGCATGGTCACCGGCCTGATCCGCATCGAGGGTCGTCCCATGGGCCTGATCGCCAATGATCCGCGCCATCTGGGCGGGGCCATCGACTGCGACGGGGCCGACAAGGCCGCGCGCTTCCTGCAACTGTGCGACGCCTTCGCCCTGCCGGTCCTGAGCCTCTGCGACACCCCCGGCTTCATGGTGGGGCCGGGCAGCGAGGACGCCGCCGCCGTGCGCCGCGTCAGCCGCCAGTTCATCGCCGGCGCCAAGCTGCGCAGCCCGCTGTTCACGGTCGTCACCCGCAAGGGCTATGGCCTGGGCGCGCAGGCCATGGCCGGCGGCAGCTTCCACAGCCCCGCCTTCATCGCCGCCTGGCCCACGGGCGAGTTCGGCGGCATGGGCCTGGAGGGCGCCGTCAAGCTGGGCTACCGCAAGGAGCTGGAGGCCCTGAGCGATCCGGCCGAGCAGAAGGCCCTCTATGACCAGCTGGTGGCCCGGCTCTATGCGGCCGGCAAGGCGACCAGCATGGCGGCGGCCCTGGAGATCGACGCGGTCATCGACCCGGCCGACACCCGGCGCTGGATCGTGGGCGGTCTGGACGCCGCGAGCGGGTCGGTCAGGCCGTGGGCGGTGCGGGTGGACAGCTGGTAGGGTCGCCTTGCGCCCCGCCTGCACAGGACGCGGAAACCCAACTCGCCCCTCGCAATCCCGCCGTCACCGCCTTAACTAGGCAGTCGCAGCGCCGGACGTCGCACGTCCTGGGGCCAAGTTGATCCGGAGTCGTCCATGTCGTTGAGAGTCGCCGTCCAGATGGACCCCGTGCACGGGATCAATATCGACACCGACACCACCTTCCAGATGGCGATGGAGGCCCAGAGCCGCGGCCACCGGCTGTGGTTCTACACGCCCGACAAGCTGTCGATGGAGGACGGCCGGGTGTTCGCCCGCGCCCAGTCGATGGTGCTGACCGCCACCCACGGGGCGCACGCGACCCTGGGCGAGATCGTGCTGCTCGACATGAAGGACGACGTCGATGTGGTGCTGATGCGCCAGGATCCGCCGTTCGACATGGCCTATATCACCGCCACCCACTTCCTCGAGAAGGTCCACCCCCACACCCTGGTGGTCAACAATCCGGCCGAGGTGCGCAACGCGCCCGAAAAGCTGTTCGTCACCGACTTCCCCGGCGTGCAGCCGCCGACCCTGATCACCAGCGACCATGAGGCGATCTACGACTTCCGCGCCCGGCATGGCGATATCGTGCTCAAGCCCCTTTACGGCGGTGGCGGCTCGGGCGTGGCGCGGCTGCTGGCCGACGACCCCAATCTCGACGCCCTGCTGGAACTGCACGCCATGATCGGCCGCGAGCAGGTGATCGCCCAGAAGTTCGTGCCGGCCGTCAGCAAGGGCGACAAGCGCGTTCTGCTGGTCGACGGCGAGCCGGTGGGCGCGATCAACCGCGTGCCGGCCGCAGGGCAGGTGCGCTCCAACCTGCGGGTCGGCGGCCGGGCCGAAGCGGTCGAGCTGACCGCCCGCGATCTGGAACTGTGCGCCATCATCGCCCCGGAGCTGAAGCGGCGCGGCCTGCTGTTCGTGGGCATCGACGTGATCGGCGAATACCTCACCGAGATCAACGTCACCTCGCCGACCGGAGCCCAGCAACTGAAGCGGTTTGGCGGGGCCGACGCCTCGGCGGTGCTGTGGGATCGCATCGAGGCGATCCGCGCCGGCCAGGCCTGACCCGGGACGACGTGACCGTCCTGGGGCGCTGATTTCCCGAAACGTTCATTTTTCGTTCTTGCTACGCCCTTCACCTCATGGTTCGTGTGTGGATAACTCCAACCGATCCATGAGGCGGGCATGGCCGCGAAGGTCGTCACGGTGGCGTTCGAGGGCGTCGAAGCGCGCCGCGTCGATGTCGAGGTGCAGCTGACCAGCGGACAGCAGATCTTCGTCATCGTGGGCCTGGCCGACAAGGCCGTGGCCGAGAGCCGCGAGCGGGTGCGCGGGGCTTTCGCCGGCCTGGGGCTGTCGCTGCCGGGCAAGCGCATCGTCGCCAATCTGGCCCCGGCCGACATGCCCAAGGAGGGCACCCATTTCGATCTGCCGATCGCCCTGGCGGTGATGGCGGCGATCGGGGTCATTCCGGTGGACGCTCTGGATGACTGGGCGGCCATGGGCGAGCTGTCGCTGGATGGCCGCATCGTCCCAGCCGCCGGCGCCCTGCCCGCAGCCATGGCGGCCGGGGCCATGGGCCTGGGCCTGATCTGCCCTGAGGCCAGTGGACCCGAAGCGGCCTGGGCCGGCGGCACCCGCATCCTGGCCCCGCGCTCCCTGGTGTCGCTGATCAACCACTTCCGGGGCAGTCAGGTGCTGAGCGCGCCTTCGCCGGGTCCAGTAATCGAGGGCGAACGGGCCAAGGACCTGCGCGACGTGAAAGGTCAGGAGCACGCCAAGCGCGCCTTGGAGATCGCCGCCGCCGGCGGTCACAACCTGCTTTTTGTCGGGCCGCCAGGCTCAGGCAAGTCGATGCTGGCCCAGCGCCTGCCGGGACTGCTGCCGCCCCTGACCTCGGCCGAACTGTTGCAGACCTCGATGGTCCATTCGGTGGCCGGGCTGATTGCGCGCGGGGCCCTGACCCGCGCGCGGCCGTTTCGCTCGCCGCACCATTCGGCCAGCATGGCGGCCCTGACCGGCGGCGGTCACAAGGCCAAGCCGGGCGAGGTGTCGCTGGCCCACAACGGCGTGCTGTTCCTCGACGAGCTGCCGGAATTCGGGGTGCAGGCGCTGGACAGCCTGCGCGGCCCGCTGGAGACCGGCGAGGTGATGGTGGCCCGCGCCAATGCCCATGTGCGCTATCCGGCCAAGGTGCAGCTGGTGGCGGCCATGAACCCCTGCCGCTGCGGCCATGGCGGGGCCGGACGCGGCTATTGCGGCAAGGCGCCGCGCTGCCAGCGCGACTATCAGGGCCGGGTCTCGGGCCCGCTGATGGACCGCATCGACCTGTCGGTCGACATGCCCGCCGTCACCGCCGCCGACCTGGCCCTGCCGCCGCCCAGCGAAGGCTCGGCCGAATTCGCCGCCCGGGTGGCGCGAGCCCGCCAGCGGCAGATCGACCGCGCCGAAGCCTATGACAGCCCCGAGAGCCTGAACGGCCGCGCCGAGGGCGCCTTTCTGGACAAGATCGTCGCCATCGACGACGCCGGCCGCAGCCTGCTGGCCCGCGCCGCCGAGGCCGGCCAGATCAGCGCCCGAGGCTGGACCCGCGTGCTGCGCCTCTCGCGCACCATCGCCGACCTGGAAGGCGCCGACGGCGTGCGCCGGGTGCATGTCGCCGAGGCCCTGGCCCACCGCCGCTCGGCCGCGCCGGGGGAGGAACAGGGCGGGTTCGCATCTGGCGCGTCGACGTTTTGAGGGGCGGGCGGGGTGACACGGCGGACCTGGACTTGAGCGCCCGAGAGCAGACCTTCTGAAAGGCCGAGAGGGGTGGTTGACGGACCTTAGGCCATGGTTAGTTGCCTGCACGTCCGCCCTCGCATTGCCCGCTAATCCAACGCCCGCCATCGTCCAGACACGCATCTTGGGCGACCACGGGTGAAACCCTGATCAGCAATGCAACTCCCGCCAGTAAGGTGGCTATCGTCAGGAAGATAGCTGCGACAGCGCGACGTCTCCGACGCCTTTGCCAAGCCGCGAAGTCCCGATCGAAGTCTGACGGCAATGCGTCGGCATCACGTGCCTTCGCCATTTGATGGAAGCTTTCACGTCGCGCGGCTTCTCTACGGGCTTTTATCATTCTGACGATTCGACTTCCCGTTTGACGCGGCGATCCCGAGGCTCGCACAAATCGCAGTGTCCGCATCGGGTCGAAAGCACGCTCCAGCTCCCCGCCCGAAAGCCGACGCCCCGCGTCGCGCCAAGCCTTACATCTCTTGGAGGCTGAAACCTGTCCAGACCGGCGATCGTCTCGCCGTGAGATTTAAGGATGGCTCCGTTCGCGGGCGAAGGGGGATGGTGTTTCCCGGCAAACGCCGCTGGCCCCCTCCTGACCTGCTTCGCAGGTCGTCCTCCCCCTTGTCAGGGGGAAGATGGGATCGGCGCCCTTCATCTTCCCCCTCCGGGGGAAGACGGCTGCGCAGCAGCCCGTAGGGGGCAAGTATGGGGATAGAGCGCAGTCTATGCCCGTACTTTCCGGATCTTATCCCAACGAAATCAACGTCCTGTATAATAATCGATCGCGCCGGTCAGACGCGCCGAAACCTCCCGCATACTGATCTCACCCCAAGGCAAGGGAAGGGACGTCGGCCGGCGACCTGATGGGCTTTGGGGGGTGGTCGAGCGGGGCGTGTTCCGTCGGCTGTCGCTCTGGGCCCTGCTGGCCCGGTTTGCGAGGCGTGGCCTGTCCCTCCGGGGAAGGCGGGCGCTTCGGATCGGGGTTCAGGATCAATCCCTCGGCGACGGGCCGGCGGCGCGCAACAGGCACGGGTTGAAATCGCCCGTGCGGTCCGGGGTGCGCCAACATCCTGCCCGTCGGGGGCCGAAATCGGGAGCGGGTTAAGACCCCGCGCCCCGAGGGCTCACCGGATAACGGCTGCGCGGAGCGTCTGTCTTCGTCGAAACGGCATTCACTATCCCAATCCTCCGGGCGAGGCCCGGGCGCTCCGCGACCCTTCCCACACCTTCAGCGGGTTTCCGCGTGAAACGGCGAAGCCGTGTCCTTCTCCAGGCAGGACAGATCGCCTCACCCTTTGACCGGCCGTTAAGCCGCGCCCGCTAGGCTCCGCGCTCATGAGCAGCACTCCCCGCACCCCGGCCGGCGTCACGCCCGAGCAACTGGCCACCCTGAGTCACGAGTTCCGCACGCCCCTGAACGGCGTACTGGGCATGGCCCGGCTGCTGGAGGGCACCCGGCTGACGGGCGAGCAGCGGGCCTATGTCACCGCCCTGCGCGAGAGCGGCGATCACCTGCTGTCGCTGGTCAATGACGTGCTGGACTTCGCCCGCCTGGGGGCCACGGACATCGCCCTGGCCCCGACCCCGGTCGATATCGAGGGCCTGCTGCGCCAGGTGGCCGAGCTGATGAGCCCGCGCGCCCACGAAAAGGGTATCGAGATCGCCTGGGCCGTGTCGCACGGCCTGCCCACCATCCTGGCCGACGAGGGCCGGCTGCGGCAGATCCTGCTGAACTATGCCGGCAACGCCGTGAAATTCACTGAAGAGGGCGGGGTACTGCTGACCGCAACCGCCACGTCGGGCGCCTCGGGCGCAGGCCGCGTGCGCTTCTCCGTAACCGACACCGGGCCGGGCGTGGCGCCGGAGGCCCGCGCCAAGATCTTCGAGGCCTTTGTCCAGACCGACGCCAGCCACCGCACCCAGCTGGGTGGGGCCGGCCTGGGCCTGGCCATTGTCGCGCGGCTGGCCCGCGCCATGGACGGCAAGACCGGGGTCGGCGGCGAGCTCGGCCAGGGCGCCGACTTCTGGTTCGAGGCGCCGTTCGAAACCCTTGCCGCGCCGATACGCGACCTGCCCCTGGTGGGCCGGGTGGTGGTCGTGGCCTCGCCCAATGCCATCGTTCGCCTGGCCACCGCCCGCCAGATCGAGGCGGCCGGGGGCCGGGCCATTGTCGCCGCCGATGTCGCCACCGCCACCGCCGCCGCGCCGTCCGATGCGGTGCTGCTGATCGACGCCGCCCTGGCCGGTCCGCGCGGCGCCCTCAAGCCTCCCGCCGGCCATCGCGCCGTGGTGCTGCTGACCCCCGACCAGCGCGGCCGCATCGACCGGCTGAAAAAGGCCGGTTTCAGCGGCTATCTGATCAAGCCCCTGCGCGCCGCCTCGATCGTCGCCCAGGTGCTGCAGGCCACCACCCACAGCCCGGCGCGCGCCGACAAGCCCGCCGAGGATGACCGCATCGCCCCGGCCGCCGCGCCGGGCGTCCGCGTACTGCTGGCCGAGGACAATCCGATCAACGCCCTGCTGGCCCGCACCCTGCTGCAGCGCGAAGGCTGCAAGGTCGACCGCGTCGCCGACGGCGCCCAGGCCGTCGCGGCCCTGTCCAGCGACAGCTACGACCTGATCCTGATGGACCTGCGCATGCCGGTGCTGGGCGGCTTGGACGCCACCGTGCGCCTGCGCGCCCAGGGCGTCACCACCCCCATCGTCGCCCTGACCGCCGACGCCTTCGACGAGGACCGCCGCGCCTGCCTGGCGGCCGGCATGAGCGACTTTCTGGTCAAGCCCCTGACCCACGCCGCCCTGCGCGACGTGCTGACCCGCTGGACCGGCCCTGCTGCGCCCGGCGTCTGGACGAAAACCGCGACGCGGGCCAAGGTCGCCGGCTAAGCGCGGGCGTTCTCCGCGAGGGGGACCGCCGCCGTGTCGACTACGCCATCCGAGAAGAAGTTGACGGTTCTTGGCGCTTTCGCCGATCGCCGCATCTTGGTGATGCTGGCACTAGGATTCTCGGCAGGTCTTCCCAACCTGTTGGTCTTCGACACCCTCTCAGCCTGGCTGCGGGAAGATGGCGTCTCGCTGGAAGTCATCGGTTTCTTCAGTTTGGCGACCATGGCCTACGCGGCCAAGTTCCTGTGGGCTCCGCTGGTCGACCGGGTGAAAATCCCGCTACTTACCGCTTGGCTTGGTCATCGGCGCTCTTGGATGCTGGTGGCCCAGGCGGCGATCATGCTGGGCCTCTGGCTGATTTCGGGCCAGTCCACCGCGAACGGTCTGGCCGCGATCGCCGCGCTGGCGGTGTTTGTCGGCTTTTCCGGCGCGACCCAGGATATCGTTATTGACGCTTGGCGCATCGAGGCCGCCGAGGACGCGCGTCAGGGCGCAATGGCGGCCGCCTACCAATGGGGCTACCGCATCGCCATCGTTGTCGCCGGCGCCGTGCCGCTGCTCTTGGCCGAAGCCAAAGGGTGGAGTTTCTCATATGCCGTGATGGCCTGCCTGATGCTGATCGGCGTCTTGGGCGTACTGGGTGCGCCTCGCGAGCAGAAGCACGTCATCCGGCCCATCCACACTGAAGGCGTGCCGGCCCGGCCGGTGCTTGATGTGGTCGAATGGCTGATTCGGGGCGCGATTTTCGCCATCGGCGCCCTGATCGCCGGAGCGGGCCTGTCCGGAAACCCCACGCCGCTGACGTTCCTGACCACGCCGCTGGGCTCTCCCGAGGCATTTGGCCTGGCGGGGCTCTGGAAGACGCCGCCTGTCGGCACACTTCTGCAGCTGGGCGCTGTGATCCTTGGGCTGGCGGTGATCGTCGCCGCCTGCTGGCCGATCCCTAGGACGCCCACCCGGCCCGGCGCCTACCTATCGCAGTCCTTCGGCGCACCGCTCATAGACTTCTTCCGGCGCCATCGCGGCACGGCGGCCCTGATCCTGGCTTTGATCTGCTTCTACCGGCTGTCAGATTTCGTTCTGAACATCATGAACCCGTTCTATCTCGACCTCGGGTTCACCAAGCCCGAGATTGCCGAGATCCGAAAAGTCTTCGGCACGATCATGTCGATGGTCGGCGTGCTTGTAGGTGGCATCGCCGTGGCGAGACTGGGCCTGATGCGGTCGCTGATCATCGGTGCTTTCGCCGGACCGCTGAGCAATCTGATATTCGCTTGGCTCGCCATGCAAGGTCATGACGTCAGGGCGCTGGTTATCGCCATCAGCTTCGACAATGTCGCCCAGGGTTTCTCTGGCGTGGCGTTGATCGCTTATATGTCGAGCCTGACAGGGCAAGGGTTCACTGCTACCCAGTACGCCCTGTTCTCGTCGCTCTATGCCTTGCCGGGCAAGGTGGTCGCCACGCTGTCGGGGCGGGTTGTCGAAGGTTCTGCTCGGGCGGCTGACGCTGGCGGTCCCCTCGCCCTCCTCAAGCCGCTGTTTGCCAACATGACACCTGACGCGCTTGTGTCTGGCGCGGCCAAGACCGGGGTGTCTCCCGCCGCGCTGGGCAGCGGCTACATGGTGTTCTTTCTCTATTCGACCTTGATCGGTGTCTTCGCCATCGGCCTGACCTTTGCCGTGGCTCGCAAGACGCTCGCGAGTGAATCGGGTCCGGACGAATCCGCCAAGCAACCCACCACCTAAGTCCCCAGACACACCACCTGCGCCACCCGCAGGTCGCGACGCAGGCCGTCGGCCACGCGGCCATAGTTCTCGGTGGTGATCGCCTCGCCCATGGCGAAGCCGTCGCCGCCGCGGCGGTGCGGGCCCAGCAGGGTGCGGAGGGTCTCGGGGGCCGTGGTGTAGATGCGGCCACGGCGCGGACTCTCGGCCACGGTCACGCCGACCACCCGCCCGGCGCTGTCGAGGGCCGGCGCGCCCGAGAGGCCGGCCAGGGTGCCCTTCAGGCTGTCGGTGCGACCGACCTCGGCCCAGACCAGCACCGGCTCGGTGCGGGCTCCGCGCCCATGGACGACCAGGTTCTCGCGGCCCAGCAGGCGCGAGGCGGCCTCGCCGGGATGGCCCTGCGGGAAGCCAGGATGATAGGCGCGGGCTCCGCGACGCAGGGGCTCTTCCAGACCCAGGGGCACGGCCGGAGCCCCGCCCTCGGTGGTCAGGATGGCGGCGTCGGCGCGCGGATCGATGGTGATCTTCGCCGCCACGCCGCGTCCGTCGGCCACCACGATGGCCGCCGACTTGCAGCCGTCGACCACATGACGGGCGGTCAGCCAGGTGCCGCTGTCGCCGACCGAAAAGGCGGTGCCCGAGCCCGGTTCGGGCTTGTTGGGCACCTGGACGACGATGGCCGGATCGAACGGCGAGGCCGGGCCCAGCGGCAGGCCCTCCTCGCCCGGCACCGGCGGCGGCGGCGGCGGGGCGTCGGAGCGCTCCTGCCGGCCGACCGCGACGATCAGCAGGGCGCTGACGGCGGCGGCATAGACCAGCCAGTCGGGAAGCTTGGGAAAATGCACGGGACGGGGCCCTCGCTTTTCCGGATCAGCCGGCCACGGCGGCGGCGAGAATCAGGGCGGTGGCCAGTTTCGCGCCCACCAGCAGGGCGGCGGCGGCGACCTCGCCCTCATGGATGCGCTCGGGCAGGCCCTGCAGCACCATGTCGGTGATGCGGAACACCAGCAGTTGCACGGCAATGGTGGCCGCGCCCCAGATGACGATCTCAATCACCGAGGTCGAGGCGGTCAGCGAAATGGCGAGCGGAATGGCCAGACCCACCATCACTCCGCCCAGCGACAGGGCGGCGGCCGAATTACCCTCGCGGATCAGCTTGATCTCGCGGTGCGGGGTCAGCATCGCATAGAGGGCCGTGCCGATGATCAGCATCAGCAGGGTCACGCCTGCATGCATCAGGGTGACGGGAAAGCCCGTGGCGAAGGCCTGGACCTCGGGTGACTGAAGCTGGGACGGCATGAACGCAAACACCCTCTGAACCTAGAGATTCAAGTCCTATCACGGGTGACGGAGGGTTGCGTAGGGGGCTCGCTCCGAAGGCGTCTATGCCGCATTGTCATCCTCGTCGTCATCGAGCACGCCCGCCATGGCCGCCATCGACAGCTGGCGCAGGGCGCTGGCGCGGACCTTCTCGCTCTCACTCTTCAGCTGACCGCAGGCGGCGAGGATGTCGCGACCGCGCGGCGTGCGGATCGGCGAGGAATAGCCGGCCTTGTTGACGATGGCCGCAAAGGCCTCGATCGCGGCCCAGTCCGAGCACTGGTAGTCGCTGCCCGGCCAGGGATTGAACGGGATAAGGTTGATCTTAGCCGGAATGCCCTTGATCAGCTTGATCAGGGCGCGGGCCTCGTCGGGGCTGTCATTGACGCCCTTGAGCATCACATATTCGAAGGTCACCCGGCGGGCGTTGCTGATGCCGGGATAGGCGCGGATGCCGGCGATCAGCTGGTCCAGCGGGTACTTCTTGTTCAGCGGCACCAGCACATCGCGCAGGGCGTCGTTGGTGGCGTGCAGGCTGATGGCCAGCATCGCTTGGGTCTTCTCGCCCAGGGCCTGGAGCTGGGGCACGACGCCCGAGGTCGAGACGGTGATGCGGCGACGCGAAATGGCGATGCCCTCATTGTCGCTGATGATCTCGATGGCGTCGGCGACCGCGCCCATGTTGTAGAGCGGCTCGCCCATGCCCATGAACACGATGTTGGACAGCAGGCGGTCGTCCTTGTCGGACGGCCATTCGGCCAGGTCGTCCTTGGCCACCTGGACCTGGGCGACGATCTCGGCGGCGGTCAGGTTGCGCACCAGGGCCTGGGTGCCGGTGTGGCAGAAGCTGCAGTTCAGGGTGCAGCCGACCTGGCTTGAGACGCACAGGGCGCCGGCCCGGCCGACCGACGGGATATAGACCGCCTCAATCTCGATGCCCGGGGCCGTGCGGATCAGCCACTTGCGGGTGCCGTCTTTCGAGACCTGGCGCTCGACGATCTCGGGCCGGGCGATGGTGAACACCTCGGCGAGGCGGGCGCGGGTTTCCTTGGCGACGTCGGTCATCATCGCGAAATCGGTGACGCCGCGATGATGGATCCAGCGGAACACCTGGGTGGCCCGCATCTTGGCCTTGCCGTGCTCGGCCACGCCCGACTCGGTCAGGGCGGCGATCATCTGCGTCCGGGTCAGGCCCGACAGGTTGATCAGCGGCTTGCCCGTCAGGGTTTGGGGAGCAGGCGCTGCGCCGGAGACGCGCGACAGATCGAGGGTAACGCTCAAGGGGCGGTCCGGGTGCAGGGATTCAAGGGGTCGAGGGCGGGATATAGCAGATGGCGGGGGTTTTTCCAAAGATGCCCGTCGACTCGCCCCCTCCGCGCCTTCGGCGCTCCTCCCCCGGAGGGGGAAGATGATCTCGCCTTCCCCCTCCGGGGGAGGACGGCTGCGCAGCAGCCAGGAGGGGGCAAGTGGTCACCACACTTCCCCTAGACACCCCACCCCCGCAGGCCCATATCGGCCTCATGCGCACGCACGACGCCGATGTGATCATCGCGGGAGCCGGCATGGCCGGGTCCACCCTGGCTCTCGCCCTGGCCTCAGGCGGCCTCCGGCCGCTACTGGTCGACCCCCAGCCGTTCGAGGCCCAGCTGGCCCCGACCTTTGACGGGCGCTCCTCGGCCATCGCCTATTCCAGCTTTCGCCAGTGGCGGACCATCGGCGCGGGCCAGGCCCTGGAGCCGCACGCCCAGCGCATCGAACAGATCCTGGTCACCGACGGCCGCACGCCCGGCGCCGCCGCGCGGGGCGCCTCGCCGGCCTTTCTGCGCTTCGATTCCAGCGAGATCGCCGACCGCTCGGACGGCGAGCCCCTGGGCTATCTGATCGAGAACCGCCAGATCCGCGCGGCCCTCTCGCAAGCGGTGACAGACAAGGCCCTTCCGGTGATCGCGCCGATGGCCGCGAAAACGCTCGAGGTCGACGCCGCCGGCGCTCGCATCACCCTGGCCGACGGCCGGGTGCTGAGCGCCCCTCTGGTGGTCAGCGCCGAAGGTCGCGGCTCGGTGCTGCGCAAGGCGGCCGGGATCGGCGACATCGGCTGGGGCTATGGCCAGAGCGGCGTGGTCGCCACCGTGAGGATGCAGCGCCCGCACGAGGGCGTGGCCCACGAATATTTCCTGCCCAGCGGCCCGTTCGCCATCCTGCCCCTGACCGGCAACCGCGCCAGCCTGGTGTGGACCGAGAGCACGGCGCGGGCCGAGGCCCTGCGCGACGCCCGGCCTGAAGCCTTCCACGCCCATCTGATGCGGCGGTTCGGCGAGTTCTTGGGCGATGTCGAGATTGTCGGCCCGATTTTTGTCTATCCGCTGTCGCTGTCCCTGGCCGAGCGCATGGTCGCCCCGCGTCTGGCCCTGATCGGCGACGCCGCCCATGGCGTGCATCCGATCGCGGGGCAGGGCCTGAACCTGGGCCTGAAGGACGCGGCGGCCCTGGCGGAGGTGCTGGTCGAGGCTATGCGCGGCGGCGAGGACATCGGTTCCGACGTGGTGCTGGAGCGCTATGCCCGCTGGCGGCGGTTTGACACCGTGACCAACGCCCTGGCCTTCGATGGCTTCGTGCGCCTGTTCTCCAACGACAATCCGATCCTGCGTCTGGCGCGGGGCATCGGTCTGGCGGCCGTCAACCGCATCGCCCCGGCCCGACGGTTCTTCATGCACGAAGCCGGCGGCGCGGTGGGCGATCTGCCACGGCTGCTGCGCGGGCAGGCGATCTAGATCTCGCCTATTCGCCGTCTTCGAGTGAGCGGGCTTCCTCCGGCAGCATGATCGGCACGCCGTCGCGGATCGGATAGGCCAGCTTGGCGGCCCGGCTGACCAGCTCGCCGCGCACGCGGTTATAGTCCAGCGTGGTGCGGGTGACGGGGCAGACCAGCACTTCCAGCAGGCGCGGGTCGATGTCAGCGGGCGGCGGGGTCGGTGTAGCGGTCATGAAACTTCTCTAGAGCGGGATGAGGAAAAGTGTGAGCGGTTTTCCGCCCGCATCCCGCTCCAAACTTTAGAAAGCCATCTTGATGGCGTTCCCGTTTCCTACTGGATAGAGGGCGGCTCGTCGTCGTCGCTCACGGCCGCGTCGATCTCCAGCAAGGCCACCAGGGTCTCGCGCCGGTCGGCCATGGTTGGAGCCTCCAGCAGGGCCTGCTTTTCCATGGGATCGAACGGCAGGGCCATGGACAGGCTGTTGATCAGGGCGTCCGACGGGGCGGTCTCGGCGCTGGTCCAGTCGATGGCCAGACCGCGATGGTCCAGATAGCGGCGCAGGGCGGCCAGCAGCGGGACCGGATCAACGCCCTCTGACGAGGGGCCGTCCTCGCGCAGGTCGGCCTCGAACGACGAGAAATCAGCCCGCACCTGGCGATAGGGCATGCGCGCGGGCAATTCTGCGCCGGCCCGGAAACGGCAGATTCCGGTCAAGGTCACCAGGTAGCGTCCATCGGCGGTCTCGGCGAAACTGGTCACCCGACCCGCGCAGCCGATCGGCGCCAGGCTGGGGCCGTGCTCGTCCTCCGGACCGGCGCCATTGGGGCGGGTCTGGATCATGCCGATCATCCGCTCGCCCGACATGACGTCGTCCAGCATGTTCAGATAGCGCGGCTCAAAGATGTTGAGCGGCAGCTGGCCACCCGGCAGCAGCAGCACCCCGTCCAGCGGGAAGACCGGGATCACCAGCGGCAGGTCGCTCAGCTTTCGAATACCCGGCATCAACGCGCCTCCTAGCTGAACAGGATGGAGGACAGCCGCTTGCGGCCGGCCCTGGCGACTTCCGACATCGCGCCGGCGGCCTCGAACACGGTCAGCAGCTGCTTGCGCGCCGCATCGTCGTTCCAGGTCCGGTCGCGGGCGATGATCGCCAGCAGATGATCGGACGCGGCCTGCAGATGGCCGGCGCCGGCCAGGGCCTTGGCCAGTTCGAAACGGGCCTCGTGGTCGTCGGGATCGGCGGCCAGGCGCGCCTCGAACGGCGCGGTCTCGGACGGCGCGTCGGCGGCCAGGGCCAGGGCCGCGCGGACGCTTTCCAGCTCGGCGTCCTTGGCGCCTACCGGCGCCATGGCGGCCACCTCGGTGGCGCGCTCGATATCACCGCCGTCCAGATAGCAGCGGGCCAGCCCGCCCAGCGCCTTGACGTTCTCCGGGTCCATCCGCAGAGCCTCGGCATAGGCCTGGGCCGCGCCGCCCAGGTCGCCCAGGTCCAGCGACTCCTTGCCCATGGCCAGCAGGGCGTCCAGATCGCTCGGGGCCGGAGGGCCGGAGATGCGGGCGATAAAGGCCTTGATCTCGCTCTCGGGCACCGCGCCCTGGAAGCCGTCGACCGGCTGGCCGTTGACGAAGGCATAGACCGTCGGGATCGACTGCACGCGCAGCTGGCCCGAATAGCCGGGGTTCTTGTCGACGTCGATCTTGACCAGCTTGACCGCGCCGCCGGCGGCCGCGACGTGCTTTTCCAGCGCCGGGGTCAGCGTGCGGCAGGGACCGCACCAGGTGGCCCAGAAATCGACAATGACCGGCTGGGTCTTGGAGGCCTCGATGACGTCGGCCATGAAGCTGGCGTCCGTGCCGTCCTTGATATGCGCGCTTTTGCCACCGGCTTGGATGGGGGCGGGCTTTTCGCCGATCAGGCTCATCGGAAGTCTCTCATGCAAGTCGAAACGCGGTCAGGGCCAAGATGGTCCCTCGAAGCGACAACCGCAATCGCCGGTTCGCTCAAGAGACGACTGTCATGGCCTCGAAATCGACGATCATCGGCCTGATCCCCAGGGCCGACAGGAAGGCGCGCAGCCCCTCTTGCGACACCGCCGTCGTGGCGTTGTTGCCGAGCGGGTGGAAATTCACCGGATCGGCCCTGGCCAAGGCGGCGTCCAGCACGAAGCGAACGCGCCGGTCGGTGTCATTGATCAGGCCAAAGGCGGTGACCGAGCCGGGCCTGACGCCCAGCGTCTCGACCATCATCGCTTCCGGTCCAAACGACAGCCGGCCCGAGCCGATCACCGTGTGCAGGCGCTTGAGATCGATCACCGTCTCGCCCAGGGCCGAGATCAGCCACAGCTGACCCTTGGCGTCCTTGAGGAACAGGTTCTTGGTGTGGCCGCCGGGCATGGCCGCCTTGATCTCCAGCCCTTCCTCCACCCGAAACACGGGCGGATGGTCGAGGGTGGAATGGGCGATCGCGTGGGCGTCGAGAAAGGCGAAGAGGTCGGCGCGGGTCTTCATGCGCGCTTCCTAGCTCAGCCTTGCCGTTCGGGGAACTGGACGGCCTCGCCTCGCGGGCGCTAGACCTGAGCCAGGGATCAAGGAAAACAGGAAGACGCGCGGCATGGAACTGGAGTGCTATCCCACCGAGAACCGCCCGCCGGAGATCGTGCCGGGACGCCCGCAACGGGCCTGGATGGACCACTTCGCCGACCGCCACCCCTATCGCTGCCTGCCGCTGTCGATGGCCAACACCTCGGGCTGGGAGATCCTGTGCCCGGTCGGCTTCTCGATGACCTGGGACGGCGGGGCGCACCAGGAGTGCATCAAGTTCCAGCCCGACCATCCCTATCCGGGCTTTACCGAGTTCGTGAAGTCGCACTTCTCGCGCGGCACGGTGACCTTCCATACCGGCTATCTGTTCCGCACCCCGCCCGGCTGGTCGATCCTGACCATGGGCCCGCCCAACCACATCAAGGACGGCATCCAGCCGCTGGCCGGCCTGGTCGAGACAGACTGGCTGCCCTTCCCCTTCACGATGAACTGGCTGTTCACCCGCCCCGGCACGGTGCGCTTCGAGAAGGGCGAGCCGTTCTGCTTCATCATGATGATGCAGGACAAGGTGATGGATGACGTCCAGCCGGTGATCCGCTCGATGAACTCAAACCTCGACCTGCGCCGCCAGTACGACGTCTGGGCCGAGAAGCGCACCGAGTTCAACAGCCTGATCTTCAAGCGTGACCCGGAGGCCACCAAGGAGGCCTGGCAGCGCTTCTACTTCAAGGGCGAATATCCCGAGGAGGTGCAGGCGGAGGCGCCGAGCCACCACGTCAACAAGCGTCGGCTGAAGGCGCCGAAACTGGGGTGAAGCGGGTCCTGTTCGTCTGCGGCAAGAACCGGCTGCGCAGCCCCACGGCCGAACAGGTCTTTTCGGCCTGGCCCGGCGTCGAGCCCCTGACCGGCGAGATGGTTGCAGAGGCAGACCTGATCTTCGTGATGGAGAAGGCCCATCGCGCCAAGCTGACCCGGCGGTTCAGGACCCACCTGAAATCGGCCCGCGTCATCTGCCTGGATATACCGGACGACTACGCCTTCATGGACCCCGAACTGGTCAGGATCCTGCAGGCGCGGGTTCCGAAGTTCCTGCCGGCGCGCTAAGGCCCATACAGAGCACTCTGCTTGACAGAGCGATATGCCCCTTGTAACTCTGCGCCTCAGAGCACTCTGATCACCATGAACGGAGAGACCATCATGGGCATGACACGTAACGAGGCGGCGGCGGCGCTGTCGGAGATCGAGCGGACGGCCGAGCGCGGCCAGGTTCTGCGCGGCTACCAGCACGCCGGACCGATCCTGATGCTGTGGGGGGTGATCTGGGCGACCGGCTACGGCCTGATGGGCGTGCTGTCGGAAGAGTCCTGGGGCGTGATCTGGATGGTCCTCAACAGCCTCGGCTTTCTGGGCGCCGTCCTGATGCACCGCCGGGCCGGCGGCGGTGCAAGCGCGGGCGAGGCGAAGGCGGGCAGTTGGCGGATGGGGATCGCCATCGTCGCCCTCACGGCGTTCTTCTTCGCCACCTTCAGCCTGTTCCAGGCGACCGACCCGGACCCTTATCTGGCGTTTCCGGGTCTGGTGACCGGATTGATGTACGTAAGCATGGGGCTGTGGAAGATGCCGCGCTACCTCTGGATCGGCGCGGTGCTGTTCGCGGCGACCCTGATCGGCTTCCATTTCTTCCGCCCGTGGCTGACCTTCTGGATGGCCGGCTTCGGCGGCGGCGGCCTTTTCCTGGCCGGCCTGTGGATGAGGAAGCTGTAGCCATGGCGGCGCAACCCGACGACCTGATCCATCAGCCCCTGCGCCTGAAGATCATGGCCGCCCTCTATGCGGAGCGGAACGCCGAACCGCTGGAGTTCACCCAGCTCAAGGCCGTCACCCAGGCGACGGACGGCAACCTGGGCAGTCATCTGGCGACCCTGGAAAAGGCCGCCTATGTCGAGATCCTGAAAGACCATGTCGGCAAGCGGCCCCGCACCCGCGCGGTGCTGACCCCGACCGGCCGCAAGGCCTTCCGCAGTCACGTCGCCTATCTGCGTGAAGTGGTCGAGGGGGTCGGGGAGGACGCTCCCTAGACGGCCTTCACCGCGCTCACGATCGACTTGACCACCTTGCGGACCAGGGCCGGGTCATCGCCCTCGGCCATGATGCGGATCAGGGGCTCGGTGCCGGAGGCGCGCACCACGATGCGGCCGGCCCCGTTCAGCTGGGCCTCGCCGTCGGCGATGGCCTCCTTCACCGTCTTGGCTTCCAGCGGCTTGCCGCCGCCGAAGCGGACATTTTCCAGCAGCTGGGGCACGGGTTCGAACTGGCGCGCCAGGGCGCTCATCGGCTGGCCGGTCTCGATCATCACAGCCAGCACCTGCAGGGCGGCGATCAGGCCATCGCCCGTGGTCGAGAAGTCCGACAGGATCAGGTGGCCCGACTGCTCGCCGCCCAGATTGAACCCGCCCTCGCGCATGCGGGCCATCACATAGCGGTCGCCGACGCTGGTGCGCTCCAGGGTCAGGCCCTGCTCGCCCAGGAAGCGTTCGAGACCGAGATTGGACATCACCGTGGCGACCACGCCGCCGGCCTTCAGCTTGCCGGCCTTGGCGTAGGCGGCGGCGATGATGGCCATGATCTGGTCGCCGTCGACCACCTGGCCGTTCTCGTCGCAGATCACCAGCCGGTCGGCGTCGCCGTCCAGGGCGATGCCGATGTCGGCGCGGTATTCGCGCACCAGCTTGGCCATGGCTTCGGGATGGGTCGAGCCGCACTCATGATTGATATTGGTCCCGTCGGGATCAACGCCCAGCGGAATGACCTCGGCGCCCAGCTCGTACAGGGTGACGGGCGCCACCTTGTAGGCCGCGCCATTGGCGCAATCGATGACGATGCGCAGGCCGGCCAAAGACAGCTGGCGCGGGAAGGTCGCCTTGACGATCTCGACATAGCGGGCCTGGGCGTCGTCGATGCGCTTGACCCGGCCCAGGCCGCGCGGCGGCGCCAAGCCTTCCTGCAGGCCCTCGTCCATCAGGGCCTCGATCTTCAGTTCCTGGGCGTCCGACAGCTTGTAGCCGTCGGGGCCAAACAGCTTGATGCCGTTGTCGGCGAAGTCGTTGTGGCTGGCGCTGATCATCACGCCCAGGTCGGCCCGCATCGAGCGGGTCATCATCGCCACGGCCGGAGTGGGCAGCGGGCCAAACAGCCGCACATCCATGCCGACACTGGCGAAACCGGCGACCAGGGCCGGTTCGATCATGTAGCCCGACAGCCGGGTGTCCTTGCCGATCACCACCAGGTGGCGGCGGTCGTCCTGCGAGCGGAACAGCTTTCCGGCCGCCAGACCGACGCGCAGGGCGACCTCGGCGGTCATCGGGTGCTGATTGGCCTGGCCGCGGATGCCGTCTGTGCCGAAATAGGCGCGCTTGCTCATGGTCGCTCTGGTCTGGAGGCGGATCGCGAAACGATCCGAAATGCAGATTTATGTGGGAGAGGTCTGCACGAATGCTAAAGCCCGGCCGACGACTATACCCGCGCGGGTAGCCATAATCCCCGCCGGCGCGTTTTACAAAGGACCATGGCATGTGCGGCATCATCGGCATCGTCGGAAACCAGCCTGTCGCTGACCGCCTGGTCGAAAGCCTCAAGCGCCTGGAATATCGCGGCTATGACTCGGCGGGCATCGCCGGACAGGTCGACGGAGTGCTGCAGCGCCGCCGGGCCCCGGGCAAGCTGCGCGAGCTGGAGAGCGTGCTGGCCCACGAGCCGCTGATCGCCACCACCGGCATCGGCCACACCCGCTGGGCCACCCACGGCGCGCCGACCCTGCGCAATGCCCACCCGCACATCGTCGGCAAGGTCGCTGTGGTTCACAACGGCATCATCGAGAACTTCGCCGAGCTGAAGGCGGAGCTGATCGCCGCTGGCCGCGAGTTCCAGAGCGACACCGACACCGAGGTCGTGGCCCACCTGCTGGACGCCGAACTGGCCACGGGCCTGACCCCGCTGGACGCCTTCAAGGCCACCTTGGACCGCCTGCGCGGCGCCTACGCGCTGTGTGTGCTGATCGGCGGCGAGGACGAGGTGATCCTGGCGGCCCGCAACGGCCCGCCCCTGGCCGTGGGCTATGGCCAGGGCGAGATGTTCGTCGGTTCCGACGGCCTGGCGCTTGGCCCGTTCACCAACCGCGTCGCCTATCTGAATGACGGCGACTACGTGATCATCGACCACGACAGCGCCCGGATCTTCGACCACAGCGGCAAGCCCGCCGACCGTCCGATCAAGATCGTCCCGGCCTCGGCCGTGCTGATGGAAAAGGGCAACTACCGGCACTTCATGGAGAAGGAAATCCATGACCAGCCGGAGGGCTGCCAGCGCACCATCGCCGCCTATGTCGACCCAATCACGGCGCGCGCGACCGTGCCCGGCGGCATCGACTGGGCCTCGCTGGAGCGCATCCAGATCGTCGCCTGCGGCACCTCCTACATCGCCGGCATGGTCGGTCGCTATCTGATCGAGCAGCTGGCCGACCTGCCGGTGGATGTCGAGATCGCCTCGGAGTTCCGCTACCGCCAGCCGGCCATCCGCGCCAACGCCCTGGCCATCGCCATGTCGCAGTCGGGCGAGACCGCCGACACCCTGGCGGCCCTGCGCTATTGCCAGGCGGCCGGCATGAAGAGCGCCGTGGTCGTCAACGCCACCGAGTCGACCATGGCCCGCGAGGTCGACGTCGTCTGGCCGATCCATTGCGGTCCCGAGATCGGCGTGGCCTCGACCAAGGCCTTCACCGCCCAGGTCAGCGTGATGATCGCCCTGGCCATCGCCGCCGCCAAGGCGCGCGGCCGGATCGACGACGCCGAAGAGCAGCGGCTGGTCCGGGTGCTGCTGGAAGCCCCGCGCCTGATCGCCGAGGCCATCGGCCTGGAAGACGCCATCAAGGACATCGCCGCCGAGGTCGCCAAGGCTCGCGACGTGCTCTATCTGGGCCGTGGCCCGATGTCGGCCCTGGCCCTGGAAGGCGCGCTGAAGCTCAAGGAAATCAGCTATATCCACGCCGAGGGCTATGCCGCCGGCGAGCTCAAGCACGGCCCCATCGCCCTGGTCGACGACGAGACGCCGATCGTTATCCTGGCCCCCTTCGACAGCTGGTTCGAGAAATCGGCTTCGAACATGAGCGAGGTGATGGCGCGCGGTGGCCAGGTGATCTTCATCACCGACACCGAAGGGGCCCGGCACGCCCCGGCCGGCGCCAAGGTGGTGATCACCGCCCCGGCCTGCGACCCCCTGGTCTCGGCCCTGGTGATGTCGGCCCCGATCCAGCTGCTGGCCTATCACGTGGCGGTGGTGAAGGGGGCGGATGTGGACCAGCCGCGCAATCTGGCCAAGTCGGTGACGGTGGAATAGGCGAAAAGGACAGGCCTGATGTCGATCATCATGACGCCGATCGGCCAGGTCCGGGGCGGTCGCGATGTTGCCGAAGACGACGACTGGGGCGCCAGCCGCGCGGCCATCGTCCTGGATCCGGCCCGCTTCGACGCCGAGGCCCTGATCGGGCTGGAGACCTTCAGCCACGCCGAGGTGATCTATGTGTTCGACAGGGTCACAGACGACCAGATCGTGACCGGCGCCCGCCATCCGCGCGGCAACACCGCCTGGCCGAAAATCGGCATCTTCGCCCAGCGCGGCAAGAACCGGCCCAACCGCATCGGCGTCACGGTCTGCAGGATCGTGGCGGTCGACGGCCTGACCCTGGAGGTCGAGGGCCTGGACGCCATCGACGGCACGCCGGTGCTGGACATCAAGCCGGTGATGCGCGGCTTTGCCCCGCGCGGCGAGCACCGCGAGCCCGACTGGGCGCGGGAGATCATGGAGAAGTACTGGTGATCCAGGTCGCGCCCGATTGGAGCGATCTGGAACGCTTTCGGTTCGGAGACGGCCCGGAACTGGCCGACGCCCTGCTCGCCTTGGTGCTGCTGGGGACGAAGACGGCGACGTGCTGGTCGTTTGCCGACGGTCAGCAGACGACGGTCGGCAAACAGATGGTGGCGTGCGACAGCCGCGATCGCCCCCGCGCGGTCATTGAGACGATCCGGCTGGACGTGTGCCTGTTCAGCGAGGTCACCGACGCGTTCGCCGCCAAGGAGGGCGAGGACGACCGATCCCTCACGTCATGGCGTCGAGCGCACCAGGCCTATTTCGAACGCAACGGCGGCTTTGATCCTGAAATGCCGCTGTGGTGCGAGGAATTCAAGCTCATCGCCGAGATCGCGATTCCCTAGGCGCGCGCCCGTTCGGCCTCAGTCGTCCTTCGCCAGCCTGGCCAGGAACGCCTTGGCGGCCTCCCTGTGACTGGCCTTGAGGTTCCTGCCGACGATCGCGATAACCGCCGCGATCACGGCCGCGTCGTCGGTCATGCCCAGGGCCGGCAGGATGTCGGGGATCACGTCGGTGGGCAGGACGAAATAGGCCAGGGCCGCCATCATCATGCCCTTGGCGGCCATCGGGGTGGCTGGATCGCGGGCGCACCACCACACCGACAGGGCGTCGGCGGCGAACGGAATCTTCGCGGCGACCTTGCGGATCTTGGGCAGGAAGCCTCGCGCCACCCGCTCCTCATTGACCCGCACGGTGGCCGGAACCAGCGCCTTGGCCGGGTCGAGGATCTGATTGACGTCGGGGGACGGTTTGGCGTCGGCGCTCATCAGTCTAAAACCCTCTCCAAGCAGCAACCTTAAACGCAAAGCTTGAGGAAACGTCCATGAAACTCGACAACACCGTCGCCGCCGTCATCACCGGAGGCGCTTCGGGCCTCGGCGAAGCCACCGCCCGCGCCCTGGCCGCCCAGGGCGTCAAGGTCGCCCTGTTCGACATGAACGAGGCCCGCGGCGAGGAAGTCGCCAAGGAAATCGGCGGCGTGTTCTGCAAGGTCAATGTCACCTCCGACGCCGATGTCGACGCCGGCTTTGAAAAGGCCCGCGCCGCCCACGGCCAGGAACGTATCCTGGTCAACTGCGCCGGCACCGGCAACGCCGCCAAGACCGCCGGCCGCGACAAGGCCACCGGCGAGACCAAGCACTTCCCGCTCGACGCCTTCGACCGCATCATCCAGATCAACCTGGTCGGCACGTTCCGCTGCATCGCCAAGTCGGCCAAGGGCATGCTGGACCTGGAGCCGCTGGAAGACGGCCTGCGCGGCGCCATCGTCAACACCGCCTCGGTCGCCGCTGAAGACGGCCAGATGGGCCAGGCGGCCTATTCGGCGTCCAAGGGCGGCGTTGTGGGCATGACCCTGCCGATCGCCCGCGACCTGATGAGCGAAGGCATCCGCGTCAACTGCATCCTGCCGGGCATCTTCAACACCCCGCTGATGAATAACGCGCCCGAAGCCGTGAAGGCCGGTCTGGCCGCATCGGTGCCGTTCCCCAAGCGCCTGGGCAATCCCGAGGAATATGCTCACCTGGCCCTGACGATGATCACCAACGACTACTTCAACGGCGAGGACGTGCGCCTGGACGGCGGCATCCGCATGGCGCCGCGCTAAACCGCATAAAAAAGCCCTCCCCCTTGATGGGGGAGGGTTGGGTGGGGGTGATGAGGCGCTTGCCGGCTGCATCGCCGTATCACCCCCATCCCCGGCCCTTCCCCCATCGAGGGGGAAGGGAGATGTCTCTACTTCTTCACCGCCGGCAGAACGATGCTGGACGCCAGGTTGGTCATGATCTCGCGAGCGTCATAGGCGCGCGGATCGCCCTCGGGCTTCTTGCCCTTGTGCATGACGATCTCGGCGCCGGCCTCGAACTTCTCGATCGTCCGCACCTGACCGCGATCGGCGAAGAAGGGGTCACCCCAGAAGGGGTCCCAGCTGCGCCAGCCATAGCTGGGGCCGAAATAGCGCCACGACGGGCGCCAGTAGCCATAGGGATAGCCATAGCCAAAGCCCGGTCGGGCGAAGGGATCGGACTCGATCACGGTGCGCGCCGTGCGATCGGTGCGGCGGTCGGCGGTTTCGAACCAGTCATAGCCTTGCTGCACGGTCAGCTCGGCGGCGCGGTACAGCAGATAGCGCTCGACAGTCTCGCGCGAGGTCAGGCTGTTGCCCGCGAAGCTGACGCGATAGCGGTCGCCCTCCAGGCGCAGTTCGGAGAACCCGCCGGTGACCGCCCCGGAGGTGGCCTTGGGCTGGTAGGGCGTAGCGGTCGCGCAGGCCGAAAGTCCGGCGGCGACGACCATGGCCGCCACGAGGGCGACTTTCTTCAGGGACATGGACAGCACTCCGTAACCCAAATTCACGGGTCTAGACTCTAACTCTGGCGACGCTTTGTGGTTTCGCCAAGGCGTTTGATTTCTGGCCGGACATCAGCGGGCCAGTCAGCGGGCCCGTATCAGCCGCGCGACACGATCAGGATCGCCGCGCAGATCAGCAGGACGCCGACAGCGAAGGCAAAACCCCTGCGGAACACCGGCTCGTTCATCCGGGTCGACAGGGCCGCCCCGCCCAGGCCGTAGGCGCTCATGCTGATCAGATCCATGCCGATGGTGGCGCAGGCGAACATCAGGAGCTGCGGGACCAGTGGCCGGTTCACATCGATGAACGGCGGCAGGACAGCAGTGAAGAACAGCAGGGCCTTGGGATTGGCGATCTGCACGGTGAAACCGTCGACAAAGGCCGACTTGCCGGCCTTGACCGTGGCGACCGCGTGGCTCTCGGCGTTCTTCCAGCCGGCCCACAGGGACTTCAGGCCCAGCCAGACTAGATAGGCCGCGCCGGCCAGGGCCAGGATGTGGAAGGCCTTGGGAAAGGCGATGATCAGGGCGCCCAGGCCCAAGGCCGAGCCGATGAACCAGATCAGGGTGGCGCAGTTCATGCCCGCCACGCCCAGCAAGGCCGCGCCCTTGCCCTTTTCCATGCCGGTGGCGATGGCGAACAGGTTGGCGGGCCCCGGTGTGATGGCCATGACGAACATGGCGGCCAGGAAGGCGCCGTAGCGGGCGGGATCGACGGGAAGGGCCATGGCCACGCTATAGGTGAGGCCCTGCCCGTCGAAAAGCCGTGTTTAGACGCCCACCGTCGCCAGCATCCAGATCGCCCGTCCCAGGGCGCCAAACAGCAGGATCGCCGCGGCCGCCATCTGGATCACGAAGCCCAGCTCGCGCTTGTCGGGCGAGGCGGCATAGCCCAGGGCGTAGATCACCCGACCCACGATCCAGATCACGCCCAGGATCGCGGCGACCATGTCGTTCCAGTAGATCGCGAACAGCCACAGCGAGGGCAGGAAGATCGGCAGCCACTCCAGCGTATTGGCCTGGACGCGGATGTGGCGCTCCAGCTCGGGATCGCCGGTCATGGTCGGAGCGTGGATGCCGCTCTTCTTGCGGGCGCCGCCGACGCGGACGCCCATCCAGATATAGACCAGCAGGGCCACCAGCGTGACGATGGCGACATAGGCGTGCGTTTGCATGTGAAGAAGCTCCCCGGTTCCCGAAACGGTCTGCGCCGTCCGGCGGGAACCTGTCATGGTTCGCGCCAAACCGGAACTCTTGCCCGTTTGCGGGGTTCGCCCCTCCGGGGACCAGGGACGGGAGGCCGCCCTGCGCGTCGAATCCCCTGCGATCCGCGGCCGGTTTCCCTGTTACCGCCCCGCGTCCTCACCTAGGCTGACGTCTGGACTGTACCGGACGCTCTCATGAAACGCCTGACCGCGGCCCTTGCGCTGCTCGTGATGCTTGTCGCCGCGCCCGTGATGGCGGCGCCCTATGTCCTGCCGCCAGGCCAGACCTGTGACGGCTGGCCGAGGCTGCCGATCGAGATGGCGCCCGGGATGTGCGCCGGCCTTGTGGTCGCCCCGCCGCCGGGAACCAGCGGCCTGTCGAAGCGGGTCCTGCGCATGCCACGAACCCTGGTGCAACTGCCAGGCGGCGACTGGATCGTCACCGACCTGGGCGGCTGGGATCCGGGCAAGGGGTCGGTCTGGCGGCTGCGCGCCGAGGCGGGGCGACCTGCCGTTCTGACGCCGTTGCTCAAGGGCGTGACGATGCCCCATGGCCTGGGGATCGGCCCGGACGGCATGGTCTATGTCGGCGAGATGAGCCGCATTATCCGGATGAATCCCGGCGCGCCACTGCCGGCCAACACGGTCGAGGTGGTCGTCGCCGGCCTGCCGGACAACCGGCTGCACGACAACCGCCACCCCCTGTCCCACTTCATCTTCGACGCCAATGGCGACCTGCTGGTCAATGTCGGCGCACCGAGCGACCGCTGCCTGGTCAAGGGCAAGCCGGACGGAACGCCGCGCTGCGTCCAGAGCGAGGGGGCCGAGCCCCTGGCCGGCGTGCGGCGCTATCGTTACCTCGGCCAGGGGCGCTGGGCGGACACCTACACCATGGTCGCCCGCGGCCTGCGCAACAGCCTGGCGTTGGCGCGGACGCCGGCGGGCACGCTGCTGCAGGCCGAAAACAGCTACGACTTCGACCCGGCGACCGACCGGCCGTTCGACGAGCTGAACGTGCTGGTCGAGGGCGGTCACTACGGCTGGCCCTACTGCTACGACATGAAGACATCGACTCCCGGCTGGGGCGGGGCCACGAACTTCCGCTGCCGCTCGGCCGACCACGCCCGGCCGGCCCTTCTGCTGCCGCCCCATGCCGCGCCGCTGGGCATGCTGGTCTATCAGGGCGGGCTTCTGCCGCAGCTCCAAGACCGGCTGCTGGTCAGCTATCACGGCTATCGCGCGACCGGCGCCCGGGTCGTGGCGTTCGCCCTGGACGCCAAGGGGCTGCCGGTGGCGACGGCCGGGGCGCGGTACCCGGCCTATGGCGCTGGCGGCCTGGTATGGAAGCCCCATCCCGGTCCGGCGGCCGAGCCGCTGATCCTGACGCCGGGCTGGCAGGCCGTGGCGGGCAAACGGCCGATGGGCGCGCCGGTCGGGCTGGCGGTGGCCGCGGACGGGGCCGTCTGGGTGGCGGACGACCGGAACGGGACGGTGGTGCGGGTGTCGGTGGACCGGCCGTGACGGCTTCTTCAAATCCCTGGCTGCTACACCGACCGTCTCGGTGGAGTACGCGGGCCAGGTGACGGTGTTTCCGGGCCCCGGCGCGCCGCTGGTCGAACACTTTCACAGCTACTGCTCAAGCCTGGCCCGCCGCGCCGCCGCTGACGAGTAGGCCCAGGAACGAAAAAGGCGCCGCGAGCTGAGCTCGCGACGCCTTTCCATCGTCGATCTTTGGTTGACCTCAGCCCTTCGTGCGCTGATCCCGCTTGGCCAGCACGCGCAGGCGCAGGGCGTTGAGCTTGATGAAGCCGCCGGCGTCGCGGTGGTCGTAGGCGACCTTGCCTTCCTCGAACGTCACCAGATCCTGGTCGTACAGGCTGTAGGGGCTGGTGCGGCCGATGACGGTGACATTGCCCTTGTAGAGCTTCACGCGCACCTGACCGGTGACCTTCTGCTGGCTGTAGTCGATGGCCGCCTGCAGCATCTCGCGCTCGGGGGTGAACCAGAAGCCGTTGTACACCAACTCGGCGTACTTCGGCATCAGCTCGTCCTTCAGGTGCATGGCGCCGCGATCGAGCGTGATCGACTCGATGCCGCGGTGGGCGGCCAGCAGGATGGTGCCGCCGGGGGTCTCGTAGACGCCGCGCGACTTCATGCCGACGAAGCGGTTTTCCACCAGGTCCAGCCGGCCCACGCCATTGTCGCGGCCCAGTTCGTTGAGCTTGGTCAGCAGGGCGGCCGGCGACAGGGCCACGCCGTCGATGGCGACCGGGTCGCCCTTCTCGAAGTCCATCGTGAAGACGTGCGGCTTGTCGGGCGCATCCTCTGGCGCGATCGTGCGCATGTGGACGAATTCGGGGGCCTCGACCGCCGGATCTTCCAGCACCTTACCCTCGGACGAGGAGTGCAGCAGATTGGCGTCGACGCTGAACGGCGCTTCGCCGCGCTTGTCCTTGGTGATCTGGATCTGGTGTTGCTCGGCGAACTCCAGCAGGGCCTCGCGCGACTTGAAGTCCCACTCGCGCCAGGGCGCGATCACGGTGATGTCGGGCTCGAGGCCGTAATAGGCCAGCTCGAAGCGCACCTGGTCATTGCCCTTGCCGGTCGCGCCGTGGCTGACGGCGTCGGCGCCCATCTTGCGGGCGATCTCGATCTGCTTCTTGGCGATCAGCGGACGCGCGATCGAGGTGCCCAGCAGATACTGGCCTTCATAGACGGTGTTGGCGCGGAACATCGGGAAGACGTAGTCGCGCACGAACTCTTCGCGCACGTCCTCGATGAAGATGTTCTCAGGCTTGACGCCGGCGGCCAGGGCCTTGGCCCGCGCCGGCTCGATTTCCTCGCCCTGGCCGAGGTCGGCGGTGAAGGTAATGACCTCCGCGCCATATTCGGTCTGCAGCCACTTCAGAATGATCGAGGTGTCGAGGCCGCCCGAATAGGCGAGCACGACCTTCTTGACGGACTTGTCAGCCATGAGCGGGGGTCCTTCCGGAGAAACACAAAGTCGGGCGCGTTCAAGGGCGCCGGGGGCGACGGGTCAAGTCCTAATGGGGCCAGGCCCTAAAGCCGATCCTCGCCCTGCAGCGTGCGGATAACCGCGCGCAGGTGCGCCAGCTGGGCCATGGCCAGAATCGCGGCCAGAGAGGCGCGCACGCAAAGCAGCATTACCGCTTCCAGTCCCTGGGCGCGGAAGGTCGCCCCCGACAGGGTGAAAGCGAAGATGATCGCCATGGCCGCCGCCGGAATCCACAGCAGTCCCAGGGCCCTGGGGGCCCGCCAGGTGGGCTGGCCGTCGCGGCCCCAGTGCATGGGAATGGTCACATCCTTGGGGATGCGCTTCCAGGCCTGCAGGGCGGTCGAGGCGATGATGGCCAGGGCGGCGATCGACAGGCCATCACCGATGACGCGCAGCGCCGTACTCATCAGACCGTCACCTGCGCGCCCAGCTCGACCACGCGGCCCGGCGGGATCTTGAAGAAGTCGGTCGGGTTGGCGGCGTTACGCATCAGGAAGATGTACAGCCGGTCCTGCCACAGCGGCATGCCGCTGTTGGCCGACGGCACGATCGAGCGGCGGCCCAGGAAGAAGCTGGTGGCCATGATGTCGAACTTCAGCCCCTGCTTGCGGCACACGGCCAGGGCCTTGGGCAGGTTGGGGCTTTCCATGAAGCCATAGGTGATGACGACCTTCTTGAAGTCGTCATTGACCTTCTCGATCTTGACCCGGTCGTCGTCGGCGATGCGCGGCGTGTCGCCGGTGCGCACGGTCAGGATGACATTGCGCTCGTGCAGCACCTTGTTGTGCTTCAGGTTATGCATCAGGGCGACGGGCGTCATGTCCGGGTCGGAGGTCAGGAAGATCGCCGTGCCGGGGGCGCGGTGCGGGGCCCGAGCCCGGAGGATCTCCATCAGGTCGGCCAGGGGCACGCTGTCGCGGCGGGTCTTGGCGGTCAGGATCTGCGAGCCGCGCACCCAGGTGGCCATGATCAGGAACAGCACCGCGCCGATCAGCACCGGCAGCCAGCCGCCCGAGAAGAAGCGCAGGGCGTTGGCGGTCAGGAACACGACATCGAGGGTCAGGAAGGGCACCAGGAAGCACAGGGCCTGCGGCAGGCTCCACTTCCACAGGCGGCGCATGACGATGAAGGCCATGCAGGTGGTCACGATCATCGTGCCGGTCACGGCCAGGCCATAGGCGTGGGCCAGGGCTGACGAGGTCTGGAAGGTGAACATGATCGCCAGCACGCCAAACAGCAGCATGGTGTTCAGTTGCGGCACGAAGATCTGGCCCGACTGGGTTTCCGATGTGCGGCGCACGTCCAGACGCGGCAGCAGGCCCAGCTGGATGGCCTGCTGGGTCAAGGAGAAGGCGCCGGTGATCACGGCCTGGCTGGCGATGACGGTGGCCGCGCCGGCCAGCAGCACCAGCGGCAGGCGGAACACGGCCGGGGCCATTTCGAAGAACCAGTTCAGCTCCGGCATCGGCTGCCCTGCGGCCTCCGCGGCGTTCAGGGTGGTGAGGGCGAAGGCGCCCTGGCCCAGATAGTTCATGGTCAGGCAGGGCAGGACGAAGAACAGCCAGGCCGCCTGGATCGGCCAGCGGCCGAAATGGCCCATGTCGGCGGTCAGGGCCTCGACGCCGGTGACGGTCAGGAACACCGCGCCCAGAACGATGAAGCCGGTCAGGCCGTGCTCGGCCAGAAAGCCGACGGCGTAGTGCGGGCTGATAGCCATCAGCACGCCGGGGTTCTGGGCCAGATTGACCGCGCCCAGCAGGAACATCACGCCAAACCATACGGCGCAGACAGGTCCAAACAGCTTGCCCACCGAGGCGGTGCCGCGGCTCTGGATGAAGAACAGGCCCAGCAGCATGACCGTGGCGATCAGCAGCACCACCTGGTTGTTGACGCTGTTTTCCAGCGCCGGAATGGTTCTCAGGCCCTCGACCGCCGACAGCACCGACATGGCCGGGGTGATCAGGGCGTCGCCATAGAACAGGGCCGCGCCGGCAACGCCCAGGGCGAACACCAGCATGGTGCGCTTGCCCATGGCGTGCTGGGCCAGGGCCATCAGCGACAGAACCCCGCCCTCGCCCTTGTTGTCGGCCTTCATGATGAAGATGACATATTTGATCGTCACGACCAGGATCAGCGCCCAAAGGGCCAGCGACACCACGCCATAGATCTCGGACCGGGTGACGCCGTCATGGGCGGCCGCGTGCAGGGCTTCCTTGAAGGCGTACAGCGGACTGGTGCCGATATCGCCGAACACAATCCCGACCGAGCCCAGGGCGAGCGCAAAGAAACCATGGCCCTTCGCGTCGGGTCCGTGTTGGTGCGGAATGTCGGAAGGGACGGGCGCGCAATCCGGGGTCGGGTCGCTGGAGGCTTCGGAAGCCATTCAATGTCTCCGGACTTCCCCTCTCGCAAAATGCGAGCGGCGGGCCCATATCGATCAAGCGCGGCGCGATACACCCAATCTGATCCGGGTTCAATCGCGACGCTGCGTTGGCGCTAGCAGGCAAATCGGTCGGCGGCGAGTTTTTGATTGAACGCGCGCATATCGTCCTTAGGTTTCCGCAGAGATGTCCGACAGCCAAAAGTTTCCCGTGGCGGCTCACGCCCTCGCCTATCTGGCGCACAAGCAGGCGTTTTCGCCTGACCGTGCCGTCGCGAGCGTCGAGCTGGCCGCATCTGTGCCGACCAATCCCGTCGTCGTGCGGCGGGTGACCGCCATGCTGGGCAAGGCCGGTCTGATCGGGGCCCGGGCCGGGGCCAATGGCGGGGCGTGGCTGCTGCGGCCGCCCGAAGAGATCACGCTCGACCTGGTGCTGCGGGCCGTCAATGGCTGCGCCCACCTCGGCGTCGCCCCTCCGGGCGTCAAGGGCTGCCCGGTCGGCGAAAAGATCCCCGACGCCGTCCGCGCCGCGATCACCGCCGCAGACACCGCCGCCCACGACCGCCTGGCCCAGATCACCGTCGCGGACCTGCTGGCGGCGGCGCACTAGAACGTCCCGCCCCTTCGGTTCTCTTGAACCAAATCGGCTGCCGTGCTGGTCTCCAGCGTCGTTTCGCTTTCACATCGGATACCGCTCCATGGCCCGCCGCCTTGCTCTGATCACCGGCGCCTCAGCCGGCATCGGGGCCGCCTTCGCCCGCATCCTGGCCAGCCATGGCTATGACGTGGCCGTGACCGCGCGCCGCGCAGACCGCCTGGAAGCCCTGGCCGCCGAGATCCGCCTGCGCTTCGGCGTCGAGGCCTATGCCATCCCGGCCGACCTGGCCGACCCGGCCGGAGTCGACGCCGTGCTGGCCGGGGTCGAGGCCCAGGGCCGCGTCGTCGATGTGCTGGTCAACAATGCCGGCTATGGCCTGCCCGGAACCTACGCGACCACCAGCTGGGCCGACCAGGGCAAGTTCCTGCAGGTGATGCTGACCTCGGTCTGCGCGCTGACCCACAAGGTGCTGCCGGGCATGGTCGAGCGACGGTTCGGCCGCATCGTCAATGTCGCCTCGCTGGCCGGGCTCGTCCCGGGCGCGGCCAGCCACACCCTGTATGCGGCGACCAAGGGCTTCCTGGTCAAGTTCTCCCAGAGCCTGCACCTGGAGAACCTGTCGACCGGCGTGCATGTCAGCGCCCTGTGCCCGGGCTTCACCTATTCGGAATTCCACGACGTCAACGGCACCCGCGCCCAGGTCAGCCAGTCCCTGCCCGAGTGGCTGTGGCTGGGCGCCGACGAAGTGGCCGCCTCAGGCTACGAAGCCGTCGAGGCCAACCGCCCGGTCTGCGTGCCCGGCGCGCCCAACAAGACCATCGCGGCCATCGCCAAGATCCTGCCCGATGACTGGGCTTTGGCGTTGATGGCCAACCAGGGCAACCGCTTCAGGAAGGTTTGATGCTTCACGTCGCTTCGGATGGCAGCCATTGGCAGTTTGTCATTGGCAGCGACGTAAATCGGGACGGTCTGTACTTGGAAGTGCAAGATCCTGACGGAGGTTTCGCCTTCGAGATTTTCCGCTCAGATCGCGCCAAGACCACGACGTTTTCGGCATTTCAGGAAGACATACCTATCGAGATCGTTGAGGCCGCAGTGGCCTATGCGAGGCCGCGGTTCTGGACTTTCGAGGACTGATTGTAGCTAGCGTCTTCGTCACTCCCGTCCGCCGACTGGGCGCTGGCGGCCAAGCAGAGAAGCCGCGTCAGGAAGGTCTGGGCGGCTCCGCATTGATCAGAGCCTCACTTTTCCCAAACACTCACCGTCATTCCCGCCCTTGTGGCGGGAACCCCTGGTTCAGCTGACACGTGAGGCGCAAGCGAAGTGCGCGCGCACTTCGCCCCTCACGCACCTGCGGCGGACCGAGGGTTTCCCGCCACAAGGGCGGGAATGACGGCGCTTTTTGAGGCGAACGGATCCTGCCTATTTCGCTTCCGCGTAAGGCGCCTTGGCATCCTGCCGCACCAGACCGCGCGTGGCGTCGCCCACCCCGATCAGCACGAACTGCACCGCCAGGGCGCAGAGGATCAGGCCCAACACCCGCACCACGATGCTCATGCCGATCCGGCCCAGCATCCGGCTGATCAGGGGCGAGGCCCAGAAGGTCAGGACCGTCACCACGGAGACCGCTGCGATCACCCCGACCCCCAGGGCCATGCCCGCCGCGCCAAATTTCTTGGCCTCGGCCGCATAGATGATCACCGTCGAGATCGAGCCCGGCCCGATCAGCAGCGGCATGGCGAACGGCACGACCAGGCGCTCGAAGCTCTTGCGAGCATAGACCCGCGTCGACTGGCCCTCGATGCCCTCGGCCGCGTCGGCGAACATGGTGGTGAAGTCGTCGCGCACCATGTCCAGCCCCAGGATGAACAGGATGATCCCCCCCGCGATCCGGAAGGCCGGCATGGAGATGCCGAAGAAGGCCAGCAGGCCCACCCCGGTGAAATAGAAGAAGACCAGGAAGGCCACCATGAACAGGCCGATATAGACGGCCACCATCCGGCGGCCGGCCGCGGCCGCGCCCAGGGTGGCGGCGGCGAACAGCGGCACATTGCCGATCGGATCGATCAGGGCGAACAGGGCGACGAAGAAGTTGACGGCAAGTGTGGCCTCGGTCATTCGACGTCCTTACCTTTCAATGCGCCAGAAGCTTCGCCCTCGTTCCTAGGGCGGTCGGGCACGCGCGCCAACCCCCAGGGGCCTCTCCATGACCGCCGACCCGCGCCTGATCATCCCGCTGGACCTGCCCACCGTCGACGAGGCCCGCGCCATGGTCGAACGGCTGGGCGACGCAGTCAGCTTCTACAAGATCGGGCTGGAGCTGCTGGCGACCGGCGGCATGGGCCTGGCCGCCGAGCTCAAGAAGGACGGCAAGCAGGTCTTCCTCGACTGGAAACTGCACGATATCGGCGCCACCGTCGAGCGCTCGGCCCGGGTCCTGGCGCAAGCCGGCTGTGACCTGCTGACCGTCCATGCCGAACCGCAGGTGATGCGCTCGGCGGTGCTGGCGCGGGGCGATTCGGACCTGAAGATCCTGGCGGTCACCGTGCTGACCAGCCTGACCGACGCCGACCTCAGCGAGATGGGTTACGCGTTTGGGGCTAGGGACCTGGTCGAACGCCGCATCCGCCAGGCCATCGACTGCGGCGTCGACGGCGTGGTCTCCAGCCCGCACGAGGCGGCTCTGGCCCGCGAGATCGCCAATGAAGCCGGATGGCCCGACTTCCTGGTTGTGACCCCCGGCGTGCGTCCCGACTGGTCGGCCAAGAACGACCAGGCCCGGGCCGCCACTCCAGCCGACGCCCTGCGCGCCGGGGCCAGCCACCTGGTCTGCGGCCGCCCGATCACGGCGGCGGCCGATCCGCGCGCAGCGGCGCTGAAGGTGATCGCCGAGATGGCGGGGGTTTAGCTCCACCCCTCCCCCTTGTGTTCAGGCCGGGGACATCCGTGACAGGTGTTCGGAGACATCCGTGACACATTTTCCGATCTCGAAGGGAGGTCGGAGATGCCATTCACGGGAGTCTCTGCGATGGATTTCAAACGGGAGTTCGTGCGTCTGGCGCAGGCTGAAGGCGCCAATCGCCGGGAGCTTTGCCGGCGGTTTGGGATAAGCGCCAGCCTGGGTTACCGGCTGCTGTCGCGCTATGCGGCGCAGGGCGAGGCGGGTTTGACGGAGCGGTCGCGACGCCCACGCGGTTCGCCTCGGACGACGCCGGCTCCGATCGAGGCGGCGGCGCTGGCGGTGCGGGCCCAGCACCCGGCCTGGGGCGGGCGCAAGATCGCCGCCGTGCTGCGACGCCAGGGTCTGGAGGCGCCATCGCCCTCGACGGTGACCCAGATCCTGCGCCGCCATGGCGTGGCTCTGGGCGCATTCGGCGGCGGCCACGAGCCGTTCATCCGCTTCGAGCACCCCGCGCCAAACGACCTGTGGCAGATGGACTTCAAGGGCTACGTGCCGCTTGGCGCGGAGGGCGGGCGGCTTCACCCGCTGACCGTGCTGGACGACCATTCGCGCTTCTGCCTGGTGCTAGAGGCCTGCGCCAACCAGGAGCGCCAGACCGTAAAATCCAGCCTGATCAACGCCTTCCAGCGTTATGGCCTGCCCCGTCGCATCACCGCCGACAACGGCCCGCCCTGGGGCGCGGGCATGAGGGGGGACGGCGTGGGCCGGTCCTGGACCGCTCTGGGCGTGTGGCTGCTGGAGCAGGACATCGCTCTGGGCCACTCGCGACCCTACCACCCCCAGACCCAGGGCAAGGACGAGCGCTTCCATCGCACCCTCAAGGCCGAGGCCCTGTCAGGGCCGCCGTTCGCCAACCTGGAGGAGGCCGCCCGCCACCTGCGCGACTGGCGCACGGTCTACAACACCCAGCGCCCTCACGAGGCCCTGGGCCTGATCACGCCCATCGAACGCTATGCTCCAAGCCCCAGGCCCTATCGCGACGACATCGCGCCCTTCGCCTATGGCCCCGACGACCTGACGCGCAAGGTTCAGGACGGCCGCATCAGCTTCGAGGCCCGCCTCATCCGGGTCCCCAAGGCCTTCACAGGCAAGACCTTGGCCCTTCGTCCCACCAACATCGACGGCCGCTATGACCTGGTCTTCAGGTCCAAGACCATCTCCACCATCGACCTCAAAACGCCGATGTGATCATCCTCAACCTGTCACGGATGTCTCCGAACACCTGTCACGGATGTCCCCGGTCTGAACACCTTGATGGGGGAGGGGCAGGGGTGGGGGTGATGCGGCGGATGATCTCGAGCGCGGCGCTCTGCAGCCAGCTCAGCAGTCACCCCCATCCCCAGCCCTTCCCCCATCAAGGGGGAAGGGAGCCTACTTCACCACCAGCGCCACGCCGCGCGCCCGGGGATCGGCGACCGGAACCGGCGTCCCGTCCACCACCTGAATCGCCTCGATGTCGCCGTTGTAGTCCTGCATCTCGATCACATAGCCCCGCGCCGTCAGCGCCGCCTTGAGCGCATCCGGCGGCGGGGCGTAAGGCTCGAAGAAGATCGTGTTGTCGGGCAGCAGCTGGTGGTGGAACCGCTGGGCCTTCTGGGCGTCGGCCAGCGACAGGCCGTGATCATAGACATCGGCCAGCACCTGGAACACCGAGGTGAAGATCCGCGAGCCGCCCGGCGTGCCGATCACCATGGCCACCCTGCCGTCTTTCGTCAGGATGGTCGGGGTCATCGACGACAGCGGCCGCTTGCCCGGGGCGATGGCGTTGGCCGAGCCGCCCACCACCCCGAACATGTTGGGCGCGCCGGGCTTGGCCGAAAAATCGTCCATCTCGTCATTGAGCAGGAAGCCCGCCCCCTCGACCACCACGCCCGAGCCGAACCAGCCGTTCAGCGTATAGGTGTTGGAAACGGCGTTGCCCCAGCGGTCGACGATCGAGAAGTGGGTCGTCTGCGGCTTCTCCAGCCCCGGAACCACCGCCCTGGTCGGCGAAGGCCTGTCCGGATCGATCTGCGCGGCGCGGCGGGCCACATAGGCCGGGGCGATCAGGGCCGCGACCGGGACCGTCACGAAGTCCGGATCGCCCAGATATTCGGCCCGGTCGGCGAAGACCCGCTTTTCGATCTCCGAGACCAGATGGATGTATTGCGGGCTGTTCAGCGGCGCGTCCGCAAACAGCTTGGCCGCGTCCTGCTTCATCAGCAGCAGCTGCATCAGGGCGATGCCGCCCGAGCTGGGCGGCGGGGCGGTGATCACGCCATAGCCGCGCCAGTCGGCCTGCAGGGGCTGGCGCCATACGGCCTTGTAGCGGGCCAGGTCAGCCTTGGTGATCAGACCTTTGACCGGGCCGCGCGCCATCTGGGCGACGATCAGGTCGGCGGTCTGGCCCTCGTAGAAGCCCTTGTCGCCGCCCTTGGCGATGCGCTCCAAGGTGTCGGCCAGGGCCGGCTGGCGGAAAAGCTCGCCGGCCTTCAGGCCGCCGAAGTGCGCCTCGAAATTGGTGGCCACGAACGGCGCGCGGCTGCCGTCCAGGATGCCGATCAGCTGCGGCGTGACCAGGAAGCCGTCACGGGCATAGCGGATCGACGGCGCCAGAACCTTGGCCCAGGGCAGCCTGCCGAACCGCTTGTGGGCCATGGCCATGCCGCGCACCGTGCCGGGGGTGCCCGCCGACAGATTGCCATATTGGCTGAGCTCGGCCACCGGCTCGCCGTCCGCGCCCAGGAACATGTCGGCCTTCGCGGCGGCCGGGGCCGTCTCGCGGTAGTCGAGGAAATAGGGCTTGCCGTCGACCAGCAGGGTCATGAACCCGCCGCCGCCCAGGTTGCCGGCCTCGGGATAGGTCACCGCCAGGGCAAAGGCCGTGGCTACCGCCGCATCAACCGCGTTGCCGCCGACTTTCAGGACCTCTTCGGCCGCCAGCGCGCCGTAGCGATCCGGCGAGGCGACCGCGCCGGCAGTGAGGGTGACTTGCGGCTTGGCGGCCTTGGGACCGGCCATCGCCGGCTGGGCGATAAGCAGCAGGACGGCGGCGAGGCCCATCGAAACTCGGGCGAACAGACGCGACAAGATGGCGGCCTCCTGGGCGGAAAGCGCCGACGTTAGCCGATCCCGGCGGCGCTTGAAGCCTTGGCGACCAAAGACGCCGCGAATTTCGGCTGGGGCAGCACGGGATGGAGCACATCCCCACCATCAACCGTCATTCCCGCCCTTGTGGCGGGAACCTCTGTTTCAGCTGACACGTGAAGCGCTAGCGAAGTGCGCGCGCACTTCGCCCCTCCCGCACTTGCGGCGGCACGAGGGGTTCCCGCCACAAGGGCGGGAATGACGGTGCTTTTTCTGGTCGTGGCTTGTCCGTCGCCTTCGCCCGGCCCTCAGAAATCCACCGCCACTCCCTTGCGCTCCCAGTCGCCGAAGCGCGTCGGCTCGGGGCCGTCGCGGCCGCCCTGCTCGTCGGCCAGGACCACCGCTTGCGCGGCGGCGCGGCGGGCGGCGGCTTCTTCCAGGGCGCGCAAGGCGGCGGGGGCCAGTTCCTTGTCGGGCGCGGCCCCCAGGGCCTCTGGAATCAGGGTGTTTTCGATCTCGGACATGGCGGTTTCATAGCATGAAGCCTGCGCCAAATCATCCAAGGCCCTTGCGCTCCGCCGCGCCACAAGGCACGGCGGGTCGGTGAACCAAGAACTCAATGACGGCCTCCCCGCCCGGGAAGCCGCGCTTACCCTCATCGACGCGGCCCTGTCGCGTCGCGGCGGCATCGACGAAGCCGCGTCCGCCCACGGCTTCCGCTTCCTGGAGCCGCGTGAGCGCGCCTTCGCCCGCGCCCTGGCCATGGCCGCCCTGCGCCGCCTGGGGCCCATCGACCGCGCCCTGTCGGCCAAGCTGCAGAGGGAGCCGCCGCCGCGCGTGCGCAACCTGCTGCGCCTGGGCGTGGTGCAGGCCTTCTATCTGGAGGTGCCGGCCTTCGCCGCCGTCGCCACCACTGTTGAAATGGCCGGAATCAACAAGACCAGCCGGCCGTTCAAGGGCTTGGTCAACGCCGTGCTGCGCGGACTGCTGCGCGATGGTCCGCCGTCCGATGATCCTGAACACCTGGCGCCGCCTTGGCTGATCTCGCGCTGGAGCAGCGCCTGGGGTCCCGAGACCGCGCGTCTGGTCGCTTCGGAAATTGCCAACGAGCCGGCCACCGACCTGTCGCTGAAGGATCCCGCCCTGGCCGAATCGTGGGCTGAACGCCTCGAGGGCGAGGTGCTGCCCGGCGGAACCTTGCGCCTGGCGCGAAAAGGCGATGTCGCCGCCTGGCCGGGCTTCGAGGAAGGCGGATGGTGGGTGCAGGACGCCGCCGCCGCCATCCCCGCCCGCCTTTTGAACGTCAAGGCCGGCGAGACCGCTGTCGACCTGTGCGCCGCCCCCGGCGGCAAGAGCCTGCAACTGGCCGCCGCCGGCGCGATCGTCACCGCCGTCGACCGCTCGGCCGCCCGGCTGGAGCGCCTGACCGACAATTTCCGGCGCATGGCCCTGACCGCCGAGGTCGTGGTCGCCGACGCCGGGGCGTGGGACGACAGCCGCACCTTCGACGCCGTGCTGCTGGACGCGCCGTGCTCGGCCACCGGCACCTTCCGCCGCCATCCCGACGTGCTGTGGGCCGCCCGTCCCGGCGACGTGGCCAGCCTGGCCGCCGTCCAGGCCCGCCTGCTGGACGCCGCCGCCGACAAGACCAAGCCCGGCGGTCGCCTGGTCTATTGCGTCTGCTCGCTGGAACCCGAGGAGGGCGAGGCCCAGGTCGAGGCCTTCCTCGCTCGTCGGCCCGACATGCGCCTGGACCCCATCGCTTCGGGCGAAGCCGGCGCGCCGACCGCCAGCCTGACCGCGCGGGGCACGCTGCGCCTGTTGCCGCATCAGCTGGACGGCGGCCAGGACGGCTTTTTCGCGGCGCGATTCGTTCGGCAGGGCTAAGAGCGGCGGCGCGACAACGCGCTTGCTTGTCCCACGCCGCGACCCCGGTTAAGCCAAGGATATGACCGCCGCACCGCTCATCGCCCCGTCCATCCTCGCCTCCGATTTCGCCAAGCTGGGCGCGGAGGTCGCCGCCATCGAGGCGGCCGGCGCCGACTGGGTACATGTCGACGTGATGGACGGCCATTTCGTGCCCAACATCACCCTGGGTCCCGACATCGTCAAAGCGATCCGGCCGCACGCCAGCATCCCCTTCGACGTCCACCTGATGATCAGCCCGGCCGATCCATATCTGGAGGCGTTCCGCGCCGCCGGGGCGGATATCATCAGCATCCACCCCGAGGCCGGCCCGCACCTGCACCGCTCGCTGAAACGCATCCGCGAACTGGGGGCCAAGGCCGGGGTGGTGTTCAACCCCTCGACCTCGATCGACCATGTCGAGTGGATCCTCGAAGACGTCGACCTGCTGCTGGTGATGTCGGTCAATCCGGGCTTTGGCGGCCAGAGCTTCATTCCCGGCCAACTGCGCAAGGTGGAAGCCCTGCGCCGAATGGTCGACAAGGCCGGCCTCGACATCATCATCGAGGTCGACGGGGGCGTCACCCCGGCCACCGCCCCGCAGTGTGTCGCCGCCGGCGCCACGGCCCTGGTGGCCGGCTCGGCGGTGTTCAAGGGCGGTCCCGGCGCCTATGCCGACAATATCCGCGCGCTGAAAGGCGGCTGATCGCCCTGATGGTGGCCGAACGCTTCGCTCGCGGCTTAGCCAAACTCCCGGCGCTTCCGCGCGGCGGTGTGCTGACGCGGGCGATCGGCGCCAATATCAAGAGCCATGTCGAGCGCGAGTGGTTCGGCTCGCCGCCGCACCGGCTGCTGATCTCCCTGCCCCGGCCGCGCGGCCTGGCGGCCCATCCCCACGATCCCCGCACGGTCGATCCCGAACATGGCCGCAAGATCCTGGCCGGGGTCATGACCCTGTCGGGCGGCGCCCTGCGGCTGGGCGAAGTGGGCGATCCCTTCGACACCCCCAGCCCGACGCGCCGCTTCGCCTTGGCCCTGCACCGTTTTGACTGGCTGCCCGACCTGATCAGCGCGGGCGGGGCGCGCCGCGCCCTGGGCCTGCTGGATGACTGGCGCCGCGTGTTTGGGCGCTGGAACGCCTTTTCCTGGAGCGGCGAGTGCCTGGAGCGGCGGGTGTTCCACCTGGCCTGCGCCGCCCGCGCCATGGCCGCCGAAGGCTCCGACGCCGAGATCGCCGACCTGTCGATGGACCTGGCCCGCCAGGCCCGCCAGCTGTTCAAGGCCTCCGACGCTCCCGAACGGGCGCTGGAGCGGGCCGTGACCGCCACGATCGCCGGCTGCGTACTGTCCGACAAGCCCGGCGACCGCCTGATCGACCAGGGCCTGAAGATCATCGCCCACGAGATCGACCGCATCGTTCTGGGCGACGGCGGCCACGCAAGCCGCTCGCCAGAGGCGGGGCTGGAACTGCTGTTCGACCTGCTGACCCTGGACGACGCCCTGGGCCAGCGCGGGCGCCCCTCGCCCGAAGCGGTCACGCGCGCCATCGATCGCCTGGCCTCGGCGGCGCGGTTCTTCACCCTGGCCGACGGCCAGCTGGCGGCCTTCCACGGCGGCGAGGCCGTGGCCGGCGCCCGCATCGCCGCCGCCCTGGCCCATGACGACGCCGGCCCGCGCCCGCCGCACTCGGCCGTCCACAGCGGCTATGAGCGCATGCAGGGCGCCAGCATCCAGGTGATGGCCGACGCCGGGATCCCGGCCATCGGACCCCTGAGCCGCGCCGCCTGCGCCCAGCCCGCCGCCGTCGAGATCGTCTGCGGCAAGGACCGGCTGATCACCTCCTGCGGCTGGAGCCCCGAAGCCGGCGGCGCCCACGCCTTTCGCCTGTCCGACGCCGCCTCGACCCTGTCGGTGGGTGACGGCTCGGCCGGCCGGCCGCTGTCGGGCTTCCGCGCCCACGCCCTGGGCCCGTGGCTGGTCGACGGCGCCACGACCGTCGAGGTCAAGCGCCACGACGCCGACAACGGCGTCTGGCTGGATATCCAGCATGACGGCTGGAGGCGCCTTGGCCTGTCGCACGCCCGCCGCCTGTTCCTGGATATCGCCGCCGACGAGCTGCGCGGCGAGGACAGCCTGATTCCCCTGACGCCCGGCGACGCCCTGGGCCCGCGCCGCTACCTGCCCTTCACCGCCCGCTTCCACCTGCACCCCGACGCCCGCGCCTCGATCGCCCGCGACGGCAAGAGCGTGCTGATTCGCGGCCCATCCAATGTCGGCTGGTGGCTGAGGAACGACGCGGTCGACGTGGAGATCGCCGCCTCGGCCCACTTCGACCACGGCCAGGCGCGCAAGGCCGGCCAGATCGTGCTCAAGAGCCAGGTGCGGCCGGAAGTCGGGGCGAAGATCCGCTGGAAGCTGACCCGGGCCGAGGGATAGCACCCTCGCCACACGGGACAAATTGCCGCAGCCCCAGGGTTGGCGAACTGCGTTCAGCCGCTCTAAACCCTTGACGCTCAACGTAAACATCGTGCGCGCAATGTGAGGCTTCATGATCGCCAGTAACCTGGACCAGACCTCCACCGTGGAGGCCAGCTTACAGGCCGCGCTCGATGTCATGCCGGAAGGCTTCGTGGTCTTCGACGCCGAAGACCGCTGCGTGTTTTGGAACGCGCGCTATGCCCGCCTCTGGGCCAGGTGGGGCGTCACCCTGACGGCGGGGGCGCGCTTCGAGGACCTGCTGCGCGCGGGCCTGGCTGCCGGTCGCTACCCCGAGGCGGCCGCCGACAGCGAGGCCTGGCTGGTCGAACAGCTTGAGCGCCGCAAACTGGATCACGCCGACAATATCCTCGAAGAGTCCGGCGAGCATCTGCGGTTCGAAAACCGGCGCACGCCCGCCGGCGGTCTGGCCACCACTTGCATCAACATCACCGACCTGCGCCAGCGGGAGGCCGAGGCCCTGGCCGCCCAGGGCTTCCTCGACACCGTGATCGAGAACACGCCCGCCATGCTGTTCGTCAAGGACGGGGAAACGGGCCAGTTCCTGCTGGCCAACCGGGCCGCCGAACAGCAGCTTGGCGTGCCGCGCGCCGACCTTCTGGGCAAGAGCGACCAGGACTTCTTCCCCAAGGAACAGGCCGACTATTTCGCCGCCATCGACCGGCAGGTCATCGCGAGCGGCAAGCTGGTCACCATCGACGAAGAGCCGCTCGACACGCCGCACAATGGCCGCCGCTGGCTGCAGACCCGCAAGATCGCCATTCCAGGGGCGGATGGCCGCCACCACCTGCTGGTGATCTGCGAGGACATCACCGAACGCAAGGCCGGCGCTGCGGCCCTGGCCGAGGCGCTGCAGAAGGCCGAGGCCGGCAGCATCGCCAAGAGCGAGTTCCTGGCCAATATGAGCCACGAGATCCGTACGCCCCTGAACGGCGTGGTCGGCATGGCCGAGGTGCTCAGCCGCACCGCCCTGGACGAGGCCCAGCGCGGAATGATGGAGGTCATCCTCAACTCCGGGCGCACGCTGAACATCCTGCTCAGCGATATACTGGACCTGTCAAAGATCGAGGCGGGCGGCCTTGAGCTCTCGGAGGAACCGCTGAACCTGCGCGAGGCGATCACCGCTGCAGTCGCCGTGTTCAGGGCCGTGGCGGAGGACAAGGGCCTGAACTTCCAGCTGACCTTTGCCGACGGTTTCCGCGATCACGTCGTGGGCGACGCCCTGCGGGTTCGCCAGGTGATCGCCAACCTGACCAGCAACGCCGTCAAGTTCACCAGCGCGGGCGCGGTGAAGGTCCTGGCGCACACCCAGGTCCGGGCCGGGGGGCAGATCGACCTGACGGTCTGCGTCGAGGACACCGGCGAGGGCTTCGACGCCGCGACCGGCGACCGCCTGTTCGAGCGCTTCCAGCAGGCTGACGGCTCGGTGACCCGCAAGGTCGGCGGCACGGGGTTGGGCCTGCCGATCGCCCGGCGCCTGGCGCGGTTGATGGGCGGCGACATCGCCTGCGCCGCCCAGCCCGGCATCGGCGCCAGCTTCACCTTCCAGGCCGTGGTCTCAGCGGGTCACGCCAGGGACATCTCGCCCATGGCGGCTGCCTCGACCGAATGGACGCAGGACCGCCGCCTGCGGGTTCTGCTGGCCGAGGACCACCCCACCAACCAGAAGGTGATCGTCATGATGCTGGCCGACGCGGCCGACGTCACGGTCGCCGTCGATGGCCGGGCCGCCATCGAGGCCTTCGATCGCGAGGCCTATGACGTGGTGCTGATGGACACCCAGATGCCGGTTCTGGACGGCCTGGCCGCCATCACCCAGATCCGCGCCCGGGAACGCGCGCGCAACGTCAAACGCACGCCGATCATCTCCCTGACCGCCAACGCCATGCCGCATCAGGTCAAGGCCTGCCTGGACGCCGGCGCCGATCTGCATCTGGCCAAGCCGATCAGCATCCAGGGCCTGTTCACCGGCCTCGCCACCGCCATGGAGACGGCCTCCTAGATCGCGGCGTGGCGGGTCAGGCGAAACACCGCCTCGACCGCCGGATCCACCGCCCACCCTCTGCGCCCGTCGCAGGGCAAGAGCGCCGCAGGCGCGGAGCGGCCAGTGGCCCGGCCGGACTCCAGCTGCTAAGGCAAAATCCATGCTGACCGATCCGTTCTTTTACGCTGTCGCCATCCCGGCCGTGATCCTGCTGGGCCTGGCCAAGGGCGGGTTTGCGGGGATCGGGGTGGTGGCCACGCCGCTGCTGGCCCTGGCCATCTCTCCGGTGCTGGCCGCGGCCATCCTGCTGCCGATCCTGATCGTGCAGGACGTCGTCAGCGTCTGGGCGTTCCGCAAGACCTGGGACAGCGGCCTGCTGAAGCTGATGCTGCCGGCCGCCGCTGTCGGCATCTTTCTGGGCTGGGCGCTGGCGGCCTTCGTCTCGCCGGCGGCGGTCGAGCTGGCTGTGGGGCTGATCTCGATCGTTTTCGCCCTGCAGCGGCTGTGGGCCGAGCGGGCGGTCAAGGTCGCCGCGCAGGTGGCCGCCACAGCGGGCCGGCCGTGGCTGGGGGCCCTGTGCGGCCTGACGGCGGGCTTCACCAGCCAGATCGCCCATGCCGGCGGGCCGCCGTTCCAGATCTATGTTCTGCCGCGCCGCCTGCCGCGCGACGCCTTCATCGGCACCAGCGCCATCTTCTTCGCCGTGGTCAACTGGATGAAGGTTCCGGCCTATATCGCCCTGGGCCAGCTCACGCCCAAGGTGCTGGCCACCGCCGGCGTGCTGCTGCCGCTGGCCATCGCCTCGACCTGGGCCGGGGTGTGGCTGGTGCGGCGGGTGCCTGCGGAGGGTTTCTATCGCGTGATCTATGTCCTTTTGGTCGCGGTCGGCGGAAAGCTGGTCTTCGATGGAGCCTCCGCTCTGCTTTCCTGACGACCGCCCGCCCTATCGGCGCCATGATGATCGTCGTTCATACGTCACTCGCTGCGGTTAGACTGGGACCATGACCGACATCACCACCCACTATCCGACCGCCGGCGCCAAATGTGCGGACCTGATTGTCCATCTGGCCGGCCTGGCCTGCGCCCTGCTGGGCGGCGGCATCCTGCTGGGCCTGGCCTTCGGCATAGGCGACCTGAAACAGGTGGCGGCGGTGTCGATCTATACGGTCGGCCTGATCCTGATGCTGTCGCTGTCGACGGCCTACAACTTCGCCAAGGCACGCTGGCGGCCCTTGCTGCGGCGTTTCGACCATGCCGGCATCTTCGTGATGATCGCCGCCTCCTACACCCCCTTCACCACCCAGAACCTGACCGGCTGGTGGGCGATCGGCATGACCACGGCGGTGTGGACCGTCGCCACGGTCGGCGTGCTGGCCAAGCTGCTGCTGCCGGGCCTGGACAAGCGCTTCTGGGTCGGCCTGTACCTGGCCCTGGGCTGGCTGGTGCTGGTGGCCATCAAGCCGATGATCGACGGCCTGTCCTGGCCGGCCCTGCTGCTGCTGGCCATCGGCGGCATCGTCTATTCGACCGGCACGATCTTCTATCTGATGCGCCGTCTGAAGTTTCGCCGCGCCATCTGGCATGGCCATGTCGTCGGCGGGGCCGGACTGCACTATGCCGCCGTGCTGGTCGGCGTGGTTCTGACCGGCTCGCACGCGTGAGGCCGGCTTGAGTCGGAGGCCGGAGACCAAGACCACCGTACAGAGCCTGTTTGCCGACTGGTGGACGGGCGACCCCCTGCGGGGCAAGCGCCTGGCGACCCCGCCGGCCGACCAACTGGCCGAGATCGTCGATTTTCCCGGCGTGCGTCTGACAGCCGATCAGGCCGACCAGGCCCTGAACGCCGTCGCCGACCGCCTGACCCCGACCCGCTCACTGCTGGGGCGCGCCGACTTCAACATCCTGGCCCTGTCGGGCGGCGCCTCCGGCGGCGCCTATGGGGCGGGCGTGCTGACAGGCCTGTCCAAGGCCGGCGCGCGACCCGAATTCGCCATTGTCACCGGGGTCAGCACCGGAGCCCTGATCGCGCCCCTGGCCTTTCTGGGCTCGGCCTGGGACGAGCGCCTGACCGACTCCTATGTCGGCGGGTACGCGGCCGATCTGCTCAGCATCAAAGGCTTCGCCGGCGGCCTGGGAGCTGGCCTGTTCAAGGGCGAGGGCCTGGAGGCGCTGGTCTGGCCGTTCATCGACGAGGTGGTGGTCGAGGCCGTGGCCCGCGAGCACGCCCGGGGCCGTCGCCTGCTGATCGCCACCACCAATCTCGACAACCAGAAGGCCGTCATCTGGGACATGGGCGCGATCGCCAGCCGCGGCGGCGAGGCCGCCCTGCAGCTGTTTCGCGACGTCATGCTGGCCTCGGCCTCGGTGCCGGGCCTGTTCCCGGCCAAGCTGTTCACGGTCGAGGCGGGCGGCGAGCGCTATCAGGAAATGCATGTCGATGGCGGTGTCGCCGCGCCGCTGTTCCTGATGCCCGACGCCCTGCTCCATTGGCGCAGCCTGGGCCAGCGCCTGAGGCGCGGCAGGGTCTATGTGATCGTCAACACGGTGCTGGACCCATCGCCGCGCTCGACCCCGGCCGGGGTGGCTTCGATCATGGTGCGCGGCTTCGAGACCATGCTGCGGTTTTCCTACCGGCAGGCGCTCAGCCTGGCCGCCGGTTTCTGCGCGCGCCACAATCTGCCGCTCAGCGTGGCCTCGATCCCGTCGAGCTTCGACAATCTGAACATGCTGAAATTCGACACCGCGACCATGCGCGCCATCTTCGATGAGGCCGAGCGCCTGGCCATGGCCGGCAGCGTCTGGGCCAGCCCCTCACCCGAGCCCACCGGCTGGCGGGGCCTGTTCCGGCGTCAGCCCGCCCGGGCCGACATCGACCCCGGTCCGACCGACGTTCTGGAATAACCGAACCGGCGGCTCAGGCCTTTTTCAGATGGCGGGCGCGCAGCTTGTCCACATTGGGCGGATCGCTGCGGAAGTCGGACGCCAGGCCCAGGCGGGCATTGCACGACGGGCAGCGGACGGAGTCTTCGTCGGCGAGGTCGGGCGAGGGATCAAAACGGGCGCCGCACGGCTTGCATTTCCAGTCGCCCACGGCCGGAGGCGGCGGGGGTGGGGGTTCGGGCACGACCGGGCGCGCCGGGCGGACGATGCGCTCCAGCGGTTTTGGGCCTCCGGGCGCGGCGACGCCGCTCTTGAGGCTCAGGATCTTGCGGCGCGGGGGCTCGCTGTCGGTCATGTCGTCAGACGGTTCGTGGACGGGATCGGCGCTAGCTGCATGATCGCGGCCCGAAACTCAAGCGCAGAGGCCCTACCAGTGCGGTTTCAGGCTGAAAGACAGGGCCACCATCGAGTCCTTCTGGGTGGCCATGCCCATGATGACGTCCTTGGCCTTCATCTCGCGACGAATGTAGCCGACCGACGCCTGCATCGGGCCCTTGCGCCAGGCCACACCGGCCTGGGCGTCGCCGATCAGCTTGCTGTTGACGTCCGAGCTCATGCCGGCCCGGCTCCAGTCGCCGTTCTGGCCGCGCAGCATGTTCAGGCCCACGGCCCGGCCGCTGGCGGCGGCGAACACATACCAGCGCCCGCGTGGGCCAAAGGCCTCGTTACCGTCGCGCAGACCCAGGGAGTCGCTGACCCGGTCCTCGACATTCTTGCCCAGGCGCACCGTGGCGCCGGCCTCGGCCGAACCGCCCGCGTCGCCAAAGCCGAAGCCGGCATGGGGCGAGAAATCCAGGGCGTACTTGCCGGCCGCCAGCTTGACGGCCGAGGGCCAGCCGCGCGTCAGGGTCACGTCGATGTTTTCAGCGTCGAAGGCCTGGGCGTCGGGGCGGACCAGGCTCAGGGGCGCGATAGCGGCGTTGCGGGCCACAGCGGCGACCGAGACGCGCACCGAGTCCACTGCGCCGCCGTCCGTCTGGCCGACCACAAAAGCGTTCGAGCGCCAGCTCACCGGCCCTCGGCCGTCATAATAGCGGTCGGCGTCCAGCAGGCGCACATCCCCGAAGGTCGCGGCGGGCGAGAGCGCGAACTGCCCCTCGACGCGGGCCTGGTGCGACTCGACCTCGCGCGGCGCGAAGCCAACGGCGGCCGTGTCGGTCGGCTGGACATCCTTGAGGCTCAGCTTCAGGGGCTCGGCCGTCGGCGCGTTCAGCTGGAAACCGAGGGCGGCCCTGTCGGACGCCAAGACCGTCTTTGAGGGCTTGGATGGAGGGGCCTTGGAGGCCTTCGGCGCGGCGAGGGCTGCGGATAAGGGCGACCCCGTCATGACCAGGGTCATGACCGTCAGGCAGAGCGCGGAACGTCCCGTTTCCCTGATCCGCACGGCGGATTCCCCAATCCCAATTGACGTGAGCCTATCCCGTAATTCGCGACTGTCCAGCGTGACGAAAGCCCGCAGGGTTAACAGCGTGACCCCCAAAGGGTTCCCAAAACGCAAACGGCGGCGAGGGTTTTGCCCTCGCCGCCGCTTAACCATCTTGCAGATTTATCCCGCCTATTGGCAGGCGAGGCATTCCTCGTAGTCCGTCTTCTCGGCGATATCGAAACCGCCGGTCGGTTCGACCGCGAATTCGGAACCGGCATAGGAGGCGCGCTGCACCGACTTGGAGCGCAGATAGTACAGCGACTTCACGCCGCGCTCCCAGGCCTGCCAGTGCAGCATGTGCAGGTCCCACTTGTCGACATCGCCCGGCAGGAAGATGTTGACCGACTGGCTCTGGCAGATTTCCGGCGTGCGATCGGCGGCCAGTTCGACCACCCAGCGCTGATCCAGTTCAAAGGCGGTCTTGTAGACGTCCTTGTCGTCCTGGCTCAGGAAGTCCAGGTGCTGGACCGAGCCCTCGTTCTCCAGGATCGTGCCCCACACCGCGTCGGTGTTGTGGCCCTTCTCGTCGAGCAGCTTTTCCAGATAGGGGTTCTTGACCGCGAACGAGCCCGACAGGGTCTTGTGCGTGTAGATATTGGCCGGGATCGGCTCGATACCCGCCGAGGTGCCGCCGCAGATGATCGAGATCGAGGCGGTCGGGGCGATGGCCAGCTTGTGCGAGAAACGCTCCATCGAGCCACGATCGGCGGCGTCGGGGCACGGGCCCTTCTCCTGGCCGATGGTGATCGACGCCTTGTCGGCCTCGCGGCGCAGGTGCTTGAACATCCGCATGTTCCAGCTCTTGGCCAGGGCGCTTTCGAACGGCACGTTCTGGCTCTGCAGGAAGCTGTGGAAGCCCATCAGGCCCAGGCCCACCGAACGCTCGCGCATGGCGGCGTAGGCGGCGGTGGCGGCGGCGTCCGGCGCGCGGTCGATGAAGTCCTGCAGGACATTGTCGAGGAAGCGCATGATGTCCTCGATGAACATCGGCTGGTCGCGCCACTCCATGAAGGTCTCGGCATTGACCGACGACAGGCAGCAGACGGCCGTGCGGTCATTGCCCAGGTGGTCGACGCCGGTGTGCAGCATGATCTCGCTGCACAGGTTGGACTGCCGCACGCTCAGGCCCAGCTCGCGCTGGTGCTGCGGCATGGCCCGGTTCACGGTGTCGGAGAAGATCAGATAGGGCTCGCCGGTCTGCAGGCGCAGCTCCAGAACCTTCTGCCACAGAGAGCGGGCGTCGACCTCGCGCAGCACTTCATTGGTCTTGGGAGAGCGCAGGCCAAACTTCAGGCCGTCGCGGACGGCGTGCATGAACTCGTCGCTGATCGAGATGCCGTGGTGCAGGTTCAGGGACTTGCGGTTGAAGTCGCCCGACGCCTTGCGGATTTCCAGGAACTCTTCGATTTCCGGGTGGTGGATGTCCAGATAGACGGCCGCCGAGCCGCGACGCAGCGAGCCCTGGCTGATCGCCAGGGTCAGGCTGTCCATCACGCGAATGAAGGGGATGATGCCGCTGGTCTGGCCCTGGCCCTTGACCTTCTCGCCGATCGACCGGACGCCGCCCCAATAGGTGCCGATGCCGCCGCCATTGGCCGCCAGCCAGACGTTCTCGTTCCAGACGCTGAGGATACCGTCCAGGCTGTCGGAGACCGAGTTCAGGAAGCAGCTGATCGGCAGGCCGCGCTCGGCGCCGCCATTGCTGAGCACCGGGGTCGAGGGCATGAACCACAGCTGGCTCATATAGTCATAGACGCGCTGGGCGTGGTCGGCGTCGTCAGCGAAAGCCGTCGACACGCGGGCGAACATGTCCTGATAGGATTCGCCCGGCAGCAGATAGCGGTCTTCCAGGGTGGTCTTGCCGAAATCGGTCAGCAGGGCGTCGCGCGAGCGATCGACCTGAACCTTGCGTACCAGCGCCAATTTCGGACGCTCGGAAACCCGCATGCCCTCGGTGCGACCCTGGGGGAGCGCAGTCATCTTCGCCGCTTCACTGCCGTTCATGACCAAAATCCATAATCAATCAGCGTGTTCCGGAGAAGGAAACGCCCCGCCCAGCCGCTACATCTTGTGGCCGAGGAGCCCCCTCAGCCCACATATGGGGCCACAGTGGCTAATGACTCGTCAACGCCCCGGCGGCGAGTTTTTCGTTAACAAGCTGTGAACGGCTCCAACTTAGCGGGCAGGATCAAGGGGTTGCCAGCGCCAACTTTTTTCAGCTGCGACAGACGGTCACAAGTCGGGTCAAGCGATCCGCCCCCGGACTTCGACATCCGCCCACAGCTTGGCCCACAGGCGCCTTTAGGTGATCACGCGCGCGGCCCTGAGGGCGGTCGGCAGGGCCTGACCCGCCCGCACCCGCCGCAGCCCAGCTGGAGGGCGTACAGCGCAAAAGAAAAGGGCCCGGCGTCGCCGCCAGGCCCTTCCCAGATCAAGTTGATCTAGATCTTAGAAGTTGATCGAGATCGTGGAACGGCGGTTCAGCGGTTCCTTCACACCATCGCCGGTGGCGACGGCGGGGGCGCTTTCGCCCTTCCAGTCGACGGCCAGGGTGTCCTGGACGACGCCCAGACCAACCAGAGCGTCAGCAACGGCCTTTGCACGACGCTCCGACAGGCGGGCGTTGTACTTCGGCGAACCCGAGGTGTCGGTGTGACCGACGACCACCAGCTTCGTCGCCTTGCCGGCGTTGGCGTAGTTCGCAGCTTCCGAAACCACCGACTGGGCTTCCGGCGTCAGCACGTACTGATCGAACGGGAAGTAGACGATGAACTCGCGAGCCTCATATGCCGGCGGAGGCGGCGGGGGAGGCGGCGGGGGCGGAGGCGGGGGCGGCGGGGGGGGAGGCGGCGGCGGGGGCGGCGGGGGCGGCGGGGCCGGCGGGGCGGCGAAGGAGTAGCGGAGACCGACGGTCACCGATTGGTCCTTGTACTGGCCACCGAAAGTGCCCGGCTGCAGAGCGCCTGCGGAACCCGTCGACAGCCACTCAGTGTCGTAGCCGGCGAGATAACGATAGGTGACGTCGATCTTCAGCTTGTCGGTTGCCTTGATCGAGGCGCCGGCCAGAGCTTGCCAGGCGATCGACGTGTCGTCGTCGTCAACGCTGAGGTTCTGGATGGCCGGGTTGCTGGCCGAGATCGGGGCCTGAACGCCGCTGAACTGGCCCAGGGCCTTCACGTCAACGCGATTGAGGCCGAGGCCAGCGCCGACGAAGGGGTTGATCCAGGCGTCCGGGGCGAAGTCGTACAGGACGTTCGCCATCAGGGTCCAGGAGTCGATCGAGCCGTCCGGCGAGCCGCACGTCGGAGCGGCCGCAGTGCGGATCACGCCGGGGGTGCAGAGGCCACGGGGCTGCTGGCGAACGGCGTTGCCGCGAACCGAGGTCAGATCGCCGGGGCGATAGCCGCCTTCGAGTTCAGCGCGCCAGTTCGGGGTGAACTGGTAGCCGAGACGAACGAAGCCGGTCCAATCCTTATCGGCGGCCCACTGCCAGTGATAGTTGGCGTTGTCCGGAGCCCGCAGGCTGGACTCGGTGCCGATGGCGGTCGGGAAGTGGTAGCCCAGATCGACCGCGCCGTACCAGCCGGTCTCTTGAGCGGAGACGCTCGACGCGGCGCAAACCGCAGCCAGAGCGACTCCCGCCAGGAGTTTGAATTTCATATCAAGAGCCCTCTATTGCCCTGCTCCGGCCGAAAACGACCGAGCATCGTTATACCAAGGCGAACGTCCCGGGAAAGTGTCAGCAAAGCCACACTCGTCAGGTTTCGCTGACCTGGATATGCGCTCCAGGAAGCCAAACAAGACCGCCCCACAAAATCAACTTCCGAGCGTATAGGCCGAAATCTTCCGCTGGGAGCGCCAGTCTGTTGGTTCGCACGTGAAACCGGGTCGCGCAAGGGCTTGGTGCATGAAAAGGTGGCGCTTTGTCGCAGTACGGCCACACCTATGCTGTTGTTCGCGCGCCACGGGAAGATTCGGCCAGGCGCGACCCGCGGCGCCCACCGGGGCCAGGCGCCGCTATCGCAGCGACGCGTCCCTCAGCCGCCGGCGGCGACCGCCCAGGGCGTCGGGACGGTTCAGCGCCTTGCGATATTCATCGCGGCGCTCGTGGATCGAGGCGATGACCAGGCCCATCGGCACGCCGATATCGACCAGCACCGCCTCGGACAGCTGCAGGCTGGCCTCGATGGTCTCGGGCACGGCGTCGGTGGCGCCCAGCTCATAGAGGCGCGCGGCATGGCGCGCGTCGCGGGCGCGGGCGACGATGGTCAGGTCAGGCCGCGCGCCGCGGGCGGCGGCGACCACCGCCTCTGCGGCTTCCGGCGCGTCCATGGTCACGACCACCGCGCGGGCGGTGGCCAGTCCGCAACGCTCAAGGAGCTCCAGTCGAGCGGCGTCGCCATAATAGATGCGGCTGCCATCGCGCCGCCCCTGCTCCACCAGCCGGGCGTCGCGCTCGACGGCGATCCAGGGCAGGTCGTGGCGGCCCAGCATCTCGCCGACCAGCTTGCCGACCCGGCCATAGCCGATCACCAGCACCTGGCCGGACGGCTCGGGACCGACCCGATCGGGCTCATCGGCCTGGCCCTGGCCAAGGGGCGCTTCGGACGTCCTGGCGACGGCGGCCTTGCGACCCAGGTGCGCGCCCAGGGCGGCGAGGGCCGGGATCAGGAACATGGTCAGGGTGGCCGAAACCAGCACCGCCTGGCCCACCGCGCGCGGCACGACCTGCGCGCCCATGGCGTTGTCGAGAATGACGAAGGCGAACTCGCCGCCCGCCGCCAGGATCAGAGCCGCCTCGGCCGAGGCCTTGGTCCCCAGCTTCATGGCCAGGCCCAGGCCGAACACCATGGCCGCCTTGACCACCAGAAGGCCGATGGCGACGCCCAGGATCAGCGCGGGCTTGGCGACCAGCAGCGACAGGTCCAGGCGAATGCCCAGCGACACGAAGAACAGGCTCAGCAGCAGGCCCTTGAACGGCTCGATCTTGACCTCGACCTCGTGGCGATACTCGGTCTCGGCCAGCAGCACCCCGGCCACGAAGGCGCCCAGGGCCATCGACAGGCCCGACAGGGCGCTGACCATGCCGGCGCCGATGATCACCAGCAGGCAGGCGGCCATGAACATCTCTTCGCTCTTGGCCTTGGCGACGGACTTGAGCATCGGCCGCAGGAACAGGCGCCCCGCCAGGACGATGGCCGCCAGGCCCGCAGCGGCCGGGGCCAAGGCCAGCAGGTCCTTGAGCGCAAAGGCGCCGTCGCCGCGTCCCAGAATGGTCAGGGTGATCAGGATCGGGGCGACGGCCAGATCCTGGAACAGCAGCACCGAGAAGGTCGCCCGTCCGCCGTCGGAATGCAGCCTTCGCCGCTCGGCCAGCACCGGCACGGCGATGGCGGTGGACGACAGGGTCAGGGCGGCCCCGATCACCAGGGCCGCGACAGGCGGCTGGCCCAGGGCCATGGCCGCCAGGCCAAGGGCGACCGAGCAGCCGATCATCTGGGCCGCGCCCAGGCCAAACACCAGCTTGCGCATCAGGCGCAGCCGCTCCCACGACAGCTCCAACCCGATCATGAACAGCAGGAAGACGACACCGAACTCGGCCAGCTGGGCGATTTCGTCGGGATTGTCGACGGTGACGTAGTCGAGCCACGGGGCGACATGGATGAAGCGTCCAAGCCCGTAGGGCCCCAGGATCACGCCCGCCAGCAGGAAGCCTAGGATCGGATTGATCTTCAGCCGCTTGAAGATCGGCGCGACGACGCCTGCGGTGGCCAGGAACAGGACCAGGTCCTTGTAGTCCGCTGGTGAAACCTCGTGCTGCACGCGCGCTCCTCTTTCTCCGCCTAGCTTGCCAGTTTCAGCCTGACGCCCGCCCCGGCGTCTCCCGGTGCGCTGCCCGGCGCGATCAGCATGACCCCACCCGCCTCGAAAGCCACGATCAGAAGGCGTTCGGTGCTATGGTGCAACGCATGACGCTCGGTTTCGAAGTCCTTGACCGTGCTGCGCGACACCCCCGCCCGATCGGCGAGCTCGCCTTGCGACCAGCTGAGCAGGCCGCGGGCGCCCCGACACTGGGCCGGCAGGAGAATTTTTGCGTGTGGCATCTGGCAGATCCGGGGCCCGTCACCCATATTGGTTGAATACGACCGAAAATGTTGACCGTCAAGGAGAGCCTTTGCACCATACCTCGCTGATCGTCACCATCGTCGCGGGTCTGGGGCTGGCCTTCGTATTCGGCGCCCTCGCCAATCGGCTGAAGCTGCCGGTGCTGGTCGGCTATCTGGTGGCCGGCGTGATGGTCGGGCCGTTCACGCCCGGCTATGTCGCCGATCAGGAGCTGGCGCCGCAGCTGGCCGAGATCGGCGTGATCCTGCTGATGTTCGGCGTGGGGCTGCACTTTTCGCTCAAAGACCTGATGGCGGTGCGCAAGATCGCCATACCCGGGGCCGTGGTGCAGATCGTCGCCGCCACGGTGATGGGCCTGGGCCTGGCGCTCGCCCTGGGCTGGACCGTCGGAGGGGGGATCGTCTTTGGCCTGGCCCTGTCGGTCGCCTCGACCGTGGTGCTGCTGCGGGCCCTGCAGGAGCGGCGGCTGGTCGAGACCGGGCGTGGCAAGATCGCCGTCGGCTGGCTGATCGTCGAGGACCTGGCCATGGTGCTGGCCCTGGTGCTGCTGCCCGCCCTCTCCGGAATGCTGGGCGGTGAGGCCGCCGCCCCCGGTCCCGGCGGCGTGGCCGGCGCCTTCGCCATCACCATCGGCAAGGTGGCAGCCTTCGTCGCCTTCATGCTGATCGTCGGCCGCCGCGTGATCCCGTGGATCCTGCACCGCGTCGCCCATACCGGCTCGCGCGAGCTATTCCGTCTGGGCGTGCTGGCCATGGCGCTGGGCGTCGCCTTCGGCTCGGCGGCGCTGTTTGGCGTGTCGTTCGCCCTGGGGGCCTTCTTCGCCGGCATGATCATGGCCGAGAGCGAACTGTCCCAGCAGGCCGCCAACGAGACCCTGCCCCTGCGCGACGCCTTTGCGGTGCTGTTCTTCGTCTCGATCGGCATGCTGTTCGACCCGATGGTGCTGATCCGTGAGCCGCTGGCCGTTCTGGCCACCCTGGCGATCATCGTGGTGGGCAAGTCGATCGCCGCCCTGATCATCGTGCTGGCCTTCCGCCGACCGATGAGCACGGCCCTGACGATCTCGGTCAGCCTGGCCCAGATCGGCGAGTTCTCGTTCATCCTGGCGGGGCTGGGCGTGTCGCTGAAGCTGCTGCCGGAAGCGGGCCGCGACCTGATCCTGGCCGGCGCCATCCTGTCGATCCTGCTCAATCCGTTGCTGTTCGTGATCCTCGACCGCTTTCTGCCCCGGATGCTCGCCCGCGAGCGCGAGGCGGCCGGCGAGCCGCCGCTGGTCGCCGCCGCCCGGCCTCACGCCCTGCTGGTCGGCTATGGTCGGGTCGGCAAGCGGGTGGCCGTGGGCCTGAAGGGCCGCACGCCGCTGGTGGTCATCGAAGCCGACCCCGAGCGCGCCGCCGAACTGCGCGCCGCCGGCTTCGAGGTGGTCAACGGCAATGCGGTGCTGCCCGAGGTGCTGCTGAAGGCCGGCCTGGCCAGGGCCACCCACCTGTTCGTCGCCGTGCCCAGCCCGTTCGAGGCCGCCCGGATTATCGAACAGGCCCGCGCCGCCAACCCCAAGGCCGAGATCATTGCCCGGGCCTATACCGACGCCGACGTCGAACTGCTGAAAAGCATGGGCGCCAACCACGCCCTGGTGGGCGAGGACGAGATCGCCAAGGGCATGCTGGCCCGCGCGCCGAAGAAGAAGCCGGTCGCGGCGGCGGGTGGGCATTAGGGGAGCTGGATTTGGCTCTTAGGCGACCTTGGGAAGGTCCGCTCGGGGCCAGTGAACATCACGTTCGCAATGATGGGGTCAGGTATTCGAGTCCCCTAAGCACCACCCATCCCGAGTAGCGCCAGATAGGGAGCTGATCCTGCTTGGCCGCTGCCGCACGCAAACCTGACAGCCCCGTCCGCCCTGAGGCAACAGTTCGCCGGGCTGCATCGCCGTTCACCGATCAAGCCATGCCATTGACCGAGCCTGGGTTGACGGGCGTGCAGCGAACGGGTCAACCGACGCCACGACCAGCCCATCCCTCAGCCAACGTGCCGTTCCGCCTGATCCGCGATTGCGGCCGGTCCCCCCGAGCTCTGGATAGCCAAAAGAATGCTGAAGACTATTTCCGCCGCAATCGGCCTGATTGCGATCATGGGCGGCCTTGCCAATAGCGCAAACGCCCAGACGACGCAGATCGCAGACGCGGACAGCAAGACCGCCGCGATTGAACGCCTGGTTCAAAGCGAGATGGCGTCCCGCCGTATTCCGGGGCTCCAGCTGGCGATCGTGAAAAACGGCAAAATCATCTTCAAGGGCGCTTACGGCCAGTCCGACCTCGAGACCGCCAAGCCTGTCACGGACCGCACGGTTTTCGGTATCAATTCGATCAGCAAGGCCTTCACCGGCGTCGCGGCGATGCAGCTTGTCGAGGCCGGCAAGCTCGATCTCGACGCCTCGGTGACGCAATATCTCCAAGAGCTGCCGCCCTCGTGGAAACCGATCACGGTCCGCCAGATCCTGACGCACACATCAGGCCTGCCCGAGATCATCGACGACAACACCCGGCTGATCGACGGCGCCGAGCCCGACGCCGCCTGGGCCAAGGTCCAGACCCTTCCCCTGAGATATGCGCCCGGCACGCAGTATGCCTACAACCAGACGGGCTATGCCCTGATGGGCAAGATCATCGAGAAGCTCTCGGGCAAGCGCTTCGTTGATGTCGTTGGCGAGGGGCAGTTCAAGGCGGCGGGCATGGCGCACGCGCGCTTTGGAAACACGGCCGACACCGTGCCCGAGCTGGCCCGGCTCTACACCTATCTGACGCTGCAGATCACGGACATGAGGACCGTCGGCGTCGAGCGCAGCGAGACCCCGCTTGCGCGCCAGGAGGTGTGGCCGGCCTATATGCATCCCACCGCAGGCGTTCAGGCCACGGCCACAGATCTGGCCGCATGGGTTATCGCGCTGCAGAAGCGGCAATTGGTCAGCGAAAAGGGCCTCGAGCAGCTCTGGACACCGCAGCAACTGCCCGACGGAAGCTATCGCGGCTTCAACAAGACCATCAATGGCTATGGACTAGGCTGGCCGGTCATTCGCCGCGCGGAACACCCCGCGATCACGCCCACGGGCGGCAATCGCGCGGCCATCTTCATCTACCCCAAGGATGACCTTACGGTGATCGTTCTGACGAACCTGCTGGGCGCTTCGCCCCACAGTTTTGTCGACCAGATTGCGTCGCAATACATCCCCGATCTCGCTGTCGAAAACTGACGATAGCGTCTCGTCGCGAGGGCGGCCGGATGGGCGGTTGGCAAAAGCCGATCGGTTCAAGGCAGGGCGCCGTCACTCTGACGCCCGGTGGCGGGACCCTTCAGGTTTGGGTCCCGAGAACGCCTATGCACTCGCGGCGAAATTGTTGGAGGAACGTGGTGCGCGTGGCGTAGTCAGGAACGCTGATGGCGCCCTGCCCGCGCGACCGTGGCCCGTTGTCACAGCCCCGGCGGCGGCTCGGCGGTGTCATGGCGCAATTGTAGGCCCAACGCCCAACGGTTCTGAAAGCCCGGCCAGTAGCCGGCGCTCGCCGGATCCGACGGGGAGGCATAGAGGCCCTCTGTGGGCGCGCCTTGGCCGACGCGCCAGACGCCGTCCGCCGCCTTGGGCGTCGGCGCGGTCAGATAGCTTCCATGGGCTTTGTCGCCTTTCAGATGCGCGTCGAGGAAGGCGGTGATGAAGTGACGGTTGATCGCCAGGATTCGATCGCGACGCCAGACCGGCTCTTCGAAGCGCACGACCGATTGATAGTCGCTGATTAGGCTGGGCGGCGTGCCGTCGCGAGCGATATTGTGCCGCGCGTTCTCGTAGACGAGGAGATTGCGGTCGGCGCCCCGCATTGCGCCGTACAGCCAGGCGACGCCATCGGCGTAACCACTGACGTCGTCACGATCACCGACGATCAGCAGGCTTGGGACCGTGATCCTGGCCAGGCTGTCGGCCGTCCAGGCGCGCAGCGGCGGCGCGCCGCCCCAGGGCGCGAAAGCCACCATCGCCTTGACGCCCTTGGGCGTGTTCGCGGTGAAGTCCCGATTGTCGGTGGTGAAGGGTTGGAGCAGGCCCACAGGCGCGACCTTGGCGAGCGGGCCGTTCGGATCCAGCCCCGCGCCCATGGTCGCCAGCGCTCCGAAGCCGCCCATGGAGTAGCCGATCAAGGCGATGTTGCCCGGATCATAGACGTTTCGCAGGGCCCCTTCTCCGGCGGTCTTGGTAAGGGCTTCGATGACGAACCTTTGGTCGGCGACGCGCGTGATCACCGTCGTGGCGAACGACAGCTGCGGCGCGGCCAGGGTGACCGGCTCAAGATCGTGATGGTCGATCGAAGCCGCGACATAGCCCTTGGAGGCAAGGTTCTCGGCCAGGTCGCTGAAGCTGGTCGCCCAGTTGCGATAGCCGTGCGAGATCACCACCAACGGAAAGGCCTGGCCGCGCACCGGCTTGGCGTCGGGATAGGCCCCGCCGACCTTGTAGGGGACCTGGGCGGCGACTTCGCCCGCCGCGGGCTTGTCTGGCATGGTGTAGCGCACGGTGGCGGCGCCGGCCGTCGGGCGGGTGGCGGGGTACCAGATGGTCAGCGGCAGGACGCGATCACCGCGCACCAGCGTACCGGCGGCCAGATCGCTGGCCACAAGGTCCGGCTGGTCCTTTTCCGTCAGGGTCTGGGTGATCACGCCGACTGGGTAGGCGCCGGCCGCCGCCAAGGCGGGACCATCGGAGACAATCTCCCGCGCCAGGGCCGCGCTGGGCGAGGAGAACAGGAGGAAAAGCAGCAGGCCCGTCGGGAACTTCATAATGGCGCCTCTCCTACGCTTACTGGCGGCGCGATTCGCCGGCTCGGTTCGCGAAGCGGCATAGCCGAAGGCCAAGACAGGTTTGTCACGGTCACCCGGCGATCGATTGACGCGCCTTGGCCCGTCAGCAGTCACTAGAAGCAAAGCTTTCAAGCGACTTTCACGGACGCATCGCGAATTCGCAGCCTACCGGCTCTGAACGTCCGAAGTTTGTAGAGGCGCCAAGGTCTGCATGTGGCGCATACCACCGCCCGGCAAAAACCAAACACACCCCAATTGACCCCGCACACGCCAGCGCCTAGTCACCCCAGACCATGACCGCCCGTCGCGCCAGATCCGGCCCTACCCTGCTCGTCGCCCTGCTGGCGGCGTTCGCGGTGCTGGCCCAGACCCTGGTTCCGGCCGTCGCCATGGCCCGCTCGACCAGCGCGGGCGAGGCGATCATCATCTGTACGGCCGACGGCGCCAAGCTGGTCAAGGTGGGCGGCGAAGAGCCGGCTCCCAGCAAGATCTTCGGCGGCTTCAAGTGCGGCCAGTGCGTGGCCGCCAGCCTGGCCGCCATCACCCCCGACCCCGCCGCCACCATCGCGCCCGTGCGCTATGCCGTCCGCCTGGAAGTCGCCGTCGTGCGCACCCTGGGCGTTCGCGGCCATGCCCGCGCGCCGCCCCGTCCGCCCGGACAGGGGCCACCCGCCAACCTGAACGCCTGACCCAAAGCCTGCGCTGCGGCTGACGCCGCCCGCGCGTCTCGTCACGTTTTCAGGACTGCAATTTTCATGACCGTCACCTTCCGCCGCGCCCTCCTGCTGGGCGCCGCCGCCCTTTGCCTGTCGCCTGCTGCTCACGCCGCCGACACTAACCAGACCCAGATCGACTCGGTGCTGGTCACCGCCCGCCCCGATCCCGAAGACCCGCCCGCCGTGGCCCAGGCCCGCAAGCGCCTGTCGGAAACCCCCGGCGCGGTGGCCGTGATCTCGTCGGAAGCCTATGCCAACCGCTTCGCCCTGGGCCTCAACGACACTGTCCGCGACGTGCCCGGCGTGTTCGCCCAGAAGAAGTTCGGCGAGGATACCCGCCTGTCGATCCGGGGTTCGGGCATCGGCAACGCCAACCACAATCGCGGAACCCTGCTGGCCCAGGACGGCGTGCCGCTGAACGAGGCCGACGGCTATGGCGACTATCAGCTGATCGACCCGCTGCTGGCCCGCTACACCGAGGTCTACAAGGGCGGCAACGCCCTGCGCTTTGGCGGGGCCCTGCTGGGCGGGGCGATCAATTTCGTGACGCCGACGGGTAGGACGGCCGGCGCCGACAACCTGCTGCGCGTCGAGGGCGGATCGTTCGGCACGGCCCGCCTGCATGGCGAGGTGGCGCGCCAGTTCGGCGACAACGACGTCTTCGTCGGCGCCACCCTGATGAACGCCGACGGCTGGCGCCAGCAGAGCAACAGCTCGGCCGCGCGCCTGTCGGCCAATATCGGCCACAGCTTTAGCGAGGACCGCGAGGTGCGCCTGTATGTCAGCGGCGCGGACCTGCGCCAGCAGATCGCCGGCTCCCTGCCCCTGGCCCAGGCGCTGAACAGCCCCGAGAAAGCCGCCGCCGGCAATCTGGCCAATAACTACGGCCGCAACATGCGCAATGCCCGGGCCAGCGTGCAGACCACCTGGCGCCTGTCTGACACCATCGTGTTCGAGGGCGGCGTCCATGCCGCCTGGCGTGATCTGGACCATCCGATCTTCCAGGTCATCGACCAGGAGAGCCGCAACTTCGGCGCCTTTGGCCGGCTGGACTGGACGGGCGAACTGGGCGGCCACGCCGCTGACCTGTTCGCGGGCGCTTCCTACCGGATCGGTGATCTGGACGCCCGGCAGTGGCTGAACCTGCGCGGCTCCAAGGGCGCGGCCCAGGCCTTTTCGCGCCAGAACGCCGAGGCGCTGGATGTCTTCGCCGAAGGTCGCTTCTTCGTCACCCCGCGCGTCGCCCTCGTGGCCGGCGCGACCTACGGGACGGCGACGCGCGACTACCGCGCCTACAAGCTGGCCGGCGTGGCCTCGACCTTCGACCTGACCGCCAGCCGCGACTATGACTGGCTGGCCCCGCGCGTCGGCCTGCTGTTCCAGATCGACCAGGACAGCCAGGTGTTCGCCAATCTGACGAAGTCGGTCGAGCCGCCCAATTTCGGAGCCTATTCGCCGTCCGCCGCCGCCGGCTTCGCGCCCGTGGTTCCGCAAAAGGCCTGGACCGGCGAAATCGGCGCCCGCGGCCGCAAGGGCGCGTTTGCCTGGGATCTGGCCCTCTATCGCGCCGAGCTGAAGAACGAGCTGCTGAGCTTCGTGGTCGATCCCGCCCACCCGGCCGCCACCTTCAACGCCGACGAGACGGTGCATCAGGGCCTGGAAGCCGGCCTCGACTGGCGGTTCAACAAGCGCATCCGCCTGCGCCAGACCTGGGCCTGGTCGGACTTCCACTTCGAGGGCGACGCCCAGTATGGCGACAACACCCTGCCGATCGTGCCTGAGCACCTCTACCGCGCCGAGCTGAAATACGAGCACCCGGCCGGCTGGTTCGTGGCCCCGGCGGTCGAGTGGTCGCCGCGCGGCCCGTTCGTCGATTTCCGCAACAAGGTCCGCGCGCCCGACTACGCCATCGCCTCCTTGGGGGCCGGCTATAGCCGCGACGGGGTGACGGTGTTCGTCGATGCGCGCAATCTGTTCGACAAGCGCTATGTCGCCACCGTCAATCCGCTGGCCAATCCGGCCTCGGTCACGGCGACGACGATCGAAAACACGGCCGCCTTCTGGCCGGGTGAGGGGCGCGGCGTCTTTATCGGCGTCTCGGGCAAGTTCTAGGAGACCATGATGCGCAAGATCGCCCTCACACTCCTGGCCCTGGCCACCCCCCTGCCCGCCCTGGCCCATGTGGTCGCCGCGCCCGATACGGCGCGGGCGGGGTCCTATGCCGCCGTCGCTTTCCGGGTGGGCCATGCCTGCTCGGCGGGCGACGTCACCCTGAAGGTCCGCATCGAGATCCCGCCCGGCGTGGTCTCGGCCCGGCCCCAGCCCAAGCCGGGCTGGACCTATGAGATCGAGCGCGAGCCCGGCGCCGATCCCAAGGCCGCGCCCTCGGCGGTCACCTATGTCGGCCGCCTGCCCGACGAGGCGTTCGACGAGTTTCCGCTGCTGATGAAACTGCCGGCCACGGCCGAAACCCTGATCTTTCCGGTCATCCAGACCTGCGAGAAAGGAGAAAGTCAGTGGACGGAGGTTCCTTCCGCCGAGGCGCCGGGCGCGAAGCTGTCCCGCCCCGCCGCCGCCCTTCGCCTGATCCCCACCGAGGCCGTTTCGGCCGGCCACAAACATTGATCCTGGAGAGCCCCATGCGCACCGCACGCTTCCTGGCCCTCGCGGCCGTTCTCGCCTTCACCGCCCCCGCCTTCGCCGGCGACTACAAGGTCGGCGCCCTGACGATCGGCAATCCGTGGGCCCGCCCGGCCATGGCCAGCATGAACGGGGTCGGCTTCATGACCATCGCCAATGCCGGCGCCAAGCCGGTCAAGCTGGTCAGCGCCGAAAGCCCCCTGGCCGGCGTGGTGGAGATCCATCGCTCGGCCATGGCCAATGGCGTGATGACCATGCGCCGCCTGGACCAGGGCGTGACCATCCCGGCCGGCGGCTCGGTGGCCTTCGCCCCGGGCGGCTATCACTTCATGCTGCTGGGTCTGAAACAGCCCCTGGCCCAGGGGCAAAAAGCCCCCATAACCCTGGTCTTCGACAATGGCCGCCGCGCCGCCGTCGAGCTGACCGTGCAGAGCGCCGCGCCCCAGGCTTCGCAGGGATCGATGGGCGAACATCAGCACCACTAGCCGCCCATTCTGGCCGGACATGACAAATTTGTAAGGGAGCAAAACTTCCACGGCGGGGCAGATTGCGGCCAGCTCACACCAACGGATACGACTTCCATGAAACGAGTTTGGTTCGCCGCCGCCGCCGTGGCCGCGCTTTCCCTTTCGGCCTTCGGCGCCCAGGCCGGCGAGGACCATCTGTGCCTTGATGACGCCTGCACGACCCAGGCCCTGTTTGCCGCGCCCCTGCTGAATGGGACTTCGGAAGGCGCGGCCGGCGACCTGACCTCGCTGGAGTCGCCGCGCTACGGCGCGTGGGGCTTCGACACCTCGGGCATCGACAGCAGCGTCAAGCCGGGCGACGACTTCTACAAGTGGGCCAACGGCGCCTGGGACGCCCGCACGGAAATCCCGTCGGACCGCACGCGCTATGGAAATTTCGACAAGCTGTCGGAACTGTCGGAAGCCCGCACCAAGGCGATCATCGAGGCCGCCGCCGCCAACAAGGCCGCCGCGGGCGACACCGCCAAGGTCGGCGCCGCTTATCGCGCCTTCATGGACGAGGCCGCCATCGAGGCCCTGGACGCCAAGCCGATCGCGCCCTACCTCGCGCAAATCAAGGCCGTGAAGAGCAAGGACGCCTTCACCGCCCTGATGGGCCAGAGCAGCGTCGCGCCGTTCACCAGCCTGCTGGGCCTGGGCATCCAGACCGACGCCAAGAACCCCAAAGCCTATGCCGTCTATGCCGGGGCTGGCGGCCTGTCGCTGCCCGACCGCGACTATTATCTGGACGCCAAGTTCGCCGACAAGAAGACCGCCTATCTGGCCTATGTCGAACAGATCCTGACCATGGCCGGCTGGGACAAGCCCGCCGACCATGCCAAGGCCATCGTCGCCTTCGAAACCCGGCTGGCCGAGGTCACCTGGACCCGCGCCGAGCGCCGCGACCGCGACAAGACCTACAACCCCGCCACCCTGGCGGAATTGCAGGCCATGACGCCGGGCTATGACTGGAACCGCTATCTGGCCGGCTCGGAACTGCCCAAGGTCGACCGCTTCGTGGTCACCACCAACACCACCTTCCCGAAATATGCGGCCATCTATGCGGAAACCCCGCTGGACACCCTGAAGGCCTGGCAGGCGTTCAAGGTCACCGACGACGCCGCGCCCATGCTGTCCAAGCGCTTCGTCGAGGCCAGCTTCGCGTTCCGCAACAAGACCCTGTCGGGTCAGCCCGAGCAGCGCCCGCGCTGGAAGCGCGGCGTGGCCCAGGTCAACGGCATCCTGGGCGAAGCGGTCGGCAAGGACTATGTGGCGGCCTATTTCCCGCCGGAGTCCAAAGCCAAGATGCTGGACCTGGTGGCCAATATCCGCTCGGCCATGAAGACCCGCATCGACAATCTGGACTGGATGAGCGCCGAGACCAAGGTCAAGGCCCAGGACAAGCTGACCAAGTTCACCGTCAAGATCGGCTATCCCGATGTCTGGGAAGACTATTCCAAGCTCGAGATCAAGGACAACGACGCCTATGGCAACGCCCAGCGCGCCGGCGTCTGGGCCTGGCGCGAGGATGTCGAGCGCCTGTTCAAGCCGGTCGACAAGACCGAGTGGGGCATGACCCCGCAGACGGTCAACGCCTACTACAACTCGGTCAATAACGAGATCGTCTTCCCGGCCGCCATCCTGCAGGCGCCGTTCTTCCATCCCGACGCCGACCCGGCCGTCAACTATGGCGGCATCGGCGGGGTGATCGGCCACGAGATCGGCCACGGCTTTGACGACCAGGGCCGCAAGTCCGACGGCGACGGCGTGCTGCGCGACTGGTGGACGGCCGAAGACGCCGCCAAGTTCAAGGCCCAGGCCGACCGTCTGGGCGCCCAGTACGGGGCCTTCGAGCCGCTGCCGGGCATGAAGCTGAACGGCCCCCTGACCATGGGCGAGAACATCGGCGACATGGGCGGCCTGGCGTTCGGGCTGGACGCCTATCACGCCTCGCTGAACGGCAAGCCGGCTCCGATTCTGGACGGCCTGACCGGCGACCAGCGCATCTATCTGGGCTGGGCCCAGGTGTGGCGCCAGAAGCAGCGCGACGAGGCTCTCAAGCAGCAGGTCACCAGCGGCCCGCACTCCCCGGCCTATTACCGGGTCAACGGCACGATCCGGAACCAGCCGGGCTGGTACAAGGCCTTCGACATCAAGCCGGGCGACAAGCTGTACATCGCGCCGGAAGACCGCGTGAAGATCTGGTAGGTCCCGCACAGGGCTGAAAACTGAAGGGGTCGGCGCGCACGCGCCGGCCCCTTTTTCCTGACCCCGACGCCGAGCGGCCGACGCCCGCCTCACTCGTCTGGATGACCGTTCGAGCTACCCGGCTTTGGCCTTGTCCCGCAGCGACAGGCAGTAGCCGAGCGTCACCGCGATCCCCGCCACGACCGCGCCGCACCCGCCCACGACCGCCACCGGGATCGGGGCGAACACCCAGAGTCCGGCATAGATCAGCCCGCTCAGAACCAGCGACCAGGCCGCAACCCGCCTGGCCCCGCGGGCTCGCGCGCTGGGGACGAAGGTTTTGGGCAGCCGGTTGCCGGTCCAGGCGACCATCAGGCCCGTGGCGCCCAGGACCAGCCTTATGGTCGTATCGTTGTCGATATAGCCCTGCTTGCGGGCGAAGGACGCGACGAGCGCCAGGACGAGAATGCCGCCACCCCAGGCGAAGTCTCCGATCAGATCCTTGTTCATCGCGCAGTCTCCTTCTTGGGCTCAGGCGACTCTGCGCCCAGGCCAAATGAATGGACAAAGCCCAGCAGCGCCTCTTCGAGCACCGAAAGCTTCAGGTGATAGATGACGGACTTGCCGGCCTTTTCGGCGTGGACCAGGTCAGCCTCCTTCAGCACGGCGAAGTGCGCCGACATGGTCGGCTTGGAGACCTCGAACTGGTCGCTGAGCTCGCCGGCGCTCAGCGGCCCCTTGCGCAGAAGCTGCAGCACCCGTCGGCGGGTGGGATCGGAAAGGGCTCTGAACACCTGGCTCATGATGAGATGATTAGCTAATCATCGAAATGAGTCAAGAGCGCCTATAGGAGACGATCTTGCAGCCACAGGATCGCCGGATAGACCGCCAGCCAGGTCCAGAAGAAGCGGTTGAGCCCGAACAGGCAGGCATTGGCCAGGTGGAAGGTCCCGGCGATCACCAGCCCGGCGATCAGGGTCTCGCGCGACAGCAGGGTCAGGGGCAAGGCGAGTTCGAACAGCATCACCGCCCAGGACATCACCCGCAGCAGGCGCGGTCGATCGGCCAGGCGGCGCAGGTCCTCGCTGACCGGATAGGCCGAGAACCGGAACACGTCGGCCAGGGCCCGGCCGCTGCGCCAGTCGGGATTGACCACCTTGACCCAGCCGGAGATGAAATAGGACAGCATCAGCTGCAGCCCCAGATAGCCGAACACCAGCTCCTGCAGGGCCGGCGTCGGCATCAGCCGCGACAGGGTCAGGCACCACAGGGCCAGCAGGCCCATGCGATCGCTGCCGCCATTATAGGGCCCCTGGAAGCGCTGCAGGATCAGCAGCGACAGCCCCGCCAGGCCCAGCAGCCCCACCAGATCAACCGCCGGCCAGGGCGAGACCGCGCCGAGGATCACCAGTCCGCACAGTCCGATCCGCGCCAGGAACAGCGGCCGGTCGGCGCGGGGGCCGCTCAGGTGCTCGAGACTCTGCTGGATCAGGGCCAGGGCCAGCAGGGCCTCGGTCAGGCGGGCGGCGTTCTCGAGCGTCATCGGGCCGCGATCACCGACAGCCGGCGCGGGGCCGACTGGAACAGCACCTCGCGCTGGATCGCCTCGTCCTCGCGGCTGACGAAGACCAGCCGGAAGCTCAGCCAGTCGCCGGTCGCGCCGTCCGCTGTCAGATCGGCGGCGAGGCGCGTGAAGATCTCGTCCTGGCTGTGGTCGGTGGGGGCGTTGATCAGCCGCTCGGCGCAGCTGACCAGAAACAGCGTCTCGTTCCAGCGCGGATTCCACAGCAGCCGAGCCAGCAGGGTCCGCGCCGACACCCTCTGGGGTCGGGGGCGAAACTCGGTCCAGCCCCGCTTCGGGACGGCGGACGAGGCGGTCAGGGCGTATTCGATGCGCGGCGAGGGCGCGATCACGTCGAAGAAGTTCCACGACGGGATCAGCGCCGGCAGCAGGAGGCTGAGGGGCTTCAAATGGGGTCCCTCCTCCGCAGGCGGGCGAATCGACAGGCGCGCCGTGCGGCGCAGCGCGATCATCTCCGCCCTTGCGCCCCTTCCGCAATGGCGCGCATGGGGGTCGCCGCTACCCGGCGCTGAAACTTTTGACACTTGCGTCAAATATGGAAACCGGGGCCCAGATACACCAAACCCGCCGCGGGGGATAATCGCGACGGGCTGGCTATTTCTCGATCATTCGATCTAGGCGGGCGTTTCCTCCCCGAAACGCCGAAGGAAGGGAGCTCTCTGATGGGCTCTGTTCTTCCTTGCAAGCGTTAGAAACGTCATAATTGGGGCGGTGTCAACGACACCAAGCCCCTTTCTGCAACGGTTTGAGCTTTTTTTGACGAACTGGACGTAGTTTGGACGCGCCAGTCAAACTTATCACTGATCTCTCAGGATATTTTTGGCGATATCGTCAAATACCGCCCTTCAGGCGAGCGGCCAGCTGGTCCAGCACCCGCGACCGGGACTCAAACACGTAGTCGGGACGCGACACGGTGACCGGCTCGACCCCCGCAGCGGCCAAGGCGGCGGCGGCGTCGAACAGATCGGCGGTGGCCAGCAGGGCGCCGTTGGTCCGGCGCGAGCCGCCCTTGGCGACAAAGCCGGCGACGGCGGCCTGGGCCAGGTCGTCCTGTTCGGCGGGCCAGACCAGGGTGGCGAGCGTCCGCGCCCGGCCCTTGGCCTCGACCACCGCCAGCAACCGCTGCAGGCTGCCCAGCTGCTCTTGCGACCAGTCGGCGATCAGCGAGGCGGTCAGCTGGGCCTGGCTTTTCAGGATCACGCCGTCGGTCAGGATCTTCAGGCCGTTGGCCGCCAGGGTCGCGCCGGTGGTGGTGATGTCGACCACCAGTTCCGCCGCCCCGGCGGCCGGAGCCCCCTCGGTGGCGCCGCTGCTCTCGACGATGCGATAGTCGGCCACGCCGTGGCGGGCGAAGAAGGCCCGGGTCTGGGTCACATATTTGGTCGCCACCCGCAGGCGGCGGCCGGTGCGGGCCAGATGAGCGTGCCCGACCTCGTCGATATCGGCCATGGTGTCGACGTCCAGCCAGCTCTTGGGGGCGGTGACCACCAGGTCGGCGCGGCCAAAGCCCAGGGCGCGCAGCAGCATCACCCGGCTGTCCATGTCGTCGCCGCGCTCGCGCAGCAGGTCCTCGCCCGTGACGCCCAGGTGCAGCTCGCCGGCGTCGAGACCGGCCGCGATGTCGCCGGCCGACAGCAGGCGCACCGACACGCCGGGCAGGCCCGACAGTTCGGCGCTATAGCCGCGCGAGCCGCCGGTCATGTCCAGCTTGAAGCCGCACTCGGCCAGCCAGGCCTCGACCTGCTCTTTCAGGCGGCCTTTTGACGGAATGGCGAAGATCATTTGCGCGCTCATTCGCCGCCTCCCGCATAGGCTCGGGCGGGACGGACCATGCAGCCCACCGCGCCGGTTGTCCGCGCCGCCCCAAGGCGCGCGGGAAGCCCGTCATAACGACCGCCGGCCGCCACGGGCCGCTCGTCGCCCAGCGCCGCGCTGCGCACTTCGAACAAGTAGCCGTCGTAATAGCCGAACGCGCGCCCGAAGGCGGCGGTCAGCACCATGCGGTCCTCGGGCACGCCGCGCGCGGCCATGCCGGCCAGACGCGCGCGCCAGCCGTCCAGGGCCGCGTCCAGCGCCGCGCGTTGCGGGCCGGCCAGCGCCGAGATGGCGTCCAGCGCCGCGCCCGGACGGTCGCTGACCGCCAGGAAGGCGCGGACCGCATCGGCCTGCTCGGGCGACAGACGTCCGGCCTTGGCGGCCTCGGCGCGTTCGACCAGGCGGTGGACGATCTCGGCGGGACGGCGACCGCCGACCGGCTCGATGCCGGCCAGGGACCACAGCTCCTGCAACACCGCCGAGGCCTCGCCCTCGGGCAGGCCGGCCAGCAGGGCGGCGATCCGGCTCTGCTCGGCGCTGGCCTCGACACCGCCGTCCAGTTCGATCTTCAACTGGCGCGGCCGGGTGAAGGCGCGCTTCAGCCGGGCGGCCAGGGGCGCGGCCAGGCCCAGCGTGTCGACGAAGGCCCCGAACAGTCCCACATCGCCCAGCACCAGCGACAGGTCCGCGCGTCCGCCGGCGGCCGACGACGCCCAGGCCAAAGCGGCGATCTCGGCGTCGGCGGCGACGGGGTCGCCCGCCTCGAAGGCCTCGACGCCGATCTGCAGGAACTCCTCGGCCCGGTCGCTGCCGCGCGGCGCGACGCGGAAGGCCTTGCCGTCATAGAGATAGCGCCCCGACGCCGCCCCGGCCTCCAGGTGCGCGCGGGCGATGGCCACGGTGAAGTCGGGGCGCAGGCAGGCCTCTTCGCCCCCGTCGCCGGACACCACGAACAATCGCGACCGCATGGCCTCGCCGGCCAGGTCCAGCAGCAGGCCCAGGGGCTGCAGCACCGGCGCGTCGGTCAGCACGGCGCCGGCCGCCAGCAGCGGGGCGCGGATGGCGCCCAGCGCCTCCGCGGGAATGGAACGCTCGAGCCTCATGCCCTACCCTTCAATGATCTTGCGGACAGCGGCCACCAGCTCGCCGCGCGGGATCGTCTGCTGGCCGGGACGCTCGGCCTTCCAGGCGGCGTTGTCGGCCACGCCGGAGGCCAGCTCGCGGCCCAAATCGAGGTCCTTGATCGTCACCGTGCCGGCCGCGATCTCGTCGCCGCCCAGCATGATGGCGGCCGGCGCCATCCGGCGGTCGGCATATTTCATCTGCGGCCGCATGCCGGAGGTTCCGAGATACACCTCGGCCGGGATGCCGGCGTTGCGCAGGTCGGCGGCGACCGAGAAATACTCGCCCATGTGGGCCTGGTCGAAATTGATGATCACCACCGGCCCCCGCGCCGCGCCGCCGGGCTCGCGTCCCGCCGCCCGCAGGGCCGAGGCCAGGCGCGAGACGCCGAACGAGAAGCCGGTGGCCGGCACGGGCTCGCCGGTGAACCGCGCGATCAGGTCGTCATAGCGCCCGCCGCCGCCGATCGAGCCGAACGAGACCTTGGCGCCCTTCTCATCCAGGGTGGACAGCAGCAGCTCGGCCTCGAACACCGCGCCGGTGTAGTATTCCAGCCCGCGCACGATCGACGGCTCGAACATCGCCTGGTCGTCGGCGACACCCAGGCTTTTCAGGGCCGCATCGATCAAGGCCAACTCATTGAGCCCCTCGTCGCCCTCGGCCGAACCGCCGATGACATTGGCGATCTTGCTCAGGGTCTCCGAGCGCCCGCCGGACCCGGCCTGGACGAAGTCGAGCACCGCATCGATGGCCTTGCCCACCAGGCCCGCGCCCTTGGTGAAGGCGCCGCTCTCGTCCAGCCGCCCCTCGCCCAGCAGCAGGCGCACGCCCTCGACGCCCAGCCGGTCCAGCTTGTCGACGGCGCGCAGCACGGCCAGCTTCTGGCCGCCGGTCTCGACCCCGGCCGAGGTCAAAAGGCCGTTCAGCAGCTTGCGATTGTTGATCCGCAGCACGGCCGAGCCGCGCGGCAGGCCGGCGGCTTCCAGACCCGCCACGGCCATGGCGATGATCTCGGCGTCGGCCTCGGGCCGGGCCGAGCCCACCGTGTCGGCGTCGCACTGGATGAATTCGCGGAAGCGGCCGGGGCCGGGCTTCTCGTTGCGCCACACCGGGCCATAGGCATAGCGGCGGAACGGCTTGGGCAGGGTCTCCCAGTTCTGGGCCGCGAACCGGGCCAGGGGCGCGGTCAGGTCGTAGCGCAGCGCCATCCACTGGTCGTCGTCGTCCTGCAGGGCGAACACGCCCTCATTGGGACGGTCGCTGTCGGGCAGGAACTTGCCCAGGGCGTCGGCATATTCGAAGGCCCCGGTGTCCAGCGCCTCGAAGCCGTGCCGCTCATAGACCTTCGACACCGCCTCCAGAATGGCGCGCTCGGCCCGCAGGTCGCGGGCGCGCTTGTCGGCGAAGCCGCGCGGGGCGCGGGCTTCGGGGCGGAAGGTGTCTGCGGGCTGGTCGGTCATGTCGCGGCGTCGATCCTAGGAAGTCAGGTCTCGACGGATGGCGCTTTTCAGCAAGCCCCATCCGCCTTGGGCGGGGCTCTGGCTGGGTGTCGCTGTTTTAGAGCGAGCAGACCCGGCCGATCCCGCGAGGCGAGGTCGGATGGTGGTGGCGGCCGTGATGGTGCGGCGTGCGGGTCATTGCGGGCGGGCTATAGCCTAGCGGGGCGGAAGGGGGAAGGGGGAAGGGGGCGGCGAAAACGCCATGACCAAAGAAGGAACCGAGCCCTTGCCCGCTTGCCACCCAAATGCTGCGCCAACAATGGATGCTCGCAACCCCTGGTGTCACATGATAGCCCTGCAGCGGGGAGACGCATCATGGATCGAGAAACGCAAGGCGCATGGATCATTCACCATGGCCGCAAGGTCGCTTCAGATACCCGAGGCGCAACAGAGTATAGCGCAATTGATCTTGCCGCCAAAGCCGCCGCACTTCTGGCGCGGATGGCGGAAAGCAAAGAAGCTCGACTTTCGCAGTCCGAGGTAGTCGCTGCTGCACGCATAGGTGGGTTGAACCCGAAGACGGAACTTCAAGCGTGCCTTCGGCAGCTCCAGGACCGGCGAGTTGTCGATGTTGGTAGCGACGAAACAGTCGCCGTACTTGGTGTAAGCGGACGAACCGCACTCGGTCATGCAGCAGATTTATTTGAGGAAAATGAACCTCAACCTTTCGAACGCGCAGCTGTCGGCCTTGCGGAACTTGCATCGGAAACACCCGTAAACGCCACAGCTGCAGCGGAATACGTAAGCGATATCTATAAGTTAAGCAGCGCGGATACTGCCGATTTCCTCCAGCAAGCCTGGGAAATTGGCTTTGTTGATGCAGAGGGCGAGGGAACGGATCGCCTACTATTCAACGGAAACCTCTTTCGTCGAGACACTGCTGCAAAAACAAAAAAGGTGCTCGATGCCCTCACGCAGGCTGAGCAAGCCAAAATGGTCGAATTCGATCAAATGGTCAGCCGGCTAGGATGTGTAATGCTTTCGGTTGCAGAAAGGGTGCTGGGTGCAAATCTGCTCTCGAAGCTCCGGGCGGCGGCGCTCTACGATATGAATGTTGTCTCGAATGAAGCAGGCGAACATGTTTTCGTCACGGCACCTGGGGCCTTCCACAAGTTCGTGAATCCCATGGTCGATGATGCTTTTGACCATGCTAAGGCCCTCGTCTCTGGCCTGAGCTATGGCATGTCATTGAGCCCGACTGAGCGTGGCCGCCTTTTCGCGGTGGGTGCGCTGCTCAGAAAACTTCTGCGGGACGAGGAAGTGGGACCCGCCCCAGCCATCGGCTACGATTACCGTGCGCTAGAGTTTGATCGAGTGGTGAAAATCATTCCCACGGGCAACAACTACTTCAAAATGCGACTTCTAAAGCGTGAGGTCGGCGAACTGGCGCTGCAAGTTCTGGAAGGCGGAAACGCAAGCGCCGCGTCGCTTGAGAACCTACCAGGCGCGGGTATGAAAGGTTATACTCCGCCCGAGGTTGATCGTACACAGTATCGGAGGAAAACGCAGGGTGCCGCCAGTAAGGCGCAAACGCGTACGCTCCTTAGCGCAGTGCGAGGCGGAGGCAAATTGTGAGCCCGAAGAAAACCGGTTCGAAAGGCTTGCAGACCGAGGAGCTGCTGCGGAGATACTTTCTTCGCGCCGGCTTCTTTGTCGTCAGAGGCGTCCCAATACGACATGAGGGCGTCGATCTCACCGATGCTGACCTATGGGTTTACGAACGGTCTGCGACCCTAGCGCGCCGCAGAACTATCGTCGACATCAAGGACAAAGGGACTCCAAAAGCCGCCGAACGCTTGTTCTTCGTAAAGGGTCTCGCTGAGACAATTGGAGTCGAGGGCGCAGGCGTTGCAACCACTGACCCAAGACCCGGCTTACGGCGGCTCGCACGCAAGCAAGGAGTCCTATGGATTGACGGCGGAGATATCCAACGCCTTAAAGGCAGTGCGGAACTAGCCAATTGGGATCGGCTGGACGAAGAGGAGCTAGCCTCAGATGTCGCAACTCTCGATACGGCCAGAGCGACTCGAATACTTAGAGATCAATTCTCGCAACTGAAATCATCCATTGCCGATCGTTTCGGCGCATCGAGTGCAAACGTATCCTTGGAAAGCGCCGGCATCTTTGCGCGAGAAGTCACATCAGCCCATCCCTCTTCTGATAGCGCAAAGACGTTACTGAGACTTACATATCTAAGCACTGCGATTGCGGCGGCCTCTCTCGACTTTGCTTCGGCAGATACAGCGTTGCGACCAGCTGCCGAGCGCCTCAAGGGTCTTACCGATGCAATTCGCTATGGCTCCGATACTGATGGAACATTGGAAAAGGTACGTTTCGCAGAGTCTGCAATTCGCGAATACGCGCCGAATGGGGCTGGACTAGCCAAAGTTGTACGTGATGGAATTACAAAAGACTTGGCCGCAATACCTGCTGAAGGACTTGCAGAAATAGTTCTAAAAATGACGCGTGGCGATACATTATTTGAAGTCGCGCGCTTGTTAGAAAGTGCTGCCTTTTCCAGAACAGTTCCATCGTTCGACGAGCTGGAAACTCTGCCACGATCATTCGTGGGAGCCGTCTTGGATTTCGTGCGCATCGACCGGCCGACCTTTGCCAAGTCTGTAAGATCAAGCTCCCTCGTTCCAGCACAGATTTCAGGTATGCATGAGGGAACTCAACAGGCTTCCCAGTCTTTGGTTCCGGATGATATTCACACTACGACAAAGCCGGGCCAGCTAATTTAAGATAACACCAATCGGCAAGAGGCCACCTTCCCCCGGGAAGCACACCCCTCCTTACATCTCACGGCGAGACGATCGCGGGTCTGGACAGGTCACTCCGCCGACACGGCCCTGCGGGCCGCCGCGACGCGGCCGGTCGGAGACCGGTCCTTGACTGACCTGCCCAGACCCGCACGCTGCAGCCTCCACGAGATGTAAGGATGGCTCCGACCTGGGGCGGTCGGGGCGGGAGGCGAGGCCAACCCTTAAAACTCCCGTCATTCCCGCCCTTGTGGCGGGAACCCCTCTATCCGCCGCAGGTGCAGGAGGGGCGAAGTGCGCGCGCACTTCGCTGGCGTCTCACGTGTCAGCTGAACCAGAGGTTCCCGCCACAAGGGCGGGAATGACGGAAGGTTTGGGGGGCGGGGCGGTCGGCGTACCTGAAGGCTCGGAATGACGGTGAATTAGGGCGTGGCGTTGGGGAGCGACCTAAACGCCCTCCCCCGTCCGCCCCGGCCCGCCCCCGATCATGTCCGGCCGGGTGCTGAGGAAGAAGTCGCGGCGGTGGGTGAAGAACTCGGCCGCCACGTCGAGGGCGGCGATGATCACCCGCATCATCGAGTAGTGCGGCCCGTTGGGCGGCAGGTTGCGCAGCTGGTCGATACAGGCCTGGCGCGCGGGACGCAGGCCGTCGAAGAAGCGCTCCGGGTCAGGTATGCCGGCGCGGCCGTTGCGCGGGCTCATGGGTTGCACACACGGCGAGGCGCGCGCCGGCGGGGGCGTTGGGTCGGCATGAAAGGCTCCTTTGTTCGCTCTTTGTTCTCACTCCGGCGCGCGCCGGAGTCAATCGACCACGGGTGGTGTCGCGCCGGCTCTGCCACAGGCGCGGTCAGCCCTTGAAAGACGGCCGCCAGAACGCGAGACTCTCGCGCCTGCGCATGGAAACCGAAATGAGCCCTTCTGGAACGATGGTCGCCCGGCGGGCCTTGCTGATGGGATCGGCGGCGCTGGCCGTCAGCGGCGGGTCGACGTCCGCCCGCGCCCGTCCGCGAGCCCGAGGCCTGGACGGCGACGGCGCCTGGATTCCGTCGGAAGACCTGGTTGCGGCGCTTCCACGCTTCATGCGCATTGCCGGGGTGCCCGGCGTCGGCCTTGCGGTCATAGACCGCGGAAAGCTGGCCTGGAGCCGCAGCTTCGGCGTGAAAAACGTGCTCACCCGCGACCCGGTGCGGGAGGACACGCTGTTTGAAGCGGCGTCGATGACCAAGCCGGTCTTCGCCTATGTCGTGATGCGGCTGGTCGATGAAAAGCGCCTGGACCTCGACACGCCGCTCGTCGCCTACCGCCGGCCTGCGAACCTGGGGAATGACCCGAACCTGGAACGGATCACGGCCCGGCATGTGCTGGCCCATTCGACCGGCCTGCCCAACTGGGCGTCCGCGCCGCTGGTCACAAGTAGCCCGCCCGGATCGCGCTACACCTATTCGGGCGAGGCCTTCATCTGGCTGCAACTGGTCGTCGAGACGATCCTGGGCATGGGCCTTGGCGGCGTGATGCAGGCCAGGCTGTTTGGTCCGGCGGGCATGTCGCACAGCAGCTTCGGCTGGGACGAACAGATCGCCCGGTCGGCGGTCTTTGGCCATTCCGAGCCTCCGGAAGGCGAGCAGGCGCTTCCTCCCCAGCCCACGCGCGAGCTGGGCGACCAGCTGCTTGCGGTCGCGTCGCGGTGGGGCAAGCCGATCGCGTCATGGACCTATGAGGATTCGATCGCGGCGATGCGCGAGACCGATCCCAAGACGGCGCCGTCGACGCACGACCTGCTGGTCAATTCGGCGGGCGGGCTCCTGACGACGGCGTCCGACTATGCCAAGTTCATGCTGCTGATGATGGACCGGCCGGGGCGGGCGGACTGGGAGATCAGCGATGCGACCCGGCGGGCGATGCTCACCCCTCAGCTCGACGTGCGCGGGCCCGACATTTCACGCGGACTGGGTTGGGAACTGGAACAGTCCTCAGCGGGCCCGCTGTTCCAGCACAGCGGCAGCAATTACGGGATCTTCAAGACCCTGGGCGTCGGCGACGCCCGACGCGGGCGCGCGATCGTCGTCTTCACCAATGGCGCGAACGGCAATGCGCTTGCGGCCCTGATCGTTCGGCAGGCCACCGGGATCGACCGGCTGAAGTCCTTGATCTGATAGGCTCTATCCCCGTGCCCCCACGGGGATAGGCCCTCCCCGCCGCCAGGGATTTCAACGGCCTAATCCCGTGAACCATCGTCACGATGACAATCTCATCCACCCCTGCAAAACCGCCCCCATACTCACTCTCGCCTCGTCACCGGGGAGGACGTCCAGCTGGCGATCTGACGGGTGATGGGGGCGGTCGAGCGGGTAGCGCCCGTCGGTCGTCGTTGAAGGCCCGATGGGGTCTGGCGGAGCGGGGCGGTCCTTGCGGGGGTCGAACGTGATGAAGCCGGGCCCGGACCGCCGGGAACACCCTTTGGCGACGCCCGGACGACGCGCGCCAGGCGCGGGCTGAAATCGCCCGCGCGGTCCGGATCGGGGTCGTCTGCCCGGTCCGCCCGCCGGAGGCCTCTTTCGGAAGCGGGTTAAAACCCCGCGCCCCGAGGGCTTTCGTCCACCGGCCGCGCGGAGCGCCCGTACGTGTCGAAACGGTATTCTCCAAATCCACATCCGGGCGCGCCCGGACGCTCCGCCGCCTCCCCACCTCGCCGGGCCTTCGCTCGGCGGACGACGCGAACCTGTGTCCTGCCTTCAGGCGGGGCGCGCCGTTCATCCCCTCATCCTGCGGAGATTTAGCCATGAGCAAGTTCAGAGACACGCCGCCCGCCGAAGCGACGGCGATCCCCCTCCCGCCGACGGGCCTGGAGGCCCAGGAGGCCGAGCTGAAGCGCCTCGAACACGAGGTGATGCGGTTCCGGGGACTCGCGGTCAGGGAGATGCTGCTGCGCGGCAGCTACCGCGACCTGATGAAAACCCTGGACATGGTCGAGGGCATGGATCCCGTCCCGAACGACTGGCGGGCCCGGCTGGAGGGGATGGACTTTCTGGGCGGCGGGTTTGATCCGGGTGAGGCGGATTGACGCGACGCGCCCCAAAAAACTCCGTCATTCCCGCCCTTGTGGCGGGAACCCCTGGTTCAGCTCTCACGTGAGGCGCCAGCGAAGTGCGCGCGCACTTCGCCCCTGCCGCACCTGCGGCGGTACGAGAGGTTCCCGCCACAAGGGCGGGAATGACGGGAAATTTTGGTATGTGGCGGGCCCTAAACCTTCAACCGCCCGATCAGCGCCGCCGTCGACGGATCGTGGCTGCCCGCGGCCCCGCTCTCCAGCTCCGGCAAAATCCGGCCGGCCATCACCTTGCCCAGTTCCACGCCCCACTGGTCGAAGCTGTTGATGCCCCAGATCACCCCCTCGACGAAGGTCTTGTGCTCATAGAGGGCGATCAGGGCGCCGAAGGTTTGCGGCGTCAGGTGGTCCAGCAGCAGCAGGGTTGAAGGCCGGTTGCCGGCGAAGGTGCGCTGCGGGGCCAGGGTGGCGATTTCCGCTTCCGGAACGCCCTTGGCGGTCAGCTCGGCGATCACGTCATCGGTGGTGCGGCCGACCATGAAGGCCTCGGCCTGGGCCAGCAGGTTGGACAGCAGCTTTTCGTGCATGCCGGCCGGGCCTTCGTCGGATTTGGCCAGGCCGACCAGTTCCATCGGCGTGATGTCGGTGCCCTGGTGCATGCACTGGAAATAGGCGTGCTGGACGTTGGCGCCCTCGTCGCCGAACACCACCGTGGCGGTGCCGCGCTTGACCGGCAGTCCATCGGGGCCGACCGACTTGCCGTTGCTCTCCATCTCCAGTTGCTGGAGGAAGGCGGCCAGGCGGCGCAGGCGGTGTGAATAGGGCACGACCGAGCGGGCCCGGCGGTCCAGGCCATTGCGGTTGAAGATCTGGGCCAGGGCCAGCAGCACCGGGGCGTTCTTGTCCAGCGGGGCCGAGGCGAAGTGGGCGTCCATGGCGGCGCCGCCGGCCAGGAAGCCCTCGAAGGCGTCCCAGCCGCAGGCCACGGCCACCGACAGGCTGACCGACGACCACAGCGAATAGCGGCCGCCGACCCAGTCCCAGAAGCCGAACACCCGCTCGTCGCTGATGCCGAAGGCGGCGGTCTTGTCCAGGGCGGTCGAGATGGCGGCCAGGTGCTGACGGGCGGCGGCCTCGCCAAGGGTTTCGACCAGCCAGGCGCGGGCGGCGCCGGCATTGGCCAGGGTCTCCTGGGTGGTGAAGGTCTTGGAGACGATGACGACCAGGGTCTCTTCCGGGGCGAGATCGGCGGTCATCATGGCGAACTCGGCGCCGTCGACATTGGCCACGAAGCGCAGGTCGATGTCGGGCTTGATGGGCCGCAGGGCGTCCCACAGCAGGCGGGGGCCCAGGTCGCTGCCGCCGATGCCGATGTGCAGTATGGCCTTGAACGGCTTGCCGGTGGCGCCCTTGATCTGGCCCGAGCGGACGGCCTCGGCGAAGGCCTTCATCCGTTGGCGGACGGATTCGACCTGCGCCATCACCGGAACGCCCTGGGCCTTGAGGTCGGCTCCGGCGGGCGCCCGCAGGGCGGTGTGCAGGACGGCGCGGCCTTCGGAGCTGTTGATCGCCTCGCCGGCCAGCATCCGGGCCCGGGCGCCCTCGACATCGGCGGCGTGGGCCAGGTCGAGCGCGGCTTCCAGGCCGGCCTCGTCCCAGGCCTGTTTCGACAGGTCGAGGTGCAGGCCAGCGACGTTAAGCGTGAGCGCTGCGAGCCTTCCAGGCTCCGCCTCGAACATCTCGACGATGCGCTTGTCGCCGGCGGCCTGGGCGGCAGTTTCCAGGCGGGTCCAGGCGGCGTCGAGATCGGCCATGCGTCGGTTCCTTGCGGGTTTGGTAAATCGGCGTTTACCCCGGCGGGCTTACCAAACGGATGCCGCCGCGTCATGCAGACCAATGACGTTTTTCGCGGGGAGAGTTCAGATGTCCTGCGACGCGATCGCCTTTTCCGCCCTGCTGTGGCTGGCCTCGACCGGCCCCGCGCCGCAGCCGACCGCCGCTCCGGCCCTCAGCGCCCCGGCCTCGGTGGCCGGCGAGCCGCTGTTCGCCGACATCGTGCGCCGGGCTGGGGGCTTGAAGCTGCAGGTCGAGGCCTATCGCAAGTCGCTGAACGCCGACCCTGCCGCCCCGGCCGCAGCCCTGCCCGGCGCCGAGGCCTTCGGCGCCGAGATCGCCGAGCTTTCCGCCCTCGACATGAAGGGCCACCTGACGCTGAAGGAACGCGGCGCGGTCGACGACCTCAAATGCATCCTGCGCGGCATCTCGGTCGACCTGCCCGAAAAGCTGGCCGCCATGACCGCCGCCAAAACCGTCAAGGATCAGGACCTGGCCCTGCGCGACATGGTCTATCTGCTCAACGACAATGTCGAAGTGATCACCGCCCCGCCGACGCCGGCGGCTTAGGCGGCCCCTCAAGCGTCCTTGTATTTCACGGCGCAGCCATAGGGCTGGACATAGGCCACCTTGACCGGCCGGCCCGCCTTCATATCCGCCAGGGCCGCTGCGACCAGGTTTTTGGCCCGGGGCAGGTCCTCGACCTTGTTGCTGGGGATGTCGTCGATGGCGCCCTCGTAGACCACGGCCCCGGCCTTATCGATGACGAACATATGGGGCGTGGTCTTGGCCTTGTAGGTGGTGGCGACGGTCCCGGCCGGGTCCAGCAGCAGGGCGGCGGGCCGGGCGCCCCGGGCGGTCATCCAGCTGCGCGCGGCGGCCCCGTCCGGGAAATGGCCCTGCTTGCCGGGCGCCGACGAGGCGATGGTCAGCCAGACCACGCCATCGGCCGTGGCGGCCGCCTGCAGGCCCTGCATGTTTCCCGAATAGTGCTTCTTCACATAGGGACAGCCCTCGTTGACCCATTCCAGGACCACGGTCTTGCCCCTGAACTCGGCCAGCGACCGGGTCTTGCCGTCGATGTCGACAGCGGTGAAGGCCGGGGCGGGTTTGGCGTGAGCGAGACCGGGCGCGGCGACCGCGATCAGCGGCAGGCCGGCGACGACGAGACGGCGCGTGACATTGGACATATGCGAGCTCCAGAAAGACAGAGTTCCCCCTCGCCTTTGCAGCTTGTCACATCCCGGCGTTTTCCGAAACTAGGAAGCCGCCTTCTCGATGGCCTCGATCACCATACCCTCGGTCAGCAGTTGCGGCAGGATCACCGGCGGCCCGCCCTTGGCCGGATAGACCAGATACAGCGGCACGCCCGCCCGGCCATGCTCGGCCAGGGCGGCGGCGATGGTGGCGTCGCGATTGGTCCAGTCGGCCTTCAGCAGCACGGCGTTGCGGTCCTTGAACACCTGGGCGACGCCGGCGCCGGACAGGGCCACCTTTTCGTTGACCTGGCAGGTCACGCACCAGGCGGCGGTGAAGTCGACCAGGATCGGCCGGCCCTGCGCCCGCAGGGCGGCGACCCGCTCCGGCGACCAGGGCTCGGAGGCCAGACCCGGACCGCTGGGCGTCGAGGCCTGGGCCGTGGCGGCGACAGGCCCCGGAGCCTGCAGGGTCAGGGCCGTCAGGGCGACGGCGCCGGCCAGGCTCAGCAGGGCCAGCAGCAGCGGAACCAGGCTGGGCTTGCCCACGGCGCGCCGGGTCTGGGCGTGGCCGTACAGCCAGGCGCCGAAGGCCAGCAGCACGGCGGCGGCGAACACCTCGCCCAGGGCGATCGACCCGGACTGCTGGCTGAACACCCAGACCAGCCAGGCCGCCGTGCCATACATCGGGAAGGCCAGGCCCTTTTTCAGGGTATCCATCCAGGCGCCGGGACGCGGCAGCCGCGCCAGCAGGGCCGGCGCGAAGGTCAGGATCACGAACGGGGCGGCAAAGCCCAGGGCCAGGGCCAGGAACACCGACAGCGAGATCAGCGGCGGCTGGACCAGGGCAAAGCCCAGGGCGCCGGCCATGAATGGCGCGGTGCAGGGGGCAGCCACCACCACGGCCAGGGCCCCGGTGAAGAAGGCGCCGGTCACGCCGCCGCGCGCCGAGATGCTGCCGCCGACGCCCTGGACCGAGGTCCCGAACTCGAAGACCCCCGACATGTTCAGCGCCACCAGCAGCATCACCAGGGCCAGGCTGGCCACCACCACCGGCGACTGCAGCTGGAAGCCCCAGCCCACGGCGGCGCCGCCGGCCCGTAGCGCGATCAAGAGGCCGGCGAGGGCCAGGAAGGTGGCGACCACCCCGACCAGGAAGGCCAGGCCCTGCAGGCGGGTCTTGCCCGGATCGTGGGCGTGGCCGGCCAGGCTAGCGGCCTTCATCGACAGCACCGGGAAGACGCACGGCATCAGGTTCAGGATCAGCCCGCCCAGGAAGGCAAAGACCAGGGCGGTGAGCAGGCCCTTGGCGTCGACCGGCCCTTTCGCGGCCCCCTTGGCGACCGAGGGCGGCGCGCCCAGGCCCGACGCCGTGACGGGGGGATCGCCCGCCGTCGCCGTCACCTCAACGGACTGACCCTTCAAGGCCAGCACGCCCGACAGTTCGGTGGGCGGGGTCCCACTGGTAAAGTCGTAGCCGGGCGTCAGGCCCAAGGTCAGGCCTTCGGGACCGCGCTCGATGGTCTGGTCGGCGGCATGGTCGATGACCTTGCCCGAATACGGAAAGAAGTAGGCGCCGGCCATGTCGGCGCCCTTCAGCGGCGCGCCGGTGACGGCCAGCTTCAGAACGCCACCCTCCAGCTTGAACACGGCCTTCAGGCCGGCGGACTTAGGGGCGTCGGCCAGGGTCTTGGCGACCACCGCGCCCCATTTCGGATCCGGGCCCGGCGCGCCGGCCACGATGGGCAGGTCCAGGGTCAGGACCGCGTCCTCAGGGATGCAGATCTCTTCGCAGACCAGGAAGGCGGCCGCGGCCTTGAGGGTGACCGTCGAGCCCGGACGGGCGTCGACCGGCACGGTGATCGGCACGGGCAGCAGCACCTCGCCCTTATAGGCGTAGTCGAGCAACGGCCCGACGCGGCTCTTCTCCGGGGTCGGCCAGACGATGTCGCCGGCGGTCCAGCCGGTCGGCAGGGTCCAGACGATCTTGGTGGCGTCGCCCGCGTCGCCCGGATTGCGCCAATAGGTGTGCCAGCCCGGCTGGATCTTCTGGCGCAGGGCCACATAGATCGTGGCGCCCGGAACGGCGGCGGCGTCCTGGGCCACCAGCTCGGCTTCGATGTGACCGGTGTTGACCGGGCCCGCCAGGGCCTGTCCCCCGCCCGAGCCGGCAAGAAGCCCGGCAAAGAGCACGGCCTGCACGGCCACGAGAAGTTTCCGGATCAACATGAAGCCTGCCCGAGCCAAAAAGCGTCAGGGACACATGGCCCGCCCGCGCGCTCTCGACAAGCACCGACCGACCATGGACAGTTGATGACGATTCAAAGTGAGACTTCAGACATGCCCGCCGCGTTCGACGATATCGAGATTGGTCAGGTCGTGTCCCTGGGCACGCGCGCCGTGGAGGGCAAGGCGCTGGAGGCCTTCATCGCCGCCTTCGCCCCCGGCTGGCCGCCCGAGAACGGCGCCCCCGACGTGATGGTGTTCGCCATCTGGTCGCGGCTGGACGCCGAGGCCGCCGCCGCCTGGCCCCAGACCAAGCGCCTGGGCGTCGACGCCCTGCGCTGGATGCGCAACCCGCCGGTCGGCGAACTGCTGCGCGGCCGCATGACGGTAATGGGCAAGGACCCGGTCGGCGAAGGCAAGGGCATGATCATCGCCCAGCACGACCTGCTCGACGAGGCCGGGCGGCTGGTCTTTTCGTGCCTGACTCGCAGCATTTTCGCGCGGTAAGGCGGCGGGTGGCCACAATTCCAGCGTCGCGCAGGCGCGCCAGATGTTGCGACCGCGCCGACGGCGAGAGCAGCAAACGAGCCTGAGTATCGCTGACCTACATAGCTCCGTCGCTCAGGGCGCGGAGAACCCGAAAGCGATGGCTATTGGCCAGAGCCCGCAGGACATCGCCGGGCGTGGCCGGTTCATTGGCCATGCAGCAGCGCGTCGAGCCGATAGGACGAGACCGTCACCTCGCCGCGCGCCGCCACCAGGGCGCTTTGCGCGGCCAGGGCTTCGCGTTCGGCGTCGAGCAGATCCAGGACGGGCTTTTGGCCCACCCGCACTTCATTGCGCACGCTGTCCAGCGCGCTGGTCGCGGCGCTGGCCTGGTCGGTGGCGGCCAGCATCACGGCCCGCGCGGTGTCGACATCGCCCCAGGCGCCGATCACGGCCTCCCGCACTTGAGCCTTCGCTGACTTCAGGCCCGCCTGAGCGGCGCGAAGCGCTGCCCCTGCCTCATCAACGCGGCCGCTTACAGCACCGCCCGAAAACAGGGTCCACCGTCCTTGCACACCGACCATGACGCCATCGGCGCTGTAGCCTGGAAAGAACTGGTCGCGCGCTGTGCTGGCGGTAGCGGTCAAGGCGAGGTTCGGCAGTCGGTCGGCCTTGGCGTAGCGAACGCCGGCCTGCGCCGCGCGTTCGGCCGCCTCGGCGGCCAAAAGCATGGGGCTCGATTGAGACGCCGTAGCGATCGCCTCATCGAGCGACGCGGGCGTCGCGGGGGGCGCGACCACGGCCTCAAGCCCGTTCGGTTCCGCTCCGACCACGGAGACGAAATGTGCCCGGCTCCTGGCCAGTTGACCTTCGGCACGGGCCAAGCCCGCGCGGCTCTCTGCCTGGCGGGCCATGGCCTGGTCGAGATCAGTGCGAGGTATCTCTCCGCCCTTGAAGCGCAATTGCGCCTGGCTGGTGATGGCCTCCATCTGGGCGAGCTGGGCCCGGCTCAAGGCCACCATGTCCTGGGCGCTAAGCACCCCGACATAGGATGACGCAACCTCGGCGCTGAGCGCAGCCGTTGCACCGCCGACCTGAGCGAGGGCTGCCGCCTTACCCTCTGCGGCCTGAGCGATAGCGGCGCTGACGCCACCGCCTGAGAACAGGGGCTGGCGCAGTTGCAGCGACGCCGCGCGGGGCGAGACATCGCTCTGGCCAAAGCCGAAGAAGCCACCAAGATCGGTCGTTCCGCTTGCGCTCTCACCCGACAGGGTGAGGCTAGGCAGACGGCCGGAGCGCGCCTGGGCCAGCCGGGCGTTGGCCGCGTCCGACTGGGCCTGCACCTGGGCAAGACCTGGATTGGCGCGCCGCGCCAGGGCGATGGCCTCGGGCAAGGTCATGGCCGACGCGCCCAAGGGCGCGGCGACACTGGCCAGCAAGAACAGGGCTAGGACGGCGCGCATCGAGTTCACTGGAACGCGACGCCCGGCTTGACGCCGAGTTTCTTGAAGATCATCGCGGCCGGGCAAAAGCCGGTGAAGGCCGCCTGGATCATGTTGAGGCCTGCAAAGATCGACAGGCCGATCCACCAGGGGTGAACAAACTGGGCCAGGCCGACGCCCACCAGGACGACAAAGCCGGCAAAAGCCAGAACCATACGATCGACAGTCATGATCAATCTCCTCAAGCGGCTCAGGCGCTTGCCTGGGCCAGAGCCTGGTGCGTCCAGGCGACGATTTGAGCCGCGCTCATCAGCCCGGCGGATCGGGCGATGACGGCGCCGTCCCGATAGAGCAGCAGCGCCGGAATGCCCGAGACGCCCAACGCCCCGGCGGCCTGCGGCTCGGCTTCGGAATTGAGCTTCAAGAGCCGCACGTCCGGCTCGAGCCGCGCGGCTGCAGCAGCAAACTGAGGGGCCATGGACCGGCAGGGTCCGCACCACGGCGCCCAGACATCGACGAGAACAGCGACGCCGCGGGTCTTGCCGGCGTGGGCGGCCAGTTGCGCGCCGCTCACCTCGGTCGGAGCGCCGGAGAACAGGCGCTCGCCGCAGCGGCCGCACTTGGCCGCCAGGGCGTTCCGGCTTTCGGGCGCGCGATTGGTGGCGCCACAGGCGGGACAAACAAGCTGCCGCATCACACTGCCTTTCGCCCTCAGGGCTTGATCTTGTGGATACCCATGACGTCCAGGGCGAGCTTCTCGTAGAAGGGCTCGCTCTCGCCGCGTTTGACCTTGGCCAGGAAGTATTTCTCGAACCCGACCTTGGCCAGGTGGACCCACTTGCCGCTGGCCGACCAGTTGACGTTGCGTGGCGGAATCTGGGGCTGGGCGATGAACACCACGCCGCCGTCGCCGAAATCGGCCAGGCAGATGGCGTTCCAGGTCGCCTCGTGGGTGGCGGGCTGGCCGCTGAGGATCTCTTTGAAGTTCTGGGCGATGGCCGTGACCATGCTCTCGATCATGAAGCCGGTCTTGGGCACGCCCACCGGCACCGGGGTCTTGCCCGTCGGAGCGATGGCGACGCAGACCCCCAGGGCCATGATGTTCTGGTAGGTCGGATTGCGTTGGTGTTTGTCGACCAGGATGAAGCCGCGCGGATTGGTCAAACCGCTGATCCCGTGAACCGCAGCCACGCCCCGGAAGGCCGGCAGCATCATCGAATAGGAGAACGGCAGGTCGTGGGTCGCCTTGACGGCGCCGTCGTCGGCGATCTCTTCAACGTGCATCAGTCCGGCTTCCACCGAAGTAACCTTGGCGTTGGTGATCCACTTGATGTGCCGTTGGCGCATCTCGCTTTCCAGCAGGCCCTTGGTGTCGCCCACCCCGTCCAGGCCCAGATGGCCCACATAGGGCTCGGAGGTAACAAAGGTCATGGGCACGCGGTCGCGCACCTTGCGGCGGCGCAGTTCGGTGTCGAGGATCAGAGCGAACTCATAGGCCGGACCAAAGCAGGACGCGCCCTGCACCGCGCCGACCACGATCGGGCCGGGGTTTTCCACAAAGCGGTCGAAGGCGGTCGCCGCCGTTTCGGCGTGATCGACGTGGCAGATCGACTGCGTGAAGCCGCCGTGCGGGCCAAGGCCGGGGATCTCGTCAAAGGCCAGCTCCGGCCCGGTGGCGATCACCAGATAGTCGTAGTCGAGCAGCATGCCATCGGAGAGTTCCAACTGGTTGCGTTCGGGCATGACCTTGGCTGCGCCAATGCCCCGGAAAGCGATGCCCTTCTTCTTGAACACGGGCGGCAGCTTGACCTCGATGGCCTCACGCTTGCGCCAGTGAACAGCGACCCAAGGGTTTGAGGGTACGAAGTGGAAGGTGTCGCCCTGCGAGACCACCTCGACCACGGCCTTGTCGCCCACGGCCTGCTTGATCTCGAAGGCGGCGATGGCGCCGCCCAGTCCGGCGCCCAGAATGACGATGCGCGGCTTGGCCATGATCCCGTTTCCTCTCACGCCGTGGTTCGGAGCCGAGACTGGGCTCGTTCCGCGCGGCTAACTTTGATCAGGATCACGTTTGAGCCCGAGCGGTCGGGATAGCGTCACCCTATCGATGGCTTGACTAGATATTCGTAAAGTCGCATATACGCAACTATGAATTTTGATCCTGCCGCCCTCAAGGCTTCCGCGGACGACGCCTGCGCCCTGCTCAAGGCGCTGGCCAATCCGCATCGGCTGATGATCGTCTGCGCGCTGGTCGACGGCGAGCAGTCGGTGGGCGCGCTCGCCCAGGGCCTGGGCGTTCGCGAGACCCTGGCCTCGCAGCATCTGGGCCTGTTGCGCCGCGACGGCGTGGTGGCCGCGAGGCGCGATGGACAGACCATTTACTACGGCCTTCGCAGCGGTCAGGCCCGCGCGCTGGTCGAGACCTTGTCCCGCCTGTTCTGCGCGGTCCCAGGACCTGCCCCTTTCAAGGAGACCCACTGATGTTCGGATCCCCCAAGACCAAAGACCTCACCGCCCATCAGGTGAAGACCGCTCTCGACGCCCAGGAGATCCTGCTGGTCGATGTGCGCGAGCCGGCCGAGTTCGCCGCCGAGCGCATTCCTGGCGCGGTCAATGTTCCGCTCTCCAGTTTCGACCCCAAGGCCCTCCCGGACGCCGGCGACAAGTCGGTGGTGTTCAGTTGCGGTTCGGGCAAGCGGTCGGCGACCGCCCTGGGCCACTGCCAGAAGGCCGGACACGCGCTGGATACCCACCTGACCGGCGGGATCATGGCCTGGAAGGCCGCCGGCCTGCCGACCGTCCGCTAGTCGACAAGCACAAGACCAAAAGCCCTGGAGGGGACGCCATGACGGCACGGCCATATCTGATCAGCGCCTTGGGGGCCGCCTTGCTGCTCAGTGCCTGCGGCGAACCCAAGGAGGCCGCGGCGCCGGCGGTCAAAATGGCTCCGGCGACGGACCGTCTGACAATCCGCGCCCAGGTCGTGTCCGACATCAAGCCGGTTCCCGCGACCCTGACCACGCGCGACATGGCCGAGGCCCGGGCGAGGATTTCCGGAACCCTGGTGGCTTTGAGCGTCAAGGAAGGCGACCTCGTGCGGCAGGGCCAGATGATTGGTCGGATCAGGGATGATCGGCTGACCCTGCAAACCGGGGCGTTCGACGCCCAGGTCGCCGCAGCCGCCGCCGAGGCGGCCCGCGCTCAGGCGGATCTGGCCCGCACCCGCGACCTCTTCTCGCATGGCGTCTACGCCCAGGCGCGCCTGGATCAGGTCGAGGCCCAGGCCAAGGCCGCAAACGCTAATCTGTCAGCGGCCCGCGCCCAGCGTGGGGCCAGCGCCGAGCTGGGCGCCCAAGGCGCTATCCTGGCCCCGGCCACCGGTCGGGTCCTGGTGGCCGACGTCCCCGTGGGCTCGGTGGTGATGCCCGGCCAGTCGATCGCCAGGATCACGGCCGGCCCGCTGGTCGTGCGCATCGAACTGCCGGAAGGCCAGGCGCGCGCCCTCAAGGTCGGAGATTTCGTCGACCTGGCGGCCGAGGACCTGCGCGGCGCGGCCGCGCGCGGAACCATCAGCCAGATCTATCCGTCGATCAACGGCGGCCAGGTCACCGCCGACGTCACGGCTCCCAACCTGCCCGGCGACCTGATCGGCCAGCGCGTGCGCGCCGCCGTCAGGATCGGCGAGCGCCAGGCGATCGTCATTCCACGGCGCTATGTCTCCACGCGCTTTGGCGTCGACTATGCCCGGTTGGTCGGAGCCGATGGCGCGATCTCGGAATCCCCGATCCAGACCCGCGCGAGCGTCACGGCGGACACAGTCGAAGTTCTGTCAGGCCTGCGCCTTGGCGATATCCTGACCCCGGCGGAGGCCGCCCGATGAACCTGGGTCTTTCGGGTCGCCTGACCAAGGCGTCGATCAAGTCACCCCTGACGCCGCTGATCCTGCTGGCGGCGATCGCCGTAGGCCTGCTGGCGCTGATCTCGATCCCCCGCGAGGAGGAACCGCAGATCAGCGTGCCCATGGTCGACATCATGGTCGCCGCGCCAGGTCTGCGCGCGCCCGACGCCATCGAACTGGTCGGCAAGCCGTTGGAGGCCATCGTCAAGAGCGTGGCCGAGGTCGAGCACGTCTATACCTTCGCCGACGACAATCAGGTGATGGTCACGGCCCGTTTCAAGGTCGGGGTCGATCCCGACGCGGCGGCTGTGCGCATCCACGAGAAGGTCCGCGCCAACTATGACCGCATCCCGGCCGGCATCGCCGAACCCCTGATCCAGACGCGGGGCATCAATGACGTCCCGAGCCTCGTCCTGACGCTGTCGCCCAGGCCGGGCGCGGCGGGCCAATGGACCGATCAGGCGCTGTATGAACTGGCGGGCAAGCTGCGCACCGAGGTCGCCAAGGTCGATGATGTGGGCCTGACCTTCATCGTCGGCGGCCGGCCCGAGGAGATCCGCGTCGCCCCCGATCCCGCGCGCCTGGCCCAGCACGGCGTGTCGCTGGCCGCCCTGATGGACACCGTGCGTCAGGCCACCCGCGCCTTTCCCGCCGGCCAGATTCGCGGCGGCGGCCAGGCGGTCGACGTCACGGCCGGCCGCAGCCTGACCAGCGCCGTCGACATCGGCCTGCTGGCCCTGCCGTCGGCCGGCGGCCAGGCGGTCTATGTCCGCGATGTCGCCGATGTGGCCCAGGGGCCGCGCGAGGATCAGGCCCGCGCCTGGCGCTATGCCCGCATCGACGGCGTCTGGAGCCAGGCCCCCGCCGTCAGCCTGGCCATCGCCAAGCGCAAGGGCGCCAACGCCGTCGTCGTCTCCCAAGCCGTCCTGACCCGCGTCGAGGCCCTGAAGGGCTCGCTGCTGCCTGACAGCCTGGATGTGGCGGTGACCCGCGACTACGGCGCGACCGCCAATGAAAAGGCCAATGAGCTGCTGTTCCACCTGGGTTTGGCTACCCTGTCGATCGTGGTTCTGATCGGTCTGGCCATCGGCTGGCGCGAGGCGGCGGTGACCGCCGTTGTCATCCCGACGACCATCCTGCTGACCCTCTTCGCCTCCAACCTGATGGGTTACACGATCAACCGGGTCAGCCTGTTCGCCCTGATCTTCTCGATCGGCATCCTGGTCGACGACGCCATCGTCATGATCGAGAACATCGCCCGCCACTGGGCCATGAACGATGGCCGCAGCCGGATCGACGCCGCAGTCGACGCCGTGGCCGAGGTGGGCAACCCCACCGTGGTCGCCACCCTGACGGTGGTTTCGGCCCTGCTGCCCATGCTGTTCGTCTCGGGCCTGATGGGGCCCTACATGGCCCCGATCCCCGTCAACGCCTCAGCGGCCATGGTGTTCTCATTCTTCGTCGCCGTGGTCATCGCGCCCTGGCTGATGGTGCGCTTCGCCCGCAAGACCCTGGCCTCGGACGGCCACGGCGGAGGCCATGATGGCGAAGGCAAGCTGGGCGCGCTCTATCGCGGGGTCGCCGGCCGGGTGATCGCCACACGCAGGAGCGCCTGGACCTTCCTGATCGCCGTGGGCCTGGCCACTGTGCTGGCCGGCGCCATGTTCGCCACCAAGACCGTGACCGTCAAACTGCTGCCGTTCGACAACAAGTCCGAGCTGCAGGTGGTGCTGGACATGCCGGAGGGAACCTCGCTGGAGGCCACCGCCCGCGCCCTGTCGGACGCCGCCGTGATCACCCGCACCCTGCCCGAGGTGACGGCGATCGACGCCTATGCCGGAACCGCCTCGCCGTTCAATTTCAACGGTCTGGTCCGCCACTACTATCTGCGCAATCGCCCCGACCAGGGCGACCTGTCGGTGTCGCTGGCCGAAAAGGGCGAGCGCAAGCGCTCCAGCCACGTCATCGCTCTGGACCTGCGCGAACGGCTGGCCAGGGTGGCCCTGCCGGCCGGCGCGTCGATCAAGGTGGTCGAGGCCCCGCCCGGACCGCCGGTCATGGCGACCCTGCTGGCCGAGATTTATGGCCCTGACGCTGCGACCCGCCGCGCCGTGGCCGAGCGGGTCAAGGCCGCCTTCAAGTCTGTGCCCTATATTGTCGACATCGATGACAGCTACGGTCAGGCCCGCCCCGGCCTGCGCCTGGTTCCCGACCGCGACCGGCTGGAGGCCCTGAAGGTCGATGACCGGCAGGTGCTGGACTCGATCGGCGCAGCCTTCGGCGGACAGGTCGTGGGCTACGCCCATCGGGGCCAGGGCCGCGATCCGCTGGAAATCTCGGTGCGTCTGCCGCAGTCGGCGCGCAGCTGGGACGAGGGCCTGGCGGCCTTGCCCGTGGCCCAAAGTCAGGGCGGGCGCCTGGTGGCGCTGGGCGAGGTGGTCACCGCCACCCGGGAAGCCGGCTCGACCCATATCTTCCGCCGCGACGGCCGCGACGTCGACATGATCATGGCCGAACTGGCCGGCGCCTATGAGGCCCCGATCTACGGCATGATGGCGGTCGACAAGGCGATCAAGGCCGCCGACTGGGGCGATCTTCCCAAGCCCGACATCCGCATGAACGGCCAGCCGACCGATGAGAGCAAGCCGACCCTGCTGTGGGACGGCGAATGGGAGATCACCTGGGTGACCTTCCGCGACATGGGCGCGGCCTTCGGCGTGGCGATCCTGGGCATCTATGTGCTGGTCGTTGCCCAGTTCAAAAGCTTCCGCCTGCCGCTGGTGATCCTGACCCCGATTCCCCTGACCCTGGTGGGCATCGTCATTGGCCACATCCTGTTCAAGGCGCCGTTCAGCGCCACCTCGATGATCGGCTTCATCGCCCTGGCCGGGATCATCGTGCGCAACTCGATCCTGCTGGTCGACTTCATCCGCCACAGCCAGACCGGCGACCGACCGCTGCGCGAGGTGTTGCTGGAAGCCGGGGCCATACGCTTCAAGCCGATCGTTCTGACGGCCCTGGCCGCCATGATCGGCGCGGCGGTGATCCTGTTCGACCCGATCTTCCAGGGCCTGGCGATCTCGCTGCTGTTTGGCTTGGCTTCATCGACGGTGCTGACCGTGCTGGTGATTCCGGCCATCTACGTCGTGCTGCGCGATGACGATCGGCACACTGCCGCAGAAACGCCGAAATAGTTGAGCCTAGCGTGCGCAACGCCTCAAGTTCGACACTCGGCGGGCCGCCTTGGTCGCACGGTAGAAACGGCCGCGACATCAAGGCGCCATCGCTCAAGCTTGAACCTTCATGCGTATCTTCTACATTAGGCATATGAACAAACTTGCCTCCATAAGCCCTATTGACGATGTTCAGGAACTGGCTGCCAGCGCCCACTCGGCGGCGCGGCTGCTCAAGCTTCTGGCCAGCGAGCAACGCCTGTTGATCCTCTGCCGTCTGATCGACGGCGAGGCTTCGGTCGGCGATCTGGCGATCCACGTCGGACTGGCCCAGTCGGCGACCTCGCAGCATCTCGCCAAGATGCGGGCCGAGGGCCTGGTGGCCACCCGGCGTGAGGCTCAGACCATCTTCTACCGACTGGACGATCCGGCCGCGATGCGCGTGCTGGAAACCCTTTGCGACGTTTACCGCGGCGAGGCCCGAGCCTGACCGTCAAGCGTCGTCACCGCCTGGTCGCATCGTCCAGGGGAGACCCAAAATGCTGACCGTGCTCAATGACGCCCTGCCCCGTCCGCGCTGGATGGCGCTATCGGCCGATCCTGTTTTCAGGGGGTTGGTCGGCCTGGCGGTCATCGGTGTAGGCGTCGGACACCTGGCCTCGGCAGGCGAGGGTGGCGGGCCGATCACGGGACTGACCGGCGCGAGCCTGGTTGTTTTGGGCGGAAGTCTCGCTGCGGGCCTGTGGACGCGACTTTCGGCGCTGCTGGTGGTGGTGATCTGGAGCGTGGCCACCCTACCCGGCGCCGTAACGACAAGCCTCACGTCCGGTTCCGCTGCGCCTCTGCTCGAGAGCCTCGCCATCCTGGGCGCGCTTTTTCTGATCTATGTGCGCGGTGGCGGTCAGATTTCCCTGGACGGGCTTAGGCGCAAGCGCTCCACCGCCATCACGCCAAGTCCTCACGGTCGGACGATCTCCCGGCTTTGAGGTGCGAGGATACATCCAGCGTTCAAGGCCGGCGCCCAGACCTCAAGCCTGCAGGGCTTTCCAGGCGACGTAGGCCGCGACGGTCAACACCAGGCCTGCAAACAGCCGCCGCGCCAGCACCGCGTGCGCCGCCAGTAGCCCCGCACCCCTGACGCCCACAGCGCCGCCCGCCAAGCCGCCCAGAACAAAAAGTCCCGCGACGGGCCAGTTGATCAGGCCCGAGGCGGCGTAGTTCAGCGAGGTCGCCGCTCCAAACAGCGACACCGACAGCAAGGACGAGGCCGTGGCGTTGGCCAGAGTCATCCCGGTCGCCGCCATTAATCCCGGCACGATCAGAAACCCGCCGCCGATCCCGAAAAAGCCTGCGGCCAGGCCGGTGAGCACGCCCAGCGGCGCCAGCTTCAGCATCAAGGCAGGTGAAATGTGAACGAGGGGATCGCCCTGAGACTTGGGTCGACGCATCATCGACAGCGCGATCGCCGCCATCGCGAAAGCGAACCACAGCAGCAGGCGCTGTCCCTCGACCGCCTTGGCCAGGCTCGAGCCGAGGAACGAGCCGATCAGCCCCGCGCCGGCGAAAACGGTCGCGCAAGGCCATTTGACGCGCCCGCCTCGGCCGTGGCCTATCAGGTTCACCCCCGCATTGACCGCGACTGCGGCGGCCGAGGTGCCGATGGCCACGTGGGGATCGTTGATGCCGACCACATAGAGCAAGAGTGGCGTGGCGAGCACCGACCCGCCGCCGCCGAACAGGCCCAGCAGTGCGCCGACCAGCGCGCCGCTCATCAAGGCTGAAACGATCATGAATACGGACATGGCGGCCTACCCGATAGGACTTGTATATTCATATATTCGCATATAACTAGCCTGTCGATACCCAAGCCCCGAGAGTTTGCAATGCGCGAGCCGATCTCACCATCTGACGTCGCCGTGACCAAGGCGAAGTCGATCATCGAACAGGCGCTTGCCGCGCCCGCCTCAAGGCCCGAGGTGCAAGCCTTTTTCGACGAGGCGACGTTCACGGTCAGCTATGTCCTGCGTGATCCCAACTCATCGGCCTGCGCCGTTATCGACAGCGTCCTGGACTATGACGCCGCAGCCGGCCGGACCAGCGAACGGTCGGCCGACGCCCTGATCGCCTATGTCAGGGACCAGGGGCTGGAGGTCGTCTGGCAAATGGAGACCCACGCCCATGCCGACCATCTGTCCGCCGCGCCCTATCTTCAAAGCGCTCTGGGCGGCCGCCTGGCGATCGGCGAGAAGATCGTTAGCGTTCAGGAGACATTTGGAAAGCTGTTCAACGCAGACCAGGATTTCGCCCGCGACGGCCGACAGTTCGATCATCTGTTCCGGGACGGCGAGGTCTTTTCCATTGGCGGACTACAGGCCATTGCCCTGCATGTGCCCGGCCACACGCCGGCCTGCATGGCCTATGTCATTGGCGACGCCATCTTCGTGGGCGACACCCTGTTCATGCCCGACTACGGCACCGCGCGCTGCGACTTTCCCGGCGGCGATGCGGCGACGCTGTTTGCTTCAATCCAGCGCTTGCTAGCGCTTCCCGACGAGACGCGCGTCTTTCTGTGTCATGATTACAAGGCCCCCGGCCGAGATGCCTTTGCGTGGGAAACGACGATCGGCGACCAGCGCCGGAACAACATCCATGTCCACGAAGGTGTCAGCCAGGCACAGTTCGTCGCCCTCCGAGAGGCACGTGACCGAACCCTCGACATGCCCAGGCTAATCTTGCCGTCCGTCCAGGTGAACATGCGCGCCGGCCACCTGCCGGACCCAGAAGCCAATGGTGTGCGGTATCTGAAGATCCCGCTCAACGCTGTTTGACGATCGCGATCGTCAGTCGCACGCCTTGTTCAACTCGTTCTCGTCGGCGACCGAGCCTGGTGCACATAGCCAACCCGTCGACCTCGATGCCGAGGTATCGAACGGTGCTCTCAAATTTCCGGTGACCGGGAAGAAGGTGGCAAGCTCGCAGGTTGCCTGTCTCCTTGCAGATCAGCGCCACCTTCGTTCGTCTGGGACTATCGGTCCCGTAACCCCGTGGTTCGAGCTCAGTCATCGACACCCATTTGTCGATGAGGCGGGCATAGTGCCGCGTGCTCACGTGATCGCCCGGTCGGCTGCGACTCGGTGAAAAGCCAATCGTCCTGACGACGACCACGAGCCTTGCGCCAGGCAGCCAGCGCACCTCGCATTGGCTCCGTGATTTCAAACGGGACCGGCTGACCCGTCTTCTGTTGGATCACTATGGCGCGGGTTCGGAGGGAGCCTCCCGGAGCTTGGAGTCGATCGCGCCATTGAACATCGCGAGGTCGCGCATGCGACCGTTCGCTTTGAGCTGCAGCCGGATGCCCCAGATAGGTTTGGGCTTGAACGGCGACTTGGGGCCGATGATGCGCAGTATTCCAAGGGCGGTTGAGCGGAAGGAAGAGGTCAAACATGGGCCCTGTACGCCGCCTGCGCGTTGGCTGTTCCCCTTCCTCCCCTCCACCACGATCCAGTCCGGAGGATGGGGTGAACCGGCCTTCTCAGCGAGTTCACCCCGGCGGACGATGCGCTAGAACGCCATCTTCACTCTGGCCGTGACCGTCCGGGGCGCACCGGGCGCGATCCAGATGTTGCTGTAAGAGCTTTCCAGATAGGAAGTGTCGAACAGATTCTCGATATCCAGGGCGGCCCGAATTGATGGCGTGACCTGGACGCCCAGGTTGACCCGGGCAGTCGCATAGTGCGGCAGCTTGAAGCCGCTGTTGACATCGTCGCCAGCGCGTTCGCCCACGAAGGTCAGGCCGCCCCCGATGCTGATCGAACCGGGCTGGGTCGCGTTCGAAGCCCACGACGCATAGATCGCACCCGAATGCTTTGGCACATTGCTCAGAGACGACCCGGTCAGGCCCGGGCGCGTGTCGCGGGTCACCTTGGCGTCTGTATAGGCGTACACGGCGGTGATCGAGAGCTTGTCGCTCAACGCCCAGGTTGCGTTGGCCTCGGCCCCCTCACTGCGCGCCTCGCCAACCGCAATCGAGAAGCCGCTGTTGGCCGGATCGTTGACCAGCGTGTTTTCCTTGTCGATGCGGAACACTGAAGCGGTCCCGGTCAGGGCGTCGTCCAGGAGGCGAACCTTCAGGCCAGCCTCGTAGGCCTCGCCCAGTTCAGGCGCGAAGACGCGGCTGACGGCATCGACGCCCTGATTGTAGCGGAAGGACTGACCCCAGCTGGCGTAGAGCGACACGGCGTCGCTGGCGGTCCAGGTCACCGCCGCGCGGGGCGAGGTGCGTGAGGGCTTCTGCTGATCCAGGCGGCTGGTTCGGAAGTTGGTGTTGTTCTGTTCAATCCAGTCGTGGCGGACACCCAGCATGACGGTCAGGCGGCCGATGGTCGCCAGATCCTGGACGTAAAGGCTCTTGCCGTTCAGTTCCTCAAGGATGTTCTGGTTCAGCGTCGCCGTCGGCTTGGCCTGGCCGTAGACCGGATTGTAGACGTCGATGGCGTAGGGAACTGCAGCGCTGGGGCTGAAGCGATAGAAGACCCGGGTCTGGTTGTAGTCGAAGGCGTCGACGCCGATGCGCAGTTGATGATCGACGCCGGCGACGGTGCGCTTCACGGCCAGTTCCAGGCGGCCTGAAGCGTCTTCCCAGCTATACGCATGGATACGCAATTGGCGGCGCAGGAGCGTGCCGACCAGGGCGCTGTTGTGGGTCGACTGGCCCTTGAACAGACCGTCGCGGTACTGAATCCCGCCTTCAAGCGAAATGCCCTCGGCCAGGTCGAGGAAGAACGAGGCCTGGTGCTGCAGGGTTTCCTGGCGGATCTTGCCGTCATTGGGCTCGCCCAGGAACCGCGTCCGCGGCAGCGCCTTGCCGTTACCGCCGATGGCGACTACGCCGCGATCGTGGACAAAGTGAACCTTGTTGGCCTCGAGCTGGTACAGAACCCGCAGCCGGTCGGTTGGCGCCCAGCTGAACGACGGGGCCAGAACAAGGCGGTCCGACCCGACATGATCGCGGAAGCCGTCCGTTTCCTGATAGGCCGCGACCAGGCGCGCCGCAGTCGTTGAGGTCAGCGGACCGTCTAGGTCAGCGACGCCGCGCCAGGTGTTGAAGCTGCCGTAGGACCCCTCGACGCTGGCGGCCGGATCCTGGCCGGGCGCCTTGGTCACGATGTTGATCGACCCGCCCGGCTCGCCCTTGCCCGACAGGGCTGAGGCCGGGCCCTTGAGCACCTGGAAGGCCTCGACCGTGGCCACGTCCCGGCGCGGATTGAACCCACGGTTGGACACGAAACGGTTCACGAGCAGGTCAGGGCCCTGATTGATGTCCCCGGAAAACCCGCGAAGGGCGTAGGCGTCCCAGGCGCCGCCAAAGCTGTTCTGGCGAGCCATGCCGCCGGCCAGATCGAAGAGGTCCGAAAGATTGGCCACGCCGATCGTCTCGATCAGGGCCCTGTCCAGGACACGCACGTTTTGCGGCAGGGTCTTGGGATCGACGTCCAGGCCATTGATGCTGGCGCTGGCGCGCCGGGCCGTGACCTTGACGTCCTCGACGACCGTGGCGCTTTCGGAGGTCTCGGCGATCTCTGCGGCGCGCGCGCCTCCGCCCAGGGCCAACAGCGAGCAACCTGCCGCGAAAACCAGCTTCAAACGCTCAAGTTTCATCTTATCCCCCGTCGCGCCAAGCGCACTGGCGCGTCCTCGCTCAATCGCGATTGACACGCAATGTAAGTGTTACGTTATAACGTCATATGCATTAACCGACGGGACTGGCAAGAGGCTGGCGATGCACAACAAGGGATGGAGCAATCCTTGAGCGATCAGCGCGACGTGGTTCTGGAGGCCTGCGACCTTCGGCATCAGTACGAGGACAAGCCCGTTCTGCGGGGCCTGAACTTCAAGGTCGCCGCGGGCGAGATCTATGCGCTGCTGGGTGGCAATGGCGCCGGCAAGTCGACGACCTTGTCTGCGTTTCTTGGACTGCTCCGCCCGACCGGCGGAACGGTCCGGGTGATGGACCAGGACGTGACCGAGTCGCCCGACGCCGCCCGCGCCCGGATTGCCTATGTGCCGGAGAATGTCGCGCTGTACGAACATCTGACGGCCCGCGAGAACCTGGCCTACTTCCTGGCGCTCGCCGGCGCCGACGACTCGGCGTCGAGCATCGAAGCCGCCCTCGAAGCGGCCGGGCTCGCGCCCGACGCGCGCGGTCGACGGGTGGGCGGCTTCTCCAAGGGGATGCGCCAGAAGACCGCCATCGGCCTGGCCATCGCCCGCCACGCGCCCGTTCTGCTGCTGGATGAACCGACGTCCGGTCTGGACCCCCGGGCGGCGGCGGACTTCAACCGCCTGCTCGATGCGGCCCGCGCGCGCGGCATGGGGATCCTGATGGTCACCCACGACCTGTTGGGAGCGGCCGAGATCGCCGACCGCATCGGCTTCCTCGCCGATGGCCGGCTGGAGGCCGAGCTCACCGCCGAGGGCGAGGCGCGGTTCGACGTCCGGGCTCTGCACGCGCGCTATGTGCGCATGGGCCAGACGGACGCGGCCGCCTGACCATGCGCCGCGCCGTCATCGCCCGAATTGCACGCGAGGAGCTTCGCGCCCTCGCCCGCAACCACGTCGCCGCGATCGCCTGCGCGATCCTGGCCCTGCTGATCGTCGCTTCGGTCGGCCTGGGTCTCGACCGGCGGGCCCACGTCGAGGGCCTGCGCACCCACCACCAGGCCGCCAGCGACGCGGCGTTCAGGGCCCAGCCGGATCGCCATCCGCACCGGATGGTCCACTATGGCCAGTACGTCTTCCGTCCACTCTCCGCGCTGGCCTTCTTTGATCCGGGCGTCGACGCCTATACCGGATCCATGGTGTTCCTGGAGGGCCATCGCCAGAACAGCGCCAACTTCAGCGAGGCCCGCCAATCCTCGCTGCTGATGCGGTTCGGTGACCTCAGCCCCGCCTTTGTTCTTCAGGTCCTGGCGCCGCTGCTGATGGTCTTCCTGGCCCACGGCGCCATCGCGCGGGAGCGCGAGAGCGGCCTCTTGCGCGTGCTGCTGGCTCAGGGTGTGCGCCCCGCCGAGATCATTCTTGGCAAGCTGGCGACCCACCTCGGGCTAAGCCTGACGTTGCTGGCCCCCGCCGCCCTGGCTCTGGCGGGACTGGTCGCGGCCGGCCAGACTCCGGCCGCGCCCGCCGGCGCCTTGCTGCTAGTCTATGCGCTGTACCTGGCCTTCTGGGCGACCCTGGCGGTCCTGGTTTCCAGCCTGTTCCGTCGCGGGCGTGACGCCCTGGCGGCGCTGGTTTCGATCTGGATGGCCTTGACCATCGTCCTGCCGCGCGGCCTGCCGGAGTTGGCCGCCTTGCTGCATCCACAGCCGACCCGGATCGAAACCGATGTGGCGATCCATCGCGACCTCAAGGCGATCGGCGACAGCCACAATCCGGATGATCCCTACTTCGCCGCCTACAAGGCCAGGATCTTGCGACAGTACAGGGTCTCGCGCGTCGAGGACCTGCCGGTGCAGTGGGCGGGTCTGGTCTCCTACGAAGGCGAGCGCCTGACCAGCGCGCTGTTCGACCGCTACGCCGACGCAGCCTTCGCACGAGAGTCGGACCAGAATCGACTGGTCCGCGCCTTCAGCGTGGTCAGCCCGATGCTGGCTGTCCGCCAGGGCTCCTCGGCGCTCGCCGCGACTGATGTCGAGAGCCACAAGGATTTTCTCGATCAGGTCGAAGCTCATCGCTACGCCTTCGTCCAGGCGCTGAACCGCGTCCAGATCGAGACGATCCCTAACCAGAACGCCGGCCCTGATCCCCGCGTGTCCGCCGACACCTGGGCGGGCATGCCGACCTTCGTCTATCGCGCGCCTGATCCAGTGGCCCGCTCTGGGGGCGCGATCGGCTCGGCCCTCGCCATCCTGCTGGCCTGGCTGGCGGCCCTGGGCTTGGCGCTGCGCCAGATCGCGCGTCGCCCGCTGGAGTCCTTCCAATGAAACGCCTTCGCGCCGAACTGATCCTGCTGCTGCGGGCCAAGGTCTCCTGCGCCGCCCTTCTGGTGCTGCTGGCCGCGGCGACGCTTGCGGTCGCTGCGGGCCTCGCCGCCCAGCATCGCCAGGTCGCGACCATTGCCCGCGTCATCGCCGCCCATCAGGCCGACCTCGTCGGCGTGACCAAGACTTACGGCAAGCCTGACAGCGACGCGGGCAATGCGGCCTACTACACCTTCCATCTGACCGCCGATCCGCCCCAGCCGCTGGCCTTTGCCGCCCTCGGCCAGCGCGACCTGCAGCCGTTCGTGCTGCGCGTTCGACTCCTGGGCCTTCAGGCGCAGTTGCATGAGACCGAGGCCTACAATCCCGAACTCGTGCTGCCGGGGCCTTTCGACTGGTCGTTTGTGCTGATCTATCTGTCGCCGCTGGTCTTGATCGCCCTGCTGCACGATCTGGTGTCGAGCGAGCGCGAGGCCGGCCGACTGCGGCTGCTGGCCGCCACACCCGGCGGCGTGAGCGGGGTGTGGGGCCGGCGAGCGAGCCTGCGCGGCGGTCTCGTCCTGGCGGCGCTGCTTCTGCCGCTCTGGGCCGGTGCGGCTGTGGCCGGAGCCTCTCCGGTCGGCGTCGCAATGCTCACCCTGGCGGCGGCGCTCTACCTCACCTTCTGGCTCGGCCTGTCCCTGCTGGTCGCCGCGATCGGCCGGCGATCGGCGACCAATGCGGCCAGCCTGATCGGGCTATGGCTGGTGATGACGCTGCTGGGGCCGGCGCTCGGCGCGGTCATCATCGCGCGCAATCACCCTGTCGGCCAGGGCATGGACCTGTCCCTGGCCCAGCGCGAGGCCGTGCACAGCGCCTGGGATATTCCAAAGGACGCGGTGATGACCCCCTTCAAGGCCAAGCATCCGGAATGGCGCGACACGCCGCCTGTGGTCGGCCGCTTTCACTGGAAGTGGTACTACGCCATGCACGAAATGGGCGACGACAGCGTCGCGGAGGCCTTCGCCGCCTATCGCGCCAGCCTCAAGGCGCGCGCCCTATGGACCGATCGCCTCGGCTGGCTGCTGCCGGCCGCCGCGCTGCAATCGGCTGCGCACCGGCTCGCCGCCACCGACCTGGAGGCGCACCTCGCCTATCAGGACCGGGTCGGCGCGTTCCACCGCCGCCTGCAGGCATTCTACTACCCGTACATTTTCAGCGAGAGGCCGTTCACGAAACGGGACTTCGAGCGCCTTCCGAAGTTCGCAGCGGGCTCCGAACCAACGGAACTGCCGCGACAACCCTTCGCCGCCCTAGGCCTCGGCGCCTTGCTCAGCCTGGCCGCAGCGGCCTGGGCGCTCCGGCGTACCCAGCTTGACGGCTGACCCCCTTCAAGCTGGGCCGGCCTAGCGTAGACCAGCAGATCAGTTGCGCAGCGTAATACCACCCCCGAACACCTGACGCGCATGTCCGCTTCAGGGACGTGGGCGCGGCAGATCTGTCCAAGCAGTAGGATCAGCCCCCAACGCCCGCTGAGCCTCGCAAACCGAACTCAGCTTCAGCCCAGAAAAAAGGCGGCGAAGCCGAAGCCTCGCCGCCCTCATTCCGAACCTCCCGAAGGAAGCCTGTCTTAGTTCACAACCACGCCCGCCGCGGCCGCCTGGCGGACCATGGCGACAGCGATCAGGCGGTCCCAGCCAACCAGCGACACCAGGTGCGCATAGATCTGGGCCAGGGCGCCGTTGGTTTGCAGTTCGCGCAGCTTCTCGACCGGCAGGGCGTTCAGCTTCTCTTCCGACACGCCGTAATACTCGGCGACCGTCTGCGGCTGGCCGGGCTGGCCGGCTTCGTCGGTCGGGGTGAAGACGGCGGTCTTCAGCTCGAACAGGTCGTTGTCCTTCAGCAGCTGCACGAACGAGTCGGTGCGGCGGCGTTCGGCTTCGAAGTCGTCGCAGAACTTGATGCAGTTCTGGGTGTATTCGGTGGGCTCGCCCTTGTCGTCGAACAGCTTGGTTTCGCCGGTTTCCGACAGCAGGCTTGAGCCCTTGTCGATGCAGACGATCAGGCGGTCTTGGCCTTCGTCATTGGCCAGCACGAACGGATAGCGGCGGATATAGGCGGGGATGTAGACGCCCGCGTCGATCGAGCCGTCGGCGTTGACGAACAGGTTCTCGCCGTTGTTCAGGCCCATGACGGCCAGAGGAACGCGGTCGTCGCCGGCGAAGATCACCGGGAACGACAGGGCAGCCGGAGCAAACTCGGTGACCGTCAGCGGCACGGCGGTGCCGGTGGCGGCGAAGCTGTACGGCTTCTCGTTGTGAACGAGGGCCAGTTTGGCATGTTGCTCGCGGTTCAGCGGCTCAGGCGAGACGTAGAACAGAACGTTGCCGGAGATGCCGCCGGCGGACTGAGTCGATTCCATGGATAGCTCTACAAAAAAGCTGAAAGGGCGGACGCGCGAGCGGCCGTAAAGGGCTTGGCGCTTCTAGCCGATCCCGGAGAGCCCGGCAATCGACCCGTCCCGACCGGGGATATCGCGGCCGCCCATTCCACTGTCGAGCGAACGCCGTCCGCCCGACAAGGGTCCCTAGAAGCGCCAGGCGACGCCCGCGCGCACCGAACGGCCGGCCGACGGCGCGATGTCCTTGAGGAACGAGGCGTGCTCGCGGATCTCCTCGTCGGTCAGGTTGCGGCCATCCAGGAACACCCGCAGCTGGCCGTCGCCCTTCGGCTTCCAGGCGAGGGAAGCGTTCAGCACCGTATAGGAGTCGGTCGGCAGTTCGCCCTGGGCGACGCGGTCCTGCTCGCCGACACGGCGGGCCTCCACGCGGGCGGTCCAGAAGCGGGCGTCGTAGATCGCCCGGCCCGTCACGGAATAGGACGGGATGCGGGCCGGCGGGCCCAGATCCGTTGCGCCGCGCACGAAGTCACCGGAGGCCTCCAGGGTCAGGCTCTGATCGTCCCTGCGCCAGGCCTTGTAGCTGGTCTCGACCTCGAAACCGCGGAAGTCGGCCTTGGTCTGGATATACTGATAGACCGCCAGACCATCTTCCTCGGCGCCGGTCGGGCGCAGGTCGATGAAGCCGTCATAGCGGGCGGTGAACAGGTGCAGGTCGGCGCTCAGGCGTTGGCCGGTATAGTGGGCGGTGGCCTCGACCGACCAGGCGGTTTCCTCGCCCAGCTTGGCGTCGCCGATCTCGAAGCCGCGCGTGGCCACGTGCGGGCCCTCGGCGAAGAGTTCGGCCTCGGTCGGGGCGCGGCTGTTGCGCGACAGGGCCACGCCGAAGAACACCGCGTCCGACGGCCGGGTGAAGACCCCCAGCGAGCCGGAAATGTTGGTGAAGTCGGCCTGGCCCTTCAGGCTGTCGAGATCGCGATAGTCGATGCGCAGACCACCCTCATAGCCCCAGCCGGCCTTCTCGACCCGCTGCTGAGTGAAGGCGCCGTATTCGGTGATCTTGGTCTTGGGCACATAGGCCTCGGCGCCCTGGGCGTCGAAGTTGCGGCGCAGGGCCTGGACGCCCACCGCGCCCTTCCAGCCGTTTCGCTCGGTCTGGACCAGTTCCAGCCGGCCCTCATAGCCGTCGGACATGAACTTGGTGCCGACCGCATCGCCCTCGAATTCGGTATGCTCATAGTCGGCGTGGCCGGCCGAGGCGCGCAGCTTGGCGAAGGGGCCGAAGGGCCGGTTGTACTCGCCGCGCAGGTCGATGCGGGTCTGGGTCAGGCCGATGGTGACCGGCCCTTCCGCCTCGACGCCCGGCTCCTCGTGGGCGTGGCCGGGGACCCCGTAGGTCGTGTCGGTCTTCTTGACCGAGACGCCGATGAAGCCGTCGGCGCCGACATAGGAGACGCCGCCGCCGATAGCCTTCAGGTCAACCGCCGTATTGGCCAGCTTTCCGCCGCCGCCCTCGGCGATTTCGCCTTCGGAGGCCAGCAGGCGGCGGGATTCGCCGAAGACGGGAATTTCATAATCGTCCGCAACGCGCTTCAGGCCGTCCAGGGTCAGGACCAGCGGGCCGACCGCCGCGTGGATGGCGCCGGAAACGGCATAGCTGTCATCGCCCGTCGCGCCCGAGGCCAGCAGTCGGCCACTATAGCCGCCGTCCGGGGCGCGGCTGGCGATGCGGTCGTCGATGATGTTGATCACCCCGCCGATGGCCGAGCCGCCATAGGCCAGGGCCGCCGGGCCGCGCAGCACCTCGATGCGCTCGGCCTCGCCCGGATCGGTGGCCACCTGGTGGTCGGGCGACAGGGCGCTGGCGTCGATCTGGCCCACGCCATTGGTCAGCACCTGGACGCGGGGACCGGCCAGGCCGCGCACCACCGGACGGCTGGCGCCGGCGCCGAAGGCGGTCGAGCGCACGCCGGGCATGCCGCTGAGCAGGTCGCCCAGGCCGGTGGGGGGCGCGAGATCCAGATCGGTGCGGTCGACGATGGCGACGCTGGCGGTCAGGTTGTCGGCCGACACCGCATAGGGCGCGGCGGTGACCACCACCTTGGAGACCTCGACCTCCTGACCGGACGCCGGCGCGGTCCCGGCGGGGACGACTTCGGCCTGGGCGGTGGCGGCGGCAGTCAAGACCAGCAGGCTGACGGCGGAGAAACAAGCACGACGGAGCATCGAACAATCCTGAACCTTGGCCGGGGTAACGGCCTCGATTGGAGTGTTATGAAATAACATATCTACTCGTCAAGCGGCTTCGCGCGCAATCTGCCGCCTTGCGCCCGGCGCCCGAAAACGGTGCAGGCTGGACCTAGGCCGGACGCGGGCTGGCCAACGCGCCATAAAGATCCGACCGCCGGTCGCGGAAGAAGCCCCAGGCCGCGCGATGGGTCTGCAGGTAGTCGAGATCGAACGACGCCGCCACCAGACCCTCGTCGTCGCGGCCCAGCTCGCTGACCAGATCACCGCGATGGTCGGCGATGAAGCTGGATCCATAGAACTGCTGACCGCCATTGGGATAGTTCTCCCAGGGCTCGAAGCCGATGCGGTTGGCGCCGATCACCGGGAGCACATTGCTGACCGCATGGCCTTGCATGGCCCGCTGCCACGGCAGGGTGGTGTTCAGCGTCGGGTCATGCGGCTCGCTGCCGATGGCGGTGGGATAGAACAGCGCCTCGGCGCCCATCAGGGCCATGGCCCGGGCGGCCTCGGGGTACCACTGGTCCCAGCAGATGCCGACGCCCAGCCGACCAAAGCGCGTGTCCCAGACCTTGAAGCCGGTGTCGCCGGGCCGGAAATAGTACTTCTCCTGATAGCCGGGGCCGTCGGGGATGTGGCTCTTGCGATAGAGGCCCAGCATCGAGCCGTCAGCGTCGGCCATGACCACGCTGTTGAAATAGTGCGGGCCTTCGCGCTCGAAGATCGAGATCGGGATCACCACGCCCAGCTCGCCGGCCAGGGGGGCGATGGCCTTGACCACCGGATGCTCTCGCCACGGATGGGCTTCGGCGAACCACTTTTCTTCCTGGGTCACGCAGAAATACGGCCCCTGGAACAGCTCGGACGGCAGGATCACCTGCGCGCCGCCGGCGGCGGCCTGGCGGATGAAGGCTTCGGTCTTCTTGATATTGGCCTGCAGATCCATCCCGTACGAGGTCTGGATCGCGGCGACGTTCAGGGTGCGGGTCATGCCGGCTCCTGCTGGCTGATGCAGTGGAACGAGCCGCCGCCGGTCAGGATGGCGGTCGAGGGCAGGCCGATGACCTCGCGCTCGGGGAACAGGCCCTGGATCACCTCGACGGCGAAGGCGCCCGACTCCTGCGCATAGATCGGCACGATCACCGCCTCGTTGGCGATTAGGAAGTTCATGTGCGAGGCCGGGATCGGCTCGCCCTCGTCATCCAGAATGCGGCCCGGCGACGGGATGCGCACCACCTGCAGCGGCGAGCCGCGGCTGTCGGTCATGCCGGCCAGGGTGCGGGCGGTGTCGGCATAGACCTCGGCATTGGGATCATCGGAGCCGAAGGCCATCGGACAGGCTACAACGCCCGGCGCGACGAAGCGGGCCAGGTTGTCGATATGGCCGTCGGTGTGGTCGTTCAGCAGGCCATCGCCCAGCCACAGCACCTTCTTGACGCCCAACGCCTTGGACAGCGCCGCAAAGGCCTTGGCCTCGTCGAAGTCGCCGTTGCGGTTCTCGTTGAGCAGGCATTGGCGGGTGCTGAGCACGGTGCCCAGGCCGTCATGGTCCAGCGAGCCGCCCTCCAGCACGAAGCCGTTGCGGGTCAGGGGCGTGCCCGAGGCGGCGGCGATCTGCTCGGCGACGATGTCGTCGCCCTCCATCTCGAACTTGCCGCCCCAGCCGTTGAACTCGAAGCCGGCCGCGACTGGACCCTGCGGGGTCTCGACATAGATCGGGCCGGTGTCGCGCAGCCAGATGTCGCCGAACGTGCCGCGCACGATCTCGACCGTGGTGTCGGCCAGCAGGGCCCGGGCGGCGGCCTCGGCCTCGTCGCCCACCACCATCAGCCGCACGCGCTCGGCGCCGGGGCCGGCCAGGGCGCGGGCCAGATCGGCGACTTCCTTCTGGGCGACCGGCAGGTCTTCGCGCCAGAGCTCAACATGGCTGGGAAAGCCCACCCACATCGCGCGGTGCGGGGCCCACTCGGCAGGAACGGTCGGGGTCATGTGTCGAAGCCTGGATCAAAACGGGAGGCGCAAATGGCCCCTGGCGGACCGGGGGTCAAGCAGGCGTTCTAGCAAATCCGCGCGACAAAACAAAAAGGGCGGCCCGTTGCGGGGCCGCCCTTCCTGTTCGTCGAGGTGACGGGTTCGTTAGAACTCGTAACGCAGCGAGATCTGCATGGTCCACAGCGAGTTTTTGACGTCGCCGCGGGTCTTGGTGATCGAGGTCGGCACCAGCGAATACACATAGGCAGGGCAGGTGGCGTTCGCCGTGGCAGCCAGAGCGGCTCCGTTGGCGGCAACGCAGCCCACGCGGGCCAGGGTGGTGCCGTCGCCGTACTCCTCGACCTTGCCCCAATCGCGATCGATCAGGTTCAGCAGGTTGCGGATGTCGAACTGGACCTTCAGCTTGTGGCCGTCGATCAGGGTCGGCAGTTCCTGGCTGAGCTGCAGGTCGACGCGGTTCAGGTCCTTGTTGGTGTTCGAGTACTTCTCAAGGATGCCTGGCTTGAGGCCGAACTGGTTCACATAACCGATGAACCGGTCGCGGTTGGCGGCGTCGATGAAGAACACGTTGCCGATCTGCAGGTCAGCGGTGTTGGTGTCGGCCTTGATGTCCGGCACGTACAGCAGCTGAGCGGCGCGGTTCACACCGAACACCGGGCTGCGGCCCGAAGCGGCGTCGCCCATGGTGAAGCCGAACGGACGACCCGAGGTGCGCTCAGCAAACAGGGAGATGCGCGTCTCGTTGTCGCCGAAGAACTTCTTCCGGTAACCGACTTCCAGCTTGTAGCGGTCCTTGATCTCTTCCAGCGCGGTGCCGTAGGCGTCGCGGGCCGGATCCAGGCCGGCCGGAACGCTGTTGTACAGCGAGCCGGCGGTGGTGCCGAAGCGCAGGCCGGCGTTCGACTCGTCGATGTTCTGACGGGCGTAGCCGAGACCCAGATCCAGACCGAAGTCGAAGGACTTGGACAGGCCAACGCCGAAGGTGAAGGCTTCGCCCTTGTCGATGTTGTTGGTGATCAGGTCGCGGTTGTCGCCGGGGTTGACCGAAGACACGCCCTGAGCGGCGCGAGCCGTGGACGAGAGGGTCAGACCGTCATAACGCGGACGACCGTCCGGGGTCACGGCGCGTTGGCCGTTGATGACCAGCGGCTGGGCGCGGGCGTCGGTGAAGGTCACGGCGTCCTGAGCCTGGGTGGCCACATACTGAACGTCGAGGTTCCAGCCGTCGTACACTTCCCAGTTGGCGCCGAAGTACAGCTTCCATTCGGCCGGCAGTTGGAAGGTCGGGTTCAGGGCGATGACTTCGTTGGTCGGATTGATGCCCGGGGTGCCGGCCAGGGTGCCTTCCTGGAACGACTTCACCAGGGTCGGGATCTGATAGCCAAAGCCCGAGAAGGTGTTGAGGTTGTCCAGGGCGGCGGCGCCGACAGCGGCGTTGAAGCCCGGGGTCACGCTCGACGAGGTCGAGGATTCCAGATAGCCGTTGGCGCCCGTGCAGTTCGACCCGGCGGTGATGCAGCGGCGGATGGTGGTGCCGGCGATCTGATAGCCGTTGTTGTAGAACGGCGTGGCGAACAGCACTTCCGGCTGGCCGCCCGAGAACAGGCCAAAGCCGGCGTTCAGCTTCAGGGTGTCGGTCGCGCGCCAGGTCGCCGAGACGCGCGGCATCAGGATGCTCAGGCCGTCCAGGGTCTTGGCGTTGGTGAAGCCGTTGCGGGCCACGAAGTTCGGGTTGGTGGCCGGAACGTCGTCCATCTTGATCCAGTCGAAGCGGAAGCCCGCCGTGACCTTGATGTCGTCAGTGACGTCCAGCGAGTCCTGGGCGTAGAGCGAGTGCATCCAGTACTTGAAGTCGGCGGCGGCGTCGTTGGCCTTGCCGGTGACCGAGTTGCTGTAGGTCAGCGAGTTGGCGCGGCCAGCCGCGAAATCGGCGATCGAGTCGAAGTAGTAGGTGCCACGCGAGTTCGGCACGAACACATTGAACACTTCCTTCTTCGAGCCCTGGTAGCCGGCCTTGAAGACGTGATCGCCCATCGAATAGGTCGCCGTGCCCTGGAACACCGCTTCCTGGATGTCCAGCTGATTGGCGTGGCGGAAAGCGTCAGGTCCGAAGCGCACCGACGAGAAGCCGCTGGCGCAGCTGGTGATCGTCGAGTTGGTCGGGGCGCTGTCGGCGGTCGGGGCCGTACAGATGGTCACGTCCGAATAGTTCTGACCGCTCTTGGGGTTCTGGCCCTTGACCCAGTCGCGATAGGTGGCGCGAACGGTCGTCGACAGACGATCGGTCCAGTCCGAGTTGATCTCGAGGGTGGTGCCTTCGTCGAGATAGGTCGCGTCGTACCAGTGCGAGTCGAGGGCGGCGGTGGTGGTGCCCAGGTCGGTCCGCGAGGTGAACAGCGACTCGGCGCGGCGATAGCTGAGGCTGGCGCGGTGCTGGTCGTTGATGTTCCAGTCGATCTTGGCCGAGTACTTCTCGTCGGTGACCGGGGTGGAGCGCAGGATGGAGCCGGCGGCAAAGTCGCTGGCGTAGGCGCTGTTATAGATGCCGACGACCTGATCGATCGTGGCCTGGCTCAGGCCGTTGGCGAAAGGCGTCGCGAAACCCGCGCCGGCCGGACCGGTGCCGGTGACGTCAAGGGTTTGGTACTTCTCGTACGAGCCAGCGAAGAACAGCTTGTCCTTCCAGATCGGGCCCGACAGGAAGCCGCCATAGTTCTTCTGGCTGATCAGCGGCGTGATGCGCTGGCTGCCGATGTGGCGACCGATCAGGCCTTCATTCAGATAGTTGACGAAGGCGCTGCCGTGGAAGTCATTGCCGCCCGAGCGCAGGACGATGTTCAGGGCGCCGCCCGTGAACGAGCCGTTCTCGACGTCGGTGGGGACAGCCGCGACGCTGAACTGCTCAACGGCGTCCAGCGAGATCGGGCCACGCGCGGTGGGCAGGCCACCGGTTTCCAGGCCGTAGGGGTCCTGGGCGGCGACGCCGTCGATGGTGATGCGGTTGGTGCGCGGGTTCGAGCCGGCGATCGAGATGCCGCCGTCGTTGCGGACGTTCTGCGAGACCAGGATGTCGCGGCGCGCCAGATCGCGGACGTCGCGGTTGATCGAGACAACGGCTTCGATCGCGTCGCGGTTCAGGACGGTCTTGGGACCAGCTTCGCTGTTACCGGCAGCCGAGGCGGTGACCACCACGGCTTCGACCGCGTTGGCGGCCAGGTCGATATCGACGCGCTGGGTGTCGGCCAGCGACAGATAGACGTCGGTGACCTTCTTGCTTTCCAGGCCCGGGGCCTGGACGGTGATTTCGTAGGGGCCGCCGACGCGGAGGCCGCGGGCGTCATAGGTGCCGTTGGCGCCCGAAACCGTGGTCGAGCGCGTGCCCGACGGGGTGTGAACGATGGTGACCGCAGCGCCGGCGACCGGCGCTCCGCCTTCACCCGTCACCGCACCGCGGACGGCGGCGGTGGTTTCCTGAGCGTACACTGCGCTGGACGCGGCGAGCGCGAGCACGGTAAGGGCTGCCCCACTGGCGAGCCTTTTCATCGAAATCATTGCAATCCCCTCGTTCTGGCGCGCTCTCGACACAAAAGAGAAACACCGCACCTCATGTTAGCGGCTTCCATAGCCGTGGATTTCGAAGGTTTGGTGACGGAAAGGCAACGCTGGACCACAAACCCTCCGCCATCGGCGCCTTTGCAACACATTTGGTCAGGACTTTCTTACTTGTGCCGGAGAACTCAGCGTGGCGCTTGATGAAATGACGCAGCCGGACGGTGCGCGGGCCTGGCGAATGACGCTCTGTATGGTGGGCGTGCTGACGATTCTGCGGCTCGCCGCCCTGTTCGCCACGCCGTTCGAACTCTACCCGGACGAAGCCCAGTACTGGCTGTGGTCGCGGACCCTGGATTTCGGCTATTTCTCCAAGCCGCCAATGATCGCCTGGCTGATCTGGGCCACCACCTCGATCGGCGGCGACTCGGAAGCCTGGGTGCGGATTTCGGCGCTGTTCCTGCACGGCGGCACGGCCCTGATCATCGCCCGCATCGCCGGCAGGCTGTATGGCGGCTGGACCGGCCTGGCGGCGGCGGCGCTCTATGCCCTGATGCCGGCCATCCAGCTGTCGTCGGGCGTGATCACCACCGACGCGCCGCTGCTGTTTTTCCTGTCTCTGACGATCTGGGCCTATGTGTCGCTGCCGGCGCTGGAGGCCCGCCGCAGGCTGCCGATCGCCATCGCCCTGGGCGCGGCCCTGGGCCTGGCCTTCCTGTCGAAATATGCGGCGGTCTATGTGCTGGCCGGCCTGGCCGCTCACCTGGCCGCCTCGCGGGAAGCACGTCAGATCTGGACCCTGCCGATGGCCGCCGCCGCCCTGGCCGCCCTGGCGATCGTCTTCTCGCCCAACCTGGTCTGGAATCTGACCCACCATTTCGCGACGCTGGAGCACACCGCCTCCAACGCCAACTGGAACGCCCGCAAGCTGTTCAACATCCGTGAACTGATGGAGTTCATCGGCTCGCAGTTCGGCGTCTTCGGCCCCATCCCCTTCGCGGTTCTGGCCGGCGGCGCGATCGGGCTGGGCGCGCGGCGCCGGCTCCAGCCCGCTGACCTCCTGCTGCTGTGCCTGGCGGCCCCGCCCCTGCTGACCGTGGCGGCCCAGGCTTTCGTCTCACGCGCCAACGCCAACTGGGCCGGCGTGGCCTATATCGCCGGCTCGATCCTGGCGGCGGCCTGGCTGCTGCGCTGGAACGCCCGCCGCTGGCTGATCGCCGCCGTCGCGATCCAGGCGACGTTCTGCGCCGTCTTCATCGCCTGCATGGTCAATCCGCGGATTGCCGACACAATCGGCGCGTCCAACAGCTTCAAGCGCGTGCGCGGCTGGGAACAGGGGACTGAGACGATCATCGCCCGGGCCCGCGAGGAACAGGCCGCCGGCGGCCTGACCAGCATCGCCATGGACGACCGCTTCCTGTTCAACGTCACCGCCTATTACGGCCGCGACTATTTCGGGACGCCCGGCGCCCCGCCACTGAAGATGTGGGTGCACGAGGCCCGGCCGCAGAACCAGGCCGAGACCGAGGCCCCGCTGACCGCCGCCTCCGGCCGTCGCACCCTGATCGCCAGCCTGGAGGGCGACTACCGCGCCGAGATCGAGCAGGACTTCGCCCGGACCTCGGGGCTGGAGATCGTCCGTGTGCGTCTGGACCGCAAGCACGTGCGGCGCACCGACCTCTTCATCGCCGAGGACTTCCGCCCCCTGCCCCGCGATCCGGTCACCGGCCTGCCGCCCAGGCCGAAGGGCCAGAAACCCTAGGCCTGATAGCCCAGCACCAGGGCCACCACCGCCGGAACGGTCTGGATCAGCAGGATCGACTTCTTGACCGTCGCTGCGCCCCAGACGCCGGCGATGGCCACGCAGACCAGGCCAAAGGTCTTGAAGGCCGAGGCTGTGACGGGGTCCGGATAGAAAAGCCCCAGCGCCAGGGCCAGGACCAGAAAGCCGTTATAGCAGCCCTGGTTCGACATCGCCGGCTTGAGCACGGCGGCCGCCTCGTCGGTCAGGCCAAAGGCCTTCTTGCCCCGGCTGTCGAACAGCACGGTCTCCAAGAGCACGATGTAGATGTGGATTAGCAGGACGAGACCGGCGGCGATCTGGGCGGCGAGTAGCATGGCGCGATCTCTTTAGAACGACAGTTCGGGCTGCATGGCGCCCGGCTGCTGGGTCTCGGGCAGGTGGCAGGTGAAGGTTGAGCCCGAGCCCGGCTCGCTTTCCAGCGCCACCCAGCCGCCGTGCAGTTCAACCAGGGCCTTGACCAGAGCCAGGCCCAGGCCCGGGCCGCCGCGATCACGGCCGACGAAGCGGTCGAAGATGTGGGCCTGGACATGGAACGGCACGCCGCGCCCGGTGTCCTTGACGTCCAGCCGCACCTCGCCCAGCGCCCGGCGGGCCGAGAGCGTGACGATGCCGTCCGGCGGGGTCTGGCGCAGGGCGTTCTCGACCAGATGGTCCAGGGTCTGGGACAGGCGCTTGAGGTCGCCGCGGATCAGGCCGACATCCTCGTCGCACTCGATGGTCAGGGTCACGCCACCCAGGGTAGCGTCCTTGGTGGCGCGCTCGCGGGCCTCGACCAGCAGGTCGATGACGCGGATGTCCTGGATCTCCAGCGCCATCTCGCCGGCGTCAATCTGGGCCATGTCCAGCACGTCGTCGATCGAGCGGGCCAGCTGGGTGGCGGCGGCGCGAACGGCGGCCACATGGTTGCGGCCGCGCTCATGCAGGCCGTCGGCCCGTTCCAGCAGCTCCGAATAGCCGATGATCGTGGTCAGCGGCGTGCGCAGCTCGTAGGAGACGTTGCCCACGAAGTCGCGCTTCAGCCGCTCAGCCTCGGCCAGGGCGGCGGAGCGGTCGGCCAGGGCGCTTTGCAGGTCGCGGGTGTCGGTGACGTCGGTGAAGCCGATCAGGGTCGCGCCATCGGGCAGCGGTCGGCTCTGATAAAGCACGATGCGACCGTCGGAGGTGCGCACCTCGCCCGAGGTGGGCGCGCGCATCTGCGGATCGGGATCGGCGACCCGGCCCTTCAGCTCGCGCCAGAAGGCCAGATCGTGCAGACGCGGCACGCACAGGTCGACCACGCCTTCGAAATCGACCGCCGCCTCGAGGGCCTGGGCCGTGACATTCCAGAAGCTCTCGAAGGCGTCGTTGTGCAGTCGCAACCGGCCGTCGGAGCCGAACACCGCGACGGCGTCGTTCAGCTTGTCCAGCGTGGCCTGCTGCACCTGGATCAGGGCGTTGTACTGGGCCTTCAGCTTCAGCTCGCCGGTGATGTCGGAATAGAGCAGCAGCATGCCGCCTAGCGGGTGCGGCTGGCGAACCAGCTTCAGAGTCCGACCGTCAGGCAGACCCCACATGTCGTCGGCCTGGGGACCCAGGTCCTCGTAGTGGGCCAGCTCCTCGGCTTTCCACTTGGCGTAGTCGATGGTCTCGGGCAGGCGGCGGCGCTGGCGCAGGCGGTCGAGGATCTCGCCATGGGTCGGGCGGTCGGCCAGCCAGGCGGGCTCCAGGCCCCACAGCTCGGCGAAGGCGGTGTTGTGGAACGCCAGGCGGCGGGTCTGGCTGAAGATCGCCACGGCGTCGGCGATGTGGTTCAGGGTCTCGTCATGGGCCTCGACATGCTTGCGCAGGGCGTCGCGGACATCCTCGATCTCGGTGACGTCGCTGCAGAACACCCCGACCCCGCCGCCGTCCAGCGCCTTGGCGGCGACGCGGAAGGCGCGGCGGCGACCGTCGACATTGACCCAGCGCAGGGCCTCGCGGCGCTCGCCCGAGGTCGCAGCCTCGACGGCCAGGGTGTCGGCGGCGCGGTCGAAGGTCTTGCCGCCCAGGGCGGCGGTCGCGGCCGAGGGCGCATCCACGGCGCGCAGATAGGCGGCGTTGCCCCAGACCGGCGCGCCGTCGGCGCTGGAGATCCAGGCCGGCTCCACCAGCCCATCGACAAAGGCGGCAAAGCGGGCGGCCGATGGTAGGCCGGCCTCGTTGGAAACCACCGCCGCCAGACGCAGCCAGGCCAGGGCCCCGGCCGCGCGGCCCTCGACGGAGACGGAACCGGCGGAGCCCAGGGCCTCGAAGGCGCAGGGCTCGCCGCGCTCGAACAGGCCGCGCAGGCGCACGGTGTGATCCGGATCCAGCAGCATCAGAGCGGCCACCACCTCTTGCGCCCGGGCCTCGCAGCCCAGCACCACGGCGCAGGCGCCCAGGCTGTCGGCGCCCGACACGAGGGCGGCCTTGCCGTCCTCGACCGAGATCAGGGCGCTGTCGAAGGCTTCCGCCGAGGCTTGAGCCGCCAGGGCGCCGCTCTCCAGACTGGACAGCCGGCCTTGCAGCACGGCCAGCCTGGCCTCGAAACGCCGACGCTGGGCCAGGGCCCAAAGCGTCGCGCAAATGGCGAGGCAGACCGCGCCGGCGGCGGCCGCGAGAATCAGGTCATGAGAAGTCATCAGGCCGGTCGCTAAAGCCCCATGCAGCCCGCGAAGGCGGGTCCGCGAATCAGAATCACAGATTAGTCGGGCCGTGACCAGAGCGCGACCGGAACGGCTGTCGCAGGGCCCGATAGACGGCACGTCGCACGCCGCTGGCGAAACCGGCCAATCGGTCTATCTGAGAGTTATGGAATGGACCGCTCGCCCCGCCCCGTCGCTCGATGATTTCGCCGCCCTGGCGCAGGCCGCCTTCAAGGCCCTGGCCGAGCCGTTCGCCGGCCTGTCGGCCGATGTCGAGATCCGCATCGAGGACTTCGCCGCCGACGACGTGCTCGACGACCTTGGCATCGAAGACCCGTTCGAGCTGACCGGCCTCTATCAAGGCGTGGACCTGGGCCGCCGCTCGGTGCTGGATTCCGGCGTCCACCCGTCGATGGTGTTCCTGTATCGCCGCCCGATCCTCGACGAATGGTGCGAGCGCGGCGACGTCACCCTGGACGAGCTGATCAGCCACGTTCTGATTCACGAGATAGGCCACCATTTCGGCCTGTCCGACGACGACATCCACCGTATCGAGGACGACGCCTGATGACCCCGCCCCGCTTCGAGCTTGTGGCCTTCCGCGACCGGATGAGCGAGGGCTCGTTCGCCAACGGCCTGGACCTGGCCCAGGACGGTTCAGTCGCGCTGATCGCCCTCGAGGACGAGATCGTCACTGCCCATGTCCAGGGCGGCGAGCTCTATGTGGTCGAGCTACGCCCGCCCTCCGAGGGAACCTGCACCTGCCCGGGCTTCGACAAGTTCGGGGCCTGCAAGCATCAGGTCGGGGTCGCGGCGGCCGTCAACGCGCTGGACACGGCCGGCCTGCAGAAGGCCCAGAGCCGCATGGCCCGCCTGCGCGACGGCCTGGCCCTGGAAAGCCAGGACGCCCTGATCGAGCGCCTGGTCGAGCTGGCGCGGTTGCGGCCGGATGTGCTGGCGGCGCTGGAGGGCGGGCGCGAGGGGTAGCGGGCCGGACCTTTAGCTATCGTCGTTTAAGAAGAAGCTTTGCGAGCCCTTGAAGAAGGCTTTGCGTCGCTCTGGTTCGTCGTCGGAGATGGCGGGGTCAGGTCCCAACGTAAAGGCGACACCCACCTTGAATGTCTCGATAGGGCCGTCATGGCGCTCTACGGTGACCTCATACTTCCTATAGGTCGGCACCGATCGGCTGCCCCAGTCCGTTCCGATACGCCGCACCATGATGACTCGACGGCCCTGGCCTTCGAAGTCGCGCTTGATCCTCAACTCATCGCGAGCTGGCGTCACTCTCCAGATCCAAACCGGCAGGATCAAGAACTGGACCATCGGCCAGGCAAAGACAGCGAACAGAAACAGCAACTCGACCATAACGAATACCTAGCAAGGGGCCGGCGAGTTCGAAAGCGAGCGTCTTGTTTGGGCCGGGAGCATTGATCCCTCACCCAGAACCTAGCCACCACCTGCCACCGCCTCCCCTACCTCTCGTCATTCCCGCCCTTGTGGCAGGAACCTCTCGTGCCGCCGCTGGTGCAGGAGGGGCGAAGTGCGCGCGCACTTCGCTGGCGCTTCACGTGCCAGCCGAAACAGAGGTTCCCGCCACAAGGGCGGGAATGACGGTTGAAAGGGGTGTGAGAAGCGGAAAGCCGCCAGCGGCGAGGCCCCGCCTTAAACCCTTGGAGGCGAGCTTGCTCTGAGGTCAGGCCGTGTCAATGACCGGCCAGAGGCCGGCCGCGCGCGGCGGCGCGGCGCGCCGTCATTGACACGGCCTGACCTCAGAGCTCCAATTCCACCAAGGGTTTCAGGGCGCGCCAGCATCCGCTGCGGCGGATGGCTTACGCGCAAGAAAGCGAACGTCAAAAATGAGTGCGCCCGTGAACCACATGAACCGGCATCGAGAGAACGACGGCGATCTCGTCTCTTATGACGAGCGGTTCGATTGCTACGAATTGAAGGTGTCCCAGAGCGTCTCGCAGCAGATTTACTTCTGCCCTTGGTGTGCGGAAAAGTTGCCCGCCTCCCGGCGTGACGAATGGTTTGATCGTCTGGAGGCCATCGGCATAGATCCAATGCGCGATCCCGTTCCTGAGCTCTTCAAGAGTGCGGCTTGGCGACTGGAGCACTCCCCCTCACCCAAAACCTAGCCACCACCGCCGCTTCCCCCTATACCGCCCGCATGTTTGAAGGCCTCTCCCCCCTCGCCCGCGACGCACGCGCCTGGCCGTTCGAGCAGGCGCGCGCCCTGCTGGCCCGCACGCTGCGCCTGCGCCTGTCCGACGCCGAGCGCGATCTCGCCTCGACCCTGATCAACGCCGGCAAGACCGACGAAGCGGTCGCCACCCTGGAGGCCCTGCGCAAACCGGTGGTGCTGGAGACCGGCTATGGTCCGTCGGGCCTGCCGCACATGGGCACCTTTGGCGAGGTGGCGCGCACGACCATGGTCCGCGCGGCGTTCCGCGCCCTGACCGACGACAAGATCCCCACGCGCCTGATCTCGTTCAGCGACGACATGGACGGCCTGCGCAAGATCCCGCCGAACGTGCCCAATGGCGAGGTCATGATCCCCGACCTCGACAAGCCGCTGACCGTGGTCCGCGACCCCTATGGCGAGCACGAGAGCTTCGGCCACCACAACAACGCCCGCCTGCGGACGTTCCTGGACGGGTTCGGTTTCGACTACGAGTTCGTGTCGTCCACCGACTGCTATCGCGGCGGCCGCTTTGACGAGACCCTGCTGATCGCCCTGGAGCGTTTCGACGCCATCCAGAAGATCATGCTGCCCTCACTCGGTGAAGAACGCCGGGCCACCTATTCGCCGTTCCTGCCGATCAGCCCCAAGACCGGCAAGGTGCTGCAGGTGCCGACCCTGGAGCGCAATGTCGCCAAGGGCACCATCGTGTTCCGCGACGAGGACGGCGAGCTGACCGAGGTTCCGGTCACGGGCGGCGGCGTCAAGATGCAGTGGCGTCCCGACTGGGCCATGCGCTGGACGGCCCTGGGCGTCGACTACGAGATGAGCGGCAAGGACCTGATCGACAGCGTCCGGCTCTCGAACCAGGTCTGCAAGGTGCTGGGCGGCTCGCCGCCGGAAGGGTTCCACTACGAACTCTTCATGGACGAGAACAACCTGAAGATCTCCAAGACCAAGGGCAACGGCCTGACCATGGACGAGTGGCTGCGCTATGGCGCGCCCGAGAGCCTGGCCTACTACATGTTCCAGAGCCCCAAGTCGGCCAAGAAGCTCTATTTCGACGTCATCCCCAAGGCGACGGACGAATATCTCCAGCAGCTGGACGCGTTCCAGAAGCAGGAGCCGGGCAAGCAAATCGACAACCCGGCCTGGCACGTCCATTCGGGCAAGCCGCCCGAGCAGGGCTCGCCGGTGTCGTTCAGCCTGATGCTGAATCTCGTTTCGGCCGCCGACGCCTCGACCAAGGACATCCTGTGGGGCTTCCTGGGGCGCTATGTCGATGGCGCGACGCCCCAGACCCAGCCGCTGCTGGACCGCCTGGCCGGCTATGCGATCAACTACTACGAGGACTTCGTGAAGCCCTCGAAGACCTTCCGCGCCCCGACGGATGTCGAGCGCGCGGCGATCCTGGATCTGCGGGCACGGCTCGCGGCCCTGCCGGCCGGCTGCCAGGACGCCGAGCTGATCCAGAACGAGGTCTTCGCGGTCGGCAAGGACCACGGCTTTGACCCCCTTCGCGCCTGGTTCCAGGCCCTGTACGAAGTGCTGCTGGGCCAAAGCCAGGGCCCGCGCTTCGGCTCCTTCGCGGCGATCTTCGGCCTGGACCGGACGATCGCGTTGATCGACGAGAAGCTGGGTTAAGATCCTCCCCCTCCGGGGGAGGACGGCCCAAAGCGCCCGGAGGGGGCCAGCGCGGCCTATGTCCAGCTAGCCCCCTCAGTCGCTCCGCGACAGCTCCCCCAGTGGGGGAGCATCTAAGGCCCCGATTACCCGCGCTGGGTGAGTCACCGTGCCTGCGACACCGTGTCCGTTAAGGTGAACGGTCCCTGAATTGCCGGTTAAGGGAATGTCCGCAATTGCGGGCGTAAGGTTCCAGGATCAGAACCCCAAGGTTAGTCCAATGGCTTCGTTCACCCTTCGCCCGTCAGACCGTTCGGAATTCGATTCTCTGCTCGGTGACCTGACCAGCAAATTCCCCGGCGCCCATGTGGAAGCCGCGCACAACGACATCTGGGGCTCCTACCGGGTCGACGTGTCCTGCGACGCGCCCTGGGAAGGCGATCTGCTGGCCTATATCAACGGCCAGCACGGCAACTGCCCGCGCACCTAGGCTTTACTGGCTGGCCCAGAGGATCCTGGCGATCCAGGCCACATCGCCCCGCTCCAGCACGCGGTCGCCATAGTCCCGGTTCAGCGAGGTCAGCTCGATCGTCCGGGCGGTGACGCGCGCCAGTTCCTTGGCCATCACTTCTCCCGCATTGGTCTTGACCACCACCCGGTCGCCCCGGCGCGGCTCGATCGAGGGCGAGACCAGGATGCGGTCGCCGTCGCGAAATACCGGGACCATCGAGTCCCCGGAAATCTCCAGCGCATAGACGCCGTCTTCCTGCAGGCCGGGAAAGGCGATCTCGTCCCAGCCTTCGCCGACGGGAAAGCCCGCATCGTCGAAGAAACCGTCAGAGCCAGCCTGGGCCAAGCCCAGCAGCGGCACACCCCGCGCCGGCGGGCGCTTGGCCGTTTCGGTGAGGGCGGCGAACTCGGAAAAGCCCACGCCGGTGGCCTCCAGCACCTTGGCCAGGCTCTCGGTCGAGGGCCAGCGCGGGCGCGCCTCGGCGTCTGATGAGGTGCGCTTGGAGCGGTTGAAACTGGTGGGGTCCAGCCCCGCCATCTTGGCCATGGCCGAGGGGCTCATGTCGAAACGCTTTGCGAGCGCGTCAATCGCGGTCCAGATTTCGGTGTGCGAAAGCGCCGTCATGTCGCGAGCTCCAGCGTGGCCGTGCCGGAAGGAAAATAAGCCGCGAGGCTAGGAAAGTAAACCTATTCCGATGGTCTTCGGTTGACGTTTACGTAAACGTTGACGTCAACGGAAACCCGGAATAGGGTGATCAACGATAACAAAGCGGCCCCGCCGCGTAGCTGGGCCTTTCCTCTTGGGAGGTTTCTATGTTGGCCGACCTGCGTCGCCCCGAGCGGACGTTCACGATCCGCAATCTCTGCAACGAATTCAAAGCCACGCCCCGCGCCCTGCGCTTCTATGAAGACAAGGGCCTGCTCAATCCGGCCCGCGAAGGCCTCAACCGCGTCTATTCCCACAAGGACCGCGTCCGCCTGCAGCTGATCCTGCGCGGCAAGCGGGTGGGCCTGTCGCTGTCGGAAATCCGCGAACTGCTGGACCTGTATGACGAGAACGACGACGGCGCGGCCCAGATGGCCCGATCGCTGAAGAAGTTCCGCGAGCGCGCCACCGCGCTGGAGCAGCAGCGCGAAGACATCGACGGCGCCCTGATCGAGCTCCACCAGGCCTGCGCCCGCCTCGAACAGCGCCTGGCCGAAATCCGCCCCGACCTGCTGCCCCGCGCCGCCGACTATGACCAGGTGCTGCGCGCCCGGCTGGACGGTCACGCGGACGCCGCTTTGGGCAAGTAAGCTTTCCCCCTTCTACACCTCTCTCTTCCAGGACCTTCCATGACCTACCAGGCGCCCGTTCGCGATCACGTCTTCATCCTGCGCGACATGCTGAACATCGATCAGCATGGCCAGCTGCCGGCCTTCGCCGACGCCTCGTTCGACACCGTCGAACAGATCCTGGAAGCCGCGGCCCAGTTCACCGGCGAGGTGCTGGCCCCGCTGAACGCCGTGGGCGACAAGCACGGCTGCGTGCTGGACAAGGACACCAACGAAGTCACCACCCCGCCGGGCTTCAAGGAAGCCTACAAGCAGCTGTGCGAAGGCGGCTGGACGGGTCTGGGCTCCGACCCCGCCTATGGCGGCCAGGGCCTGCCGCATGTCGTCAACCTGGCGTTCAGCGAGATGTCGAGCTCGGCCAACATGGCCTTCTCGATGTATCCGGGCCTGGCCCACGGCGCCTATTCGGCCATCCACACCGGCGGCACCGACGCGCAGAAGGAACTCTATCTGCCCAAGATGGTGACCGGCGAATGGACCGGCACCATGAACCTGACCGAGCCGCACTGCGGCACGGACCTTGGTCTGCTGCGCACCAAGGCGGTTCCGCAGGCTGACGGCACGTATCGCATCACTGGCCAGAAGATCTGGATCAGCGCCGGTGAGCACGACATGGCCGACAACATCGTCCACCTGGTGCTGGCCCGCATCGAAGGCGCCCCGGCCGGCGTGAAGGGTATCTCGCTGTTCATCGTGCCCAAGTTCCTGCCCAAGGAAGACGGCTCGGTGGGCGAGCGCAATGTCGGCGCCAAGTGCGTGGGCCTTGAAGAGAAGATGGGCATCCACGGCAACGCCACCTGCGTCATGCAGTACGAAGACGCCAAGGGCTGGCTGATCGGCGGCGAGAACGCCGGCCTGAAGATCATGTTCGTAATGATGAACGAGGCCCGCCTGGGCGTCGGCATGCAGGGCGTGGCCCAGGGCGAGGCCGCCTATCAGGCCGCCGTCGCCTTCGCCCGCGACCGCCTGCAGGGCCGCTCGCTGACCGGCCCCAAGAACGCCGACGGCCCGGCCGATCCGATCATCGTCCACCCCGACGTGCGTCGCATGCTGCTGGAGAGCAAGGCCCTGATCGAGGGCGGTCGCGCCTTCCTGTTCTGGACGGCCCTGCACGGCGACCTGGCGCACGGCCACCCGGACGAGAAGGTCCGGGAAAAGGCCGAGGACTATATGGGCCTGATGACGCCCGTGCTGAAAGGCTACCTGACCGACAAGGGTTTCAAGATCTGTTCCGACGCGGTGCAGGTGCATGGCGGCAGCGGCTTCACCGAGCACTTCCCGGTCAGCCAGTTCATGCGCGATTGCCGCATCGCCCTGATCTATGAGGGCACCAACGGCGTGCAGGCCCTGGATCTGGTGGGCCGCAAGCTGGCCTCCAAGGGCGGCCGCGCGGTGATGACCTTCTTCCAGGAAATCGACCAGTTCATCGGCGAGAACGACACGGATGCGGGCCTGAAGCCCTTCATCACGGCCCTGGCCGAGGTGAAGGCCCAGATGCAGGACGGCACCATGTGGCTGATGCAGAACGGCTTGCAGAACCCCGACAACGCCGGCGCGGCCTCGACCGACTACATGCACCTCTTCGGCCTGACGGGCCTGGCCTATATGTGGGCCCTGCAGGTCAAGGCGGCCCAGGCCAAGATCGCGGCCGGCTCGTCCGATCCGTTCTATTCGACCAAGGTGGTCACGGCGCAATATTTCATCGAACGCATCTTGCCTGACGCTGGGGCGCATCTGACCAAACTCAAGACGGGCTCAGCGACCCTGATGGCGCTGCCTGCGGAGGCTTTCTGATCATGAGCGTGCTCGACGTCGCAAAACCGGCTTTCATGGCTGAGGAAGACATCGCGATCTTTGACGACGCGGTGGGCAAGTTCTTCGACGAGCACGCGCCTGAAGCGACGGTCGCCCAGTGGCGCAAGAACCACTGCGTCGATCGCGACATGTGGACCAAGGCGGGGGAGGCCGGCTTGCTGGGCCTCTCCGTGCCGGAGGAATATGGCGGGGCCGGCGGCGACTATCGCCACGAGGTCGTGCTGATGGAACAGCTGGGCCTCAAGGGCGTGGATGGCTTCGGCATCAGCCTGCACAACGCCATCATCATGCCCTATCTCGTCCACTACGGGACCGAAGAGCAGAAGCGCCGCTGGCTGCCCAGAATGGCCACCGGCGAGCTGGTCGGCGCGATCGCCATGACCGAGCCCGGCGCGGGCTCGGACCTTCAGGGCATCAAGACCACCGCCAAGAAGGTCGGCAACCAGTACGTCATCAACGGCTCCAAGACCTTCATCACCAATGGTCAGACCGCCAACCTGATCATCGTGGTCGCCAAGACCGACGCCGCCGCCGGCGCGCGCGGCACCTCGCTGCTCATCGTCGAGACCGATGGCGCCGAAGGCTTCGAGCGGGGCCGCAACCTCGACAAGCTGGGCCAGGAGGCTCAGGACACGTCGGAACTGTTCTTCAACGACGTCAAGGTTCCGACCGAGAATCTGCTGGGCACGGACGAGGGCCAGGGCTTCTTCCAGCTGATGGGCCAACTGCCGCAGGAGCGCCTGAACATCGGCGTTCAGGGCATGGCCACCATCGAACGGGCGCTGGAGCTGACCATCGCCTATGTCAAGGAGCGCCGGGCCTTCGGCAAGGCGATCCTCGACTTCCAGAACACCCAGTTCGTGCTGGCCGAATGCAAGACCGAGGCGACCGTGGCCCGGGTGTTCGTCAATCACTGCATTGAACTGCACCTGGCCGGCAAGCTCGACGCCGCCACCGCCTCGATGGCCAAGTACTGGGTCAGCGATCTGGAGAACAAGATCGTCGACCGCTGCCTGCAGCTGTTCGGCGGCTATGGCTTCATGAACGAGTATCCGATCGCCCGCATGTACCGCGACAGCCGCGTCCAGCGGATCTATGGCGGCACCAACGAGGTGATGAAGATCCTGATCGCGAGAACGCTGTGATCCTCACGCTCGCCCTGCTGGCCCAGGCCGCCACGGCGGCCCCCAAGCCCGCCGCGCCCGACGCGCGCGCCGCCGTGGTCTGCGTTCGCGCGGCCCCCGGCGGTCGCCGGCCCCTGACTTTCAGCGGAACCCTGGTGGGCAAGCGTCCGCAGCCGGGAGCCTTCAAGCTGCCGCTGACGCCGGGCAGCGATGTCTGCAACAACCTGCTGCGCTCCAGGATCGCGACCTGGTCGCTCGAAGTCACCACCTCGGGCTTCACGCCCTGCGTCCTGCCCGCGCCGGAGTTCGGCCAGCGGGTGACCTACAGCGCCAAGGCCGGCGCCCGCGGTCTGAAGTGCGCCCAGATCGCCAAGAGCCCGATCGGGACCTGGAAATAATGTCGGTCCACACCGCCACCATCAGCTGGTCTCTGCAGCCCGACGAGGACTTCGCCAAGGGCCGCTATAGCCGCGTCCACACGCTGTCTTTTGACGGCGGCGTGACCACGACCGGTTCGGCCTCGCCCTCGGTGGTGCCCCTGCCGTGGTCGGATCCGGCCGGCGTCGATCCCGAAGAGATGTTCGTGGCGGCCCTGTCGGCCTGCCACATGCTGACCTTCCTGGACCTGGCCCGCCGGGCCGGCTTCCACATCAGCGCCTATGCCGATACGGCCGAAGGCCTGATGACCAAAAACGATCACGGCGCGATGTGGGTCAGCACGGTCAACCTGCGCCCCCGGATCACCTATGCGGGCGCGCCGCCCAGCGAGGCCGAGGAAACGGCCCTGCACGAGGCCGCTCACCACACCTGTTTCATCGCCAATTCGGTTCGCACGGATGTGCGGGTCGAGCCGGCGCTTACCCCACCCCCCGTTTAGACGACGCAGGAAGGAGCCATCAAATGGCCGACGCTTACATCTTTGACGCCGTGCGCACCCCGCGCGGCAAGGGCAAGAAGGACGGATCTCTGCACGAGATCACCTCGCTGTCCCTGGCCAGCCAGGTCCTGGAAGCCCTCCGTGACCGCAACAATCTCGACACCTCCTATGTCGACGACGTCGTGCTCGGCTGCGTCGCCCCCGTGGGCGAACAAGGTTCGGACATCGCCCGCACCGCCGTGCTGACCGCCGACTATGCCGAGAGCGTGGCCGGCGTGCAGATCAACCGCTTCTGCGCCTCGGGCCTGGAAGCCGTGAACATGGCGGCCGCCAAGGTCGCCTCCGGCGAGGCCCAGTTGGCCATCGGCGGCGGCGTCGAGAGCATGAGCCGCGTGCCCATGGGCAGCGACGGCGGCGCCTGGCCGACCGACCCCTCGTCGGCCTTCAAGACCTATTTCGCCCCACAGGGCGTCTCGGCTGACCTGATCGCCTCGCTGTACGGCTTCTCGCGCGATGACGTCGACGCCTATGCCGTCGAAAGCCAGCGCCGCGCCGCCGCCTCGTGGGCCGACGGTCGCTTCAAGAAGTCGGTTATCGGCGTCAAGGACCAGCTGGGCATCACCATCCTGGACCATGACGAGACCGTGCGCGGCTCCACCACCATGCAAACCCTGGCCTCGCTGAACGCCTCGTTCACGGGCATGGGCGAGATGGCCTTCGACGCCGTGGTCACCCAGCGCTATCCGCAGGTGGAAAAGATCAATCACGTCCACCACGCCGGCAACAGCTCGGGCATCGTCGACGGCGCCGCCGGTGTGCTGATCGGCAGCAAGGAAATGGGCGAGGCCCTGGGCCTGAAGCCCCGTGGCCGCATCAAGGGCGCCGCCTCGATCGGCAGCGAGCCCTCGATCATGCTGACCGGCCCCTCGCTGGTCACCGAGAAGCTGCTCAAGCGCCTGGGCATGGGCGTGAAGGACATCGACCTCTATGAGCTGAACGAGGCCTTCGCCGCCGTCGTCCTGCGCATGATGCAGGCGCTGGACATCCCGCACGACAAGATGAACGTCAACGGCGGCGCCATCGCCATGGGTCACCCCTTGGGCGCCACCGGCGCGATGCTGATCAGCACCATGCTCGACGAACTGGAGCGCTCCGACAAGGAGACCGCCCTGATCACCCTGTGCGTCGGCGCCGGCATGGGCACCGCCACCGTCATCGAACGCGTCTAAGGAGCTAACACCATGGAAAACTTCAAGATCGAGGTCGATTCCGACGGCGTGGCCCTGGTCACCTTCGACGTGCCCGGCCGGACGATGAACACCCTGACCGCTTCGGTGATCAAGGAAATCGGCGACGTCGTCGAGACCATCAAGAGCGACGCCAACATCAAGGGCGCCGTCATCACCTCGGGCAAGACGACCGGCTTCTGCGCCGGCGCTGACCTGGGCGAACTGGGCGGCTCCGGCGGCCTCGGCGGCGGGGCTGGCGGCGAAGAAGGCCTGAAGGCCGCCTTCGAGGCCGGCTTTGCGCTCAACAAGGCGTTCCGCGCCCTGGAAACCTGCGGCAAGCCGGTGGCTGCGGCCATCAATGGCCTGGCCATGGGCGGCGGTCTGGAAATCACCCTGGCCTGCCACTATCGCGTCGTGGCCGATAACCCCAAGATCCAGCTGGCCCTGCCGGAAGCCAAGGTCGGCCTGCTGCCCGGCGCCGGCGGCACCCAGCGTCTGCCGCGCCTGATGGGCGTGATGAACGCCGCGCCCTACCTGCTGGAAGGCAAGTCGATGAAGCCGGCCGAGGCGCTCGCCGCCAAGGTCGTGCATGAAGTCGTGCCCGCCGATCAGGTGGTCGAGGCCGCCAAGACCTGGGTCAAGACCAAGGGCGATCCCGTCGCGCCGTGGGACAAGAAGGACTTCAAGCTGCCCGGCGGCGGCCCCTACAGCCCCGGCGGCAGCCAGGTGTTCGTGATGGGCAACGCCATGCTCCGCAAGAGCACCTATGGCAACTATCCGGCCCAACTGAACATCATGAAGGCGGTCTATGAAGGCACCCAGGTGCCGTTCGACGCCGCCCTGCGGATCGAGACCCGCTACTTCCTCAAGACCATGATGACGCCCCAGGCCAAGGGCATGATCCGCACCCTGTTCCTCTCCCTCCAGGAGCTGGGCAAGGGTTCGGGCCGTCCCGCCGGCGTGCCGCACTATGACGTCAAGAAGGTCGCCGTTCTGGGCGCCGGCATGATGGGCGCGGGCATTGCTTACGTCCAGGCCATGGCCGGCATCGAAAGCGTGCTGATCGACCAGACGCAAGAAGCCGCCGACAAGGGCAAGGGCTACGCTGAAGCCCTGGTCAAGAAGGCCGTCTCGCGCGGCAAGATGACCGCCGAGAAGGGCGAGAAGGTCCTGGCCCTGATCACCCCGACCACCGACTACGCCCTGGTCAAGGGTTCGGATCTGGTGGTCGAGGCGGTGTTCGAAAACCGCGAAGTGAAGGCCGACGTCACCAAGAAGGCCGAAGCCCAGCTGGCCGACACCGCCATCTTCGGCTCCAATACCTCGACCCTGCCGATCACCGGCCTGTCGAAGGCGTCGGTGCGTCCGGCCTCGTTCATCGGCATCCACTTCTTCTCGCCGGTCGACAAGATGGGCCTGGTCGAGATCATCATGGGCGAACAGACCAGCCAGGAAGCCCTGGCCAAGTCGATCGACTACGTCCTGAAGATCAAGAAGACCCCGATCGTCGTCAATGACAGCCGTGGTTTCTACACCAGCCGCTGCTTCGGCACCTTCGTGCAGGAAGGCCTGGAAATGCTGGCCGACGGCATCGCCCCGGCGATCATCGACAATGTCGGTCGCGCCACCGGCATGCCGCGCGGTCCGCTGGAGATGAACGACGACGTCGCTCTGGACCTTGGCTACAAGGTCACCCAGCAGACCAAGAAGGACCTCGGCGACAAGTTCGAGGACCGTCCGTTCGCCCCGATCATCGAAAAGATGGTGGTCGAGCTGGGCCGTTTCGGCCGCAAGAACGGCAAGGGCTTCTACGACTATCCGGAGAACGGTCCCAAGACCCTGTGGAAGGGGCTGTCGGACCTTGCTCCGGTGAAGATCGCGGACGCCGACAAGGCCCTGATCGAGGAGATCCGCACGCGGCTGCTCTATCGCCAGGCCGTGGAAGCCGCCCGCTGCTTCGAGGAAGGCGTCATCGTCGATCCGCGCGAAGCCGATGTCGGCGCGATCCTGGGCTGGGGCTTCGCGCCCTGGACCGGCGGTCCCGTCAGCATGATCGACGGTATTGGCCTGAAAGCCTTCGTCGAGGGCTGCGACGCTCTCGCCCAGAAGTTCGGCACGCGGTTCACGCCGCCCAAGCTGCTGCGCGAAATGGCCGAGAAGGGTGAGACCTTCTACAGCCGCTTCGGCGTCAAGACGAAGGCGGCGGCGTAAAGCTTCCTCCATCGCTGAGACAGGAGAGGGCCCGGCGGCGACGCCGGGCCCTTTTCATTTCAGCGCGGCGATGTTGCGGCCATGCTTGCGCCGCACCCCGTCCCTATCCGTGGCGCTCGTTTTGGACGGGCGAGACAGACACTGATGCCGGCGGCCTTCGCCCTGATCGCCAACAGACCCGCGCCGCAACGACAGGGCCGCGCCACGCCGTGGATCGTGCTGGCCTCAACGATCGCGCACCTGCTGGTGCTGGGCGGCCTGGTCGCCGGCGTCCGGGTCATGCCGCAATGGGTCGAGCCGCCGGTCCTCAGCGTGGAGCTGCTGCGGCCCGTCAGGCCTGACCCGCCGGCGACGTCACCCGTCCGATCCAGGCCCGCGACGCGGACAGCCCCGATCGCCGCGCCGCCCGTCGCCCCGGTCGCGCCCGGGGTCGCCGCGCCGACCGCCCCGCAGACCTCGGCCATCGCCCCGCCCGGCTTCAGGGCGCAGGGCCTCACCGGCGGCGGCCAGGCCCTGCGCGAGACGACCCGCGCCGGACTTGGCTGTCGGAACGCCGATGGGCTGGCCCTGACCAAGGCCGAGCAGACCGTCTGCGACGAGACCCTGGGCGAGAAAAACAAGAACCGTCCGGCGATGTATGCGGCGATCGATCCCGCCAAGAAAGCGGCCTTCGATGGCGACTGCAGGAAGGACGACGACTGGTGCCTCTATCGCACCGGCAAGGGCCCCTATCCGGGGCTCCTGGGTCTGGGCCGAAAGAAGAAGATCAAGAACTGGGACTGAACCATGGCGCTCACAGCGCCGCAGGACTAGGCTTGCCCCATGCGCAACAACCTCACCGGCGACGACCGCGTCCTGCTGGACCGCTATATCGAGAGCGTCCTGCTGCGATTTAACGACAACCGCTACAATCTGGGCGAAGCGACCCAGGAGCTGGCCGAGGCCTTCGTCCGCGTGGCGGCGGGCGAGCCTGACTGGCTGGGCCACATGCGCGGTGTGGTCGAGGCCGGCGACGACGCCTGAGCCACAACGGAAAAGGGCCCCGCCTTGCGGCGGGGCCCCTCGCTCTCCAGCGTTAGATGACGCTTACCAGCTCTTAGTCAGGGTCAGGTAGGCGCGGCGTTCGGCTTCCAGACCAGCGGTCTGCTGCTGACGCGCTTCGATCAGGTTCTGACCGCTGAGCGCCAGGATGAAGCCGTGCTCGAACTGGCGGGCGACGCGACCGCCGACCGAGGCGTAGCCGTCGACCGGGACCAGGGCCGAGGTGGTGCTGTAGCCGTTAAAGCCGCCGACAAAACGCACATAGCCGTCAGCCGACCATGCGCCGCCGTCCCAACCCAGGGCGACATTGCCGCGATAGGCGGGCGTCGTTTGCTCGAAGGCCGTGCCGCGACCCACGGCCGAATAACCGGCCAGCGGCTGGTCTTCAACGTCGGTCCAGGTGTAGTCGGCGCTCCAGTGATAGCCACCTTCGACCGTGCCCGAGGCCGTGAGCTCGACGCCCTTCATCTTCGACTCGCCGATATTGCGATAGCTGATGACCGGCAGCGTGGTCGCAGTCGGGGCGATATCGAGCTGGGTCGAAGAGAGCTGGCCCTTAACATCCTCGGTCTTCTGGACGAACACCGAAGCGCCGATCTTGGCGTTCAGGGCCGGCAGGGCGCGGTCATAGCCGAGCTCATAATTGGTGACGATCGAGGGCTTCAGGGCCGGATTGCCGCTGGCGCCGATGGTGAACGGGCCGATGGCCAGTTTCAGCTGCACGGCGCCGAGGTCAACCAGGGTCGGAACCTGGACGCCCTTGGCGACAGTGGCGCGGATCGAGTCCAGGTCGCTCGGACGATAGACCAGACCCAGATTGTAGCTGGTCTCCTTGATCGAGCGGTCCCAAAGGGCGTTGTTGGCCATCGGGAAAGCGACCGGGAAGACACCCGTACGTTCGAGATCCAGCTTGTCATAGCGGACGGCGGCCGTGGTCGACAGCTTGTCGCTGATCGCCCAGGTCCACATGCCCGAGGCGGCGAGCACGTCATAGGCGATCTGGGCGCCGCCGATCGGCGCGGTATTGACCTCGTTGTGGCGATATTCGCCGCCCACGCGGAAGGTGTGCTTGGCCCCCAGCTTGAACAGGTTCTGGGCGCTGACAACGGTGATTTCGTTGTCGAACTTGGCCAACTGACCGGCGACCATGTGCTTGGCCGCCAGCGTGTTGCGATAGGCCGACAGTTCCAGCGTGCCAAACTTGGTTTCGGACGCCACGCCGGCCTTGACCGAGCTGGTCACATATTTGGTCGGCGAATAGGTATTGTTGGACAGCATCTCGCTGATCTGGACGTTCGACCACGAGCCTTCGACGCGCAGTTCGGTCTTGTCGGTCAACTGGGTCAGAGTGTCGAGATTGGCCGAAACCCGGGCCGGGTCGGTCAGCAGGTTGCTGGCGACGCCGACGGTGTTCTTCCACTCGTCCATCTGAACGGCGCCGGCCGAAAGGCGGGCCGAGAACTTGTCGCCCAGCTTGACGGTCTTGACGGCCGAGATCTCTTGGTGACCGCCGAGACCCGCGCGCACCGTGACCGAGCCGACATTGTCGAACTTCGGGTTGAAGGTGATGATGTTGACGACGCCGCCGACGGCGTTGAAACCGAACAGGGCGCTGTTGGGGCCCTTGACCACTTCGATCTGGCGGATTTCTTCCAGCTGGACCGGCAGGGTCGCCCAGGCGGTATAGCCATAGTGGTCGAGATAGACCTGACGGCCATTGATCAGCACCAGCAGGCGGGGCGACATTGACCGGTCATAGCCACGCACGCTGATGTCGGCGCCGGCAGCGCCGGCGTTGAGCACGTCCAGGCCCGAGACCCGGCTCAGAAGGGTGGGCAGGTCGGTGGCGCCCGAGCGCTTGATGTCGGCGGCGGAGATGATCTCCATGGCCACCGGGGCCTCGGTCGAACGTTGCGGCGAACCGGTGGCGCTGGTGGTGACGGGTTCGTTGAACAGCTGCTCCATGGCGCCGTAGTCGATCGACTGGGCCGAAGCGGCGGTGGCCGAAGCCAGGATGATCAGGCCGACCGAAGCGCCGGCGAAGAGAGTCGTTTTCATGGGTTTGTCTCGTTCGTTCGCTGGGGTCAGACTTCGCGGATCATCATGCGGAAGGCGGCCTTGAAGACCGCGCCGACCGCGGCGGCCGCAGAACGGCTGACCACGATTTCCACCTTGGGATCGGCCGAGACGCTCATCACGCAGGCGCCGCTGGTGACGCAGCCCATGTCCGAACCGATGGTGATGATCTTCTTGCCCTTGGCGGCGGCGCCGACCGGGCCAGCATTGACGCCGGTGGTGATGTAGAGCGCCGCGACGCCCGAGACGCCGGCGACGTCGCCGGCTTCGACAGGCTTGCCCGTGAGGGTCAGGGCGCCGGCGCTCAGTCCGCCGCCGATCGCGGCCATGACCGCATTCTTCTCGGCCACCGAGGCGGGTTTGGACGGATCGAAGACCACGCCGAGCGTGGCTTTGCCCGTCGGGCCGTTTTCAAGGAAGGTGAGCGCGCGGCCCGCGACCTGCAGGTCCTTGGCGGCGTCGGCGTGAGCGCTGATCGGTGCGGCGACGAGCGCGATGGCGCAAAGCACCAGAACGCCAGGCTTGGTCTTTTTCGACATTTCTATTGATCCCCTGCCCGGATTTCTTTCGGGCTTTCCTGCGGGGGACAAAGAACTGGATTAGTAAACAGAGCGTAACTTAGTGTCGCAGAACGGCGTTAGGAGTTTTGATAGAGTAAGTTTTGAGGGGTATCACTTGCTACCCAAAACGGGTTTTAGTGAGATTTGTACAGAAAAGGGATACACGCAACAACTCTATCCAATCTATATGCCGAAGAAATGTGGTTGCGCGATGCATCAGTTATCTACAATTCGCGGCCCACGCGTCACTTTCGTGACGATTGGGCCAGAAGAGCAAAAGATATTCCCGGCCAGGAACTCAGCTTTTCTGGAGAACAATATCTAAAGTGGACATTTTGTCGCATCAGCGTGAAAAACGTCGCAAAGTGGGTGTTTTCAGGTCCGTCCGAGGCGGATTTCGACTCCAACCAGCCAATTCGCCTGTCGAAAAAGACAACCCGACGCCGACCCAGCGTGCCGCCGACACGCTTCTGACCAAAGGAGGGGCCTCAGGCGCGGCCTCGTGAAGCCACGCCCTCGCCTAAACAGGGCTTCTAGAAGAAGCGCTCGCCGATCCGGATGGTGTCGCCCGGGGCGACCGTGACGGTCGGATCCAGTGTCAGTTTCTGCTCTTCGGTCGCGCCGTTGCGCTTGACGAAGACCTGCTTCTTGTCGGCCCGGTAGGTATAGCCGCCCGCTGTGGCGACGGCGTTCATCACCGTCAGGCCCGAGGTGTAGGGATAGGTGCCGGGCTTGCTGACTTCACCCAGGATATAGAACGGGCGGAAGGTCAGAACCTCGGCGCTGACGCGCGGGTCCTTCAGATAGCCGTCGCTCAGCGAGGTCTGCACCGCTTGCTGGAACTGGCTGAGGGTGAGGCCGGCGGCCTTGACCTCTCCGATCAGCGGCAAGGAGACAAGGCCGCTGCCCGTGACGAAGAACTCGCCCGAGAGGGTGGGTTCGCCATAGACGGTGACGCGGACCTTGTCGCTGGATCCCAGCAAATAGGCGCCGTCCTGCGCGGCGGCGGCGGGCGGCGGCGGCTGTCGGGCGTGCGCCGGCGCGGCGCTCAGGGTCCCGAGGACAAGCACACTCGCCAACAGGACAAAGAGCCAATTTAGGTTTCGTCTGACGATAGTCATCGGATTAAAGTCTCTGAATAAGCGTGTCCCTACCTGCGTGTCATGACACGGGCGCACAGCAGCGACAAGCATGCGACTCAAGCGCGACGAGACTTTCGCGCCTGAAGAACGACCGGCGATCCCTCGATCAGGCGAACTGCGGTGAGAACGCCCGTCGCATAGGCTCCCGTATCAATATTAATACGGTCAGGACCGATGAAGGGCTCCTCGTCCGGCGTGTGGCCATGGACGACGACGCAGGGCAGTCGATGAGGTTGCGAGAGAAAGTCGTTTCGGATCCACATCAGATCCTCGGGAGTCTGCCGGTCCAGCGGCACACCGGGCCGCACCCCCGCATGCACGAAGAAGTAGTCGCCATAGGTCGCCGACAGTTCCAGCGCCTGCAGGAACGCCAAGTGACTAGCGGGCACCTGGGTCTGGAAACTGGCCTGGATGTTGCGCCAGGCGTCCTGGTCCACCCGACCGATCGGCCGGGCCACGCCATAGGAGGTCATGGTGTCGGCGCCGCCGAACTCGACCCAGGCCGCGCCGGCCTCGGGATTGTCGAGGAACGACAGCATGGTCTGCTCGTGGTTGCCCATCAGGGCGCGAACCTCGAAGACGCCCTGCTGGGCCGAGGCGGCGGTTAAGGCGATCAGCCGCTCGATGACCCCGCGCGAGGCCGGGCCGCGATCCACATAGTCGCCGACGAACACCAGGACGGGGCGATCATGGCGCCCCAGGGTGGCGAAATCCCGCGCGATCACGTCCAGCAGCTCATCCAGAAGATCCAGATGGCCGTGGATGTCGCCAATCGCATAGACGACGCGCCCCCCCGTCGAGGCGGCGGCCGCCGGGCTGGGTTTAGGCCGGAAAAACTTGAACTTCATCACCTGTCCACTCGGGCGCTTCGACCGCCCACTGAGGCGAGGCGCAACTTGCCTGAGACGGGGAGCTCCATCAACCACCCGCCAGAGAACCTTACCGGGCAATATACCACACTCTAATACTTCACGTTCACCACAGTTATTCGCATATCATTACTCCTAATATCTTAGTTACCATTTGTATTCATTCCCAAATCACCAGTCTTTTTAAGCTGATAATTGGGTCCTAATTGCATTGTTACATCGTCATTAAGGGCGATGTTTCGATGAATATCCGCAAACAACTCACCAAGTTCGCCAGCGTTGCTTTCATTCTGGCCGGCGCCACGGCTGCAAACGCTGAAGCCCGTCCCTTCATGGCGCGCGGCGACACGGTCCAGGCCCCTCCGGGCTTCACATTTATGTGCGAGCGCGACCAAACGGCCTGCGAAACGGCCGTCGCGATGGTCGCCCCGACCTCCCCCCTGGCGATGTCGGCCCTCAGCACCTCGTCGCTGGGCCGGACCTGGCCGATGGCCATGGCCGCCGCCGAGCGCCAAGCTTCCGACACCGCCCAGGACGCCGCCGAGCTGGGCCTGATCATGATTGAAACCCTGCAGGCCTACCGGCCCGAGGCCGTCGAGGATTTCCTGCCCGCCGGCGTTCTCCGCCCCGTCGCCCCCACCCCGACCGTCGCCCCGGTCGTGCTGGCCGCCGGCCCGGCCCAACTGGGCAAGGGACAGCTGAAGCTGATCACCAGCATCAATCGCGACGTGAACCGCGAAGTTCAAAAGGCCAACGACTTCGATCTCTATGGCATGCCGGAGTACTGGACCCTGCCGCAGGTCGTCGACGGCAAGATGTATGGCGACTGCGAGGACTATGCCCTGGAAAAGCGCCGCCGCCTGATCGAGGCCGGCGTGTCCGCCGAAGCCCTGTCGATGGCTGTTGTCGTTACCCGCCGCGGCGAGCGTCATGCGGTTCTGGTTGTGGCGTTCGAGACCGGCGATGTGGTGCTGGACAACCTGACCCCGTGGCCCACCCCGTGGGCCGACCTCGGCTATACCTGGATCCAGCGTCAGGTCGCCGGCTCCAACGCCTGGACCACCGTCAGCTAGATGTGAGCCTTTGGAGAGCTGGGGCCCCGGCCCGCGCCAAGGCTACGCTCGCGATTAGGACGCCAGGATAGGGCTCCGGGCGCGACCCCGGAAGGAAACCCATCGCAATAGCCGCTCCCGCCATGGGGGAGCCAAACTGCGACGCCAGACAGCGAAAAGCCCCGGAGCGTGCTCCGGGGCTTTTCGCTGTCTGGCGGGCTGGGGTGGCGGCTAGACCGCCAGGCGGATCGCCTCAATCGCCACAATCCAGAAGCCTGCAGAGACGACGGCAGCCAACAGCCATCCGATGGCGCGGGGCAGGCGCCTGCCGCCTGCGACAGGGGTCCCCGTGACGGCGTGCATCGCGGAAAGATTGGCCGGGATCATCGACATGGTGTTGCTCCTGTGCGGCCCAGCCTAGGGAGCGAGCGCTAAATTCGCGCTAACGAACAGCGTTTATGCAGCGCTAACGCTATCTATAGTTAACCGGCGGTTTAGAAGTGACGCCGGCGCCGCAGTGCGATAAATGAACTGTGGACGGCCCGGGTCTGTTTCTCGGGCCAGCGCATGATGGGGATCAGCGGTGAGTGGGGGCTGGAGCACGGAAGTTCTGAAGCGCGAGCCCGCAACCTTTCTGCCGCGGGTCGCCGTAGATCCGATGAAACGTCTCTGTGACGTTCTTGCGTCGACTTTACTACTGATCTTCTTTTTGCCGGTGCTTTTGCTGGCCGCACTGCTTATCCGGCTGGAATCGCGCGGCCCGGCCCTGTTCCGCCAGACGCGCGGCGGCCTCAATGGCAAGACCTTCACCATCTACAAGCTGCGCTCGATGCGCTGCGAAGAGAACGGCGACACCGTCGTGCAGGCCAAGCGCGACGACGATCGCGTCACCCGCATCGGCAAGATCATCCGCGCCACCAGCATCGACGAGCTTCCCCAGTTGCTGAACGTCCTCAAGGGCGACATGTCCCTGGTGGGCCCTCGTCCCCACGCTCAGGCGCATGACGCCTATTATGGCGCGCTGATCCCGGCCTATCAGATGCGCTTCCAGGCGCGCCCGGGCCTGACGGGCCTGGCCCAGATCAAGGGCCTGCGCGGCGCCACCAACGACCTGGACGACATGTCCAGCCGCGTGAAGGCCGATATTGACTATATCGATAACTGGTCGCTGCTGACCGACCTGCGCATCATGCTCCTGACCGTTCCACATCTGTTGCTGGCCGAGAACGCCTACTAGGGCGCACGCGTCCCAAGCAGCGGTTCCAGCGACCCGCCGAAGTCACCAAGAGTGGTAGCAATTGGTCCGCCACGTTGGTTGAACTCTGTCTTCTCGAATCCAAAAGCCAAAGTTCAGATGGCGCCGTGCGCCTGAAGGCCTGAGAACGGCCGTCTAACTTTCCCTGACACGCCGTCGTCGCAACAGCGGTTAGCGGACCGGCGGCGGCTCCGCCCGCAGCACGGCGATCTGGAGGGCCATGCCAATCCGCCCAGTCGGATTGTACAAGGCGTTGGCCATGGCGATGAAGCGCTTGGGCTGCCTCTGACGCCGCCACTCGGTCTGGAACTGATAGATCGCAGACTGCCGGCCGGCAGTGCTGAGCTCTCCCCAGCGCTCATAGGCGAACATCGTCCGGCGGCTAAAGAGGCTGGTCTGCAGAGGCGCCACCGCGAAGGAATGCTCAAGGGCCAGGTTGGAGGCCTCCTGACGCCCCAGGGCGGCGTCCACTGCGGCGCGGCGCAACCAGGCGGCGCCCGAGGCGGGGCGCAGGCCGACCTCGCGCGCGCTGAGACGATCCAGGCGATCCAGTTCGGCCGCGTCAGGCCTGGCCTGAGCGAGCCCTGTCTCTATGCGGCGCGCCAGAGCCTCGGCCGGAGCGGTGGGCCAGGCGGTGAGATCACCGCCAAATCGCGAGGCCAGCATGGGCGCCGTCACCAGGACCGAGGCCAACATGACAGCGCCCGCTGCGACGCCGGCTCCCCATGAGATCCGTGGGTCAGGCGATCGCGCCAGGCCCGGTCCAGCCGCCATCGATCCGACGACGCCGAGGATGAGGACCGCCAGCGCCTGGATGGCCGGAACCTGCAGCGCGAAATCGGTCACGCCATGCAGCAGGAAAACCAGGGCTGCACAGGCCGTGGCCCTGGCCCAGGTCGCGGTCGTGCCTTCGCGCAGGCCGCCGCGCAGGATCGGCCAGATCAGAACGAGGAACAGCAGCGCCATGACAACCGCGCCGACAACCCCGCCCTCCTCCAGCCACTGGAGGTAGAGATTGTGGACGGCGCGGACGTCGAACAGCACGCGCAGGTTTTCCTGGGTCGCCACCAGCTGGTTGACGGTCGGGAACGAACCCAGACCGAATCCGAACCAGGGCGAGGACTGGAAGGCCTCCCAGTGCGGCGCGAGGATCGCGGCGCGAATCGACATATCCCGTTCAGTGTTGTTGAGCCGTTCGGCGACCAGTTCGGTGCTTCGCAGACTCAGGGCCCCGATCACCAGGAGCAGGGCCATAGCCCCCAGTCCGGCGACCACGCGGAAGCGTTGACGCTGGGCGATCGCCTCACCGACCAGCATCAGGCCCAGGCCGACCAGGGTCGCGGCGAGGCCCGCGCGGGAAGCTGTGAGAAGCAGGGCAGCCAGCAGCACGCCGACAATGGCCAGGCAGGCCACGGCCTCGGGATCGCCGCGCCTGAGCATGGCCAGGCCCCGTTGACGGCGAACCCGATTGGCGGTGGCGGCGACAGCCAGCAGTAAACCACCGCCAAACACCGTAGCGGCGCTGTTGGGGCCTAGCAGGGTCGCGGCGAGACGTGTCGAGCGGCGCAGGCCGACGTGATCCAAGAAGGCCAGGGTGGCATAAACGCCGACCGCCATGACTGCGATCCGCAGGAACCAGCGTCCCCGGGCTTCGGAAACGCCGATAATCCGCGCCGCCACGAACAGGCAGGCCAGGCCGAGAAGCTGGACCAGGTTGAGCCAGACGGCGGAGCGATCCACGGTGATGGCGCCCGGGCGCTCGGGTACATAGGCCCAGACGGGATGGGCGCCGCCTGGCGCCCAGGGGCTGAGCGCCCAAAGGACCGCGAGCAACAACAGCCCGAAAAGCGGGATCTGGATCGCTATGCCTCGCAGCCGCGCCAGATCGCGTCTGGCCCAGCGGCAGGTGGCCAGGAGACCGATCAGGAAGGCCGCATAGACGCCGCTGAACAGGCAGGCCGTAGAGATCTCGCTGGCGCCGAAGGCGATGACCGCCATGAAGACCAGTCCGAGAAGAACGCCGACGGCGACCTTCTCGGACGTGGCCAGGCGACGGACAGCGCCGCGGCCAGCGCGGGCGGGCGACGCCGCCGCAGCCGGCCGAGCCCGCGTCTTAGTCGGCATAGTACTTACGGTAGCTCTTGTAATAGTAGTCGGCGCCGCCGTAGCCGTAGCGGGTCTGAGCCTTCAGATCGACCTGGGTCAGGGCAAGACCCGCCAGGAAGACGCCTCGGCCGTGCAGCAGGCCGATGGCCGCCGTGATGGCCTTGACCGGGGTCTTCTTCCAGCGCGCCAGCATGACGACCGCGTCGGTGTGCGGCGCGAGGATGCGGGTGTCGGCAATGGCCAGCAGGGGCGCGGTGTCGAGCAGCACCACGTCGAAGCGATTACGCAACTCGCCGAGCAGGCGGAGCATGGCGGGCGAGCCCAGGACGTCGCGCGGCGTATAGGCCGACTTGGTCAGAGCCAGGACCTTGGCGCCGCTCGGATCGGAGATCAAAGCCTCATCAAGGGTGCAGACACCGTTCAGCACCTCGAGAAGACCAAGCTTCGGAACTTCCGGCAGGAAGCGATTAATGGCGCTCTGACGCAGATCGCAGTCAACGATGATCACGTTGGCGCCCGAGGTGGCCAGGGTGCGGGCCAGGGAGAAGGTGGTGGTGGTCTTGCCCTCGCCCGGCAGGGACGAGGTGACCGCGATGACTTTCACGGCCTCGCCGACCTTCGAGTAGAGGATGGCCGCCCGAAGCTTGCGGAAGCTCTCGGCGAAGGTCGAAAGCGGCTTGGCCAACAGGTAGTCCGGCGGGCTCATGTCCCGCGCCAGCTTGGCGTCATCGATCGCCGAGCTCAGCAGCGGGATCGACCCCAGATACGGCAGACCGATACGACGCTCGACCTCGTCTTCGGTGAAGATACCCGCCATCAGGATCTCGGCCAGCACCACCGACGCAGCGCCTGCGCCCAGGGCCAAAACCAGACCCAGGGCCAAGTTCAGCGAAGGCTTGGGATAGCTGGGAGCCGTCGGGATCTTGGCGCGCGACACCACGCGAGCGTCGGCCTGTTCGATGCCCTGGCTGCTGGAGGTCTGCTTGAAACGGGCCAGCAGGGACTCATAGAGCGTGCGGACGGACTCGGCCTTGCGCTCCAGTTCGTTCAACCGGATGCTGGCGCGGTTATTGCCCGCCAGGGCGCCCTTGGACGCCGAGACGCTGCCGGCCATGGAGCCCGTGCGCTGACGCGCGACCTGGGCCTGGGCTTCCAGGTTGGAGATGATGCGGCGGATTTCGGCCTGGATCTGGCCGTCGATGTCCGTCAGTTCGCGCTTGGCCTTGAGCAGGTCCGGGTGGCGATCGCCATAGCGGCCGCTCATGTCGGCCACCTTGGCGCTCTGCTCGGCGCGCTGTTTGCGCAGTTGCTGAACGACAGGCGAATTCAGCGACTCGCCAACGTCTTCACCGGTGCTGCCGCGGGCCAGCTGGTTGCGGGCGATGTTGAGGCGGGCGTCGGACTCGGCCTGCTGGGCGCGGGCCGAAGCCAGCTGCTGGTTCAGGCCCGAGATCTCCTGCTCGGTCAGGGTCGCGCCCTCGGCGCTCATCAGATTGTTGGCGATCTTGTATTGCTGGACGGCGGCCTCGGCCACCTGCAACTGGTCGCGCAGCTCGGCGACACGAGTGTCGAGCCACTCATTGGCCTTGGCCGTTGCGTCGAACTTGGCCTCGAGCTGTTCGGTCAAATAGAGATCGGCGAAGGCGTTGGCGATCTTGGCCGACTCTTCGGGATTGGTGTGGGTGTACTCGACCGAGATCAGATAGGTCAGGCCGGAGCGGCGAACCTTCAGGCCCTCGAGAAGATTGTCGACGACCTTTTCCTGCTGGCGCTGAGCCTCTACGGAGCCGACGACGGCGGTCGGAGCGACCACCTTCTTGACCCAGGGCAACCACGACCCGACGCCCTTGGCGCCGGGGGCGTTGGGATTGAAGTAAGGATCCTGCGTCAGCTTCAGCTGCTTGACCACGCGAGCAGCCAGGGACCTGGATTTCAGGACCTCCACCTCGGTGTCGACCACCGAGGAATCCGCCGGCAGACCCGACAGAACCGCGCTCATGTCTGCGACCTGCTCCTTGCGGACGTCCAGCATGACCTGGGCGGTCGCCGTGTAGCGCGGCGTTTCCTGCAGGGTGTAGAGCAGCACCGCCACGAACACCGCCAGGGCGACGGCCGCGAAGAGGCGCAGCCGGCGGCGGAAGGTGGCGATTGCGATGTTCAGATCAAAAGACATCGCTCCGGCGCTAAGCGCCGGAGCGTGTTGAGTCTCGAAGGAAGAGCCGTCCATGGGTACTCTCAATGGGGGCCCTTCTCGGACCTAGAAAGTCCTTCTACAGCGAGAAGGGTAACCTAGAACTGAAGAGCGACCGAAGCGGCGATCTTGTTGTCCGAGAACGACGAGGCCTTGGCCGCGCCGGACGAGTCCTGCTTCAGGTAGGTGTAGGTCAGGAACAGACCGACATTACGGTTCAGCAGATAGGTGCCCGTGGCGTTGAAGCCGGTACGCTTGTCGTCCCGATCGATGAACGCATACTTGTCCTTGCCGTAGCTGGCCGAGGCCGAGAGCAGGACATTGCGCATCAGTTCGTGATCGATGCCGACCGAGGCGCTGTTGGCGATATAGCCACCCGAATTCGCGGCCACGGAGTCTTCGATGGAGCGCGAGGCGGCGACGTTCAGCGTCGTCAGTTCAGTCGGGAACCATTCGACGCGACCCTTGGCGTTGAAGCCATCAAGATCGGCGTAGTGGTCATAGGTCTGCTCCATGTAGCCGGCTTCGACTTCACCGCGAACCGATTGCGACAGGTCGAAGTTGGCGCCGACCGAGGCGACATAGCCTTCGGAGTCGCGCGCGCGGTTGGCGACGATGGCGGTGACACCCGGCGAAGCCAGGCGGCCCAGGGTGTCGACGTCATAGGACTTGGTGTTGCCAACCAGCGAGGCGAAGATAGCGGTGTCGGGGCTGAGGGCGTATTCGGCCTTGCCGCCGTAGTAGAACTCGTCGCGATCGCGGGTGTTCTGATTGAACGCGCCGCCCTGGTCGTCATAGTCGAACTTCTTGGCGTCCAGCTTGCCGGTCAGGCGAAGGCGGTTGAATTCCTTCACGGCGGTCAGGTTTTCCGACCACAGGTAATATTCGACCGGCTTTGCGGTCGCGCCAGCCGGCGTACCGGCGGTGATCGCCGAACGGGGCTCGACCAGGTTCTGCCATTGGGCCGACGCGGAGATGTAGGTCCCGCGCTCGACATCGAGGCGACCGTTCAGGCCGAGGGTGTATTCCTCGCTATTTTCGGTGTCGAAGTCCGAATAGCGGTTCACCGAAGCGGAGGCGAAAGCGCCCAGGGCGTTGCGCGACCAGTTCGAACGGGCCGCCACTTCCGGCTTGACCCGCCAGATCGCGTCGGACTGTTCGCCCGTCGCAACGGCGTAGATGTTGTCGTCATTCACGGCCTCAACGGTCACGCGCGGATACAGCGTGAAACCGCCCGCCTTCATGCCGACGGCTTCATAGTCCGGACGGGGGCGCTGACGAACACTGGTGTTCTTGTCGCGCTTGAAGTTCGAGCCCAGATCCTGGGCCACGGAAACGGCGGGAACCGCCGCCATGAGCGCGGCCGCTACGGCCGCTGTCGTCAGAATTCGCATATCGTATATCCCCACCTCAAGGCGCCTAAGAACGCCCGTCAGATCCAAACACAAACAAAGAGCAAAGAGGGCGAGCCTGGCCCGCCCTCTCCTCTAACTTAACCGCAATAGGCGGCGACAACGCCCGCGCAAGGGTCGAAGGGCGCCACAACGATCGTGGTCGGCGCCGCAGCATCGGGCGTTCCGCCCGGAGTTGCGGTGTTCTGCAGGTTCGTCAGAACGCTCACGGTCTGCTGAGTGGTGACGGAGCCGGTCGACGCCGTCGCCGTGGTCGTCGGAGGGGGGGCGGCGGCCACTTGCGCGACAAACGCCGGGGCGACATCAGCGGCGATCGAAACAGCCAGCCCAGCGGGAATGACGTTGGTGCTGACGGCCGTGGTCAAGGCGGCGGCCATAACCGATGGCTCGGCGCCGGAAGCAGCCAACGCCGTCTGGATGGCCGCCTTCAGCGCAGCAGCCTTGGCATTGGCGCTCAGAGCGGCGAAGCCTGGTCGTGCGGCGGCCGTGCGCGCAGCGGCCGCGATGACCGTCTGGAGCGACGCAGCGGTCGGGGCGGCGGGGGCGGGGGCGGGCGGGGTTTGAGCCCAAACCGAACCACCCATCGGGCCGGCGATGATCGCCAGACCCAGCACAATGGCGCTCGTGAGACGCGTTGACATGGCGACCTTCCAAAAAAATCGATTAAGAGTTCGGAAACCTATACTGCAAGAGCGAACAGCGCTCCAGCAACTTTTTGCAAGTCTAGGGCGAGACAGCCAAAGATGCGTGCATCTGCAGCCAGCCAGCCATTTTTTTGAGCGAAAATCAGCACTTCCGGCTACATCGTCGGCGAAACACGAAGACTCCGCTGTGCGAAACCGCACAACAAGAAGCTCAACCCGTCCGATTATTCACGCATCAGGCGAGATCCGGGAGCCTTGCGAATATTATCGGACGCCCGAGCGACATAATTACCACAGATTTAACGACCCGCTAGGGGACTCGAGCAGAGTCACGGCCGTCGACGCTTGAGTTGCCGCAGAGCCCGCAGCAGAGGGCGCTCAATGCTGGGCCAGATCAGAAGGGCTATGAAGCCCAGGATGACAGTTGCGGCCAACAGCACGAGATCAACCCCTTATTGCGGTCCGGGTAACAGTCTTTCGTGACAATTAACCATGCGCTCAAGCCTGACCACGAAAGAGTCGCGACGTCTCAACACAACGCACATGCAGCACGCAGTTCAGGGGCCTTTGTGGCGCGCATTGGGCGTTTCACAACCAACGCCATAGCCCGCACCGGCCGGCGGAAGGCGAAAATGGTGCCGCTTAGGTGACTCGAACACCTGACCCCATCATTACGAATGATGTGCTCTACCAGCTGAGCTAAAGCGGCCCACAGCGCGTTGGAGACAAGGCCCCGGCGCGAGGAGGCGCCTATTTAGCGGCGCGCGGGCCGCTTGCCAAGCGTCTACGTGAGACTGTGTTGCGACGCGGCGCCGGACCCTCGCCGGAAGGCTCGGAAAGCGGCGTAACGTCGAAGACGCCGGGATCGTCCGGGATCGGCATCAGGGGACCGCCGACCTCGGCCGCGCGGACAAAAGGCGTCGATTCCACATAGGCCGAAGGCAGTTCGGGCAGGTCGCTCATGGTCCGTTCACGGCGTTCGTGGCGCGGATGGATCAACTCGCCCGTCTCGGCGAAGCTGACGGCCAGACGGGCCCAGTCCTCTCGGCCATAGGCGAAAGCGCGACCTTCAGGGTCGAGATCGGACCAGTCCGGCTCCTGCGGCGCGGCGCGGCCCCGGGCAATCCAGGCCCGCGCCTCGTCGGCCTCACCATTGGCGAAGGCGACGCGGGCCATCAGGCCGGCGAAGCGCGCCGTCGGGGCTTCGTCATCGAGCAGACGGGCTGCGGCGCGAGCGGCGATGGGATCGCCGCCCACCAGGCCGCTCTCGACCCGCAGGATGCGGCTCTCTCGGGCTTCGGGCTTCATCGCAGCAAGAGCGGCCAGACGCCCGGCCCGGACCTTGGGCGTCTCGCTGGTCTTCAGGTCCCGATAGGCGAGCCAAAGGGCGGGATGCGGCGCGCTCTTCCAGGCCGTTTCGATCAGTTGCCCGGCCTTGGCGACCTTGCCATCGGCGGTCAGAAGGCGTGCCGCCATCACCGCGCCTGGCGCGAAGTCAGGCTTGAGCTTGACGGCCTGGAGCGCGAAATCGAGCGCCTGGCTCCGCTTGCGCGGATCTTCAGAGCCTTCAAGGCTGGCGGCCGAGGCGGCCAGAAGGGCGGCGCGCGCGCGCTCGGCGACAACGGGCGGCACGATCTTGCGGTCCAGGGCGGCCTGGGCCAGATCGAGCGCCGACGCCCAGTCGCCCGCCTCGAGCCGGGATTCCAGCAGAGCCCGCCAGGCCCAGCGCGCGGTTCGGGCCAGGCCGAACGCGGTTTCAGCGTGGCGCACGGCGGTCAGCCTGTCGCCCTCGGCCAGGGCGGTCTGCATCAGGCCGCGCAGGCCAGCCAGCCGCATCTCCGGGAAGCCCAGCATGGCGTTATAGGCGGCCTTGGCGGCCACGTGGTCACCGGCGGCCTCGGCCGCCTGGGCGGCCAGCACGCGAACCAGGGCGGGCGTATCCTCGGCGAGGTCCGCCGCCTTCTGCGCCAGCCTCCGGGCCTCGGAGCCGTCGCCTGCGGCCACGGCGAGGAAGCCGCGCGACAGGGCCTCGACGCCCTGCTGGCGCTTGCTTTCGGCGCGGGCGCGCGACGCGCGACGCGGGGCCTCGACCACCCAGATCAGGCCGCGCCACAGAATGGTGGCCAGCAGCGCGGAAAACAGGGTGAGGAGCGCGGCTGCGGCGGCGGTCATCTCGACCCGCCAGCCCATCCAGTCGAGATGGGCGCGGCCGGGCTCCCCCATCAGGGCCAGACTCGCGACGGCGACCGCCGCCACCAGGAACAGGATGAAGGACGCGCGGATCATGGCGCGGCCCGCGAAACCTGGGCCAGGGCGGCCAGGGCGTCGGCGCGGATTGCCGCCACGTGGCGATCGACCTCGACGCGGCGCTCGGCCGAGGCCAGCCAGGGGGCCAGGACCAGGAGAGCCGGATCGGGAAGCGCGTCCAGCGTCCGGATCGCGCTCTCGACATCACCCTCATTCAGCAGCCGCTGGGCGCGCGCCAGCTTGGCGTCGGGCGTCGTTCCGCCCGTCGAACTGACCTGACGGATCGAGACGATGCCGGCCAGGGCGTAGCGGATTCGCGCCAGCAGGCCGGCGTCCTGGCCCGGATCACGGGCGGCGGTCGCGGCGCGGCCGGCCAGGGTTTCGAATTCTGCGGCGAGACCGGCCCGGGTCGGGGCGCCCGTCTGGGCCAGGCGCGACAGGGCCCGCAGGTCGGGCGACATCGGCAACACCCGCCCAAGACTGGCCAGTTCCTGGTCGAACGGACCCGAGGTCTGGGCCGCGTCCGCCAGGGAGGCGGCGGCCAGCGAAGCCGCGGCGGCGTCCAGGACGCCCTTCTGGCCGGCTTCCAGGGCGGCGAGACGGGCCTCGAGGCGCTCGATCTCAACGGCGGAGCCGGCCAGGGCCGGCGCGGCGGCCTCGACCGGAAGCGGCGAGCCGACCGGCAAGCGCGCGGACGGCGGCGTCGCGCTGGGCGTGGCCTGGATCTGGCTGTCGCTGGAACCCTTCACGGGAAACCAGGTCGGCCCGTACCGGGTGACCAGGGCGCCCAGGATCACGCAGGACACGCATAGGGCGATCAGCGCCCAGAAGCCTGCGCCCAGCAGCGGGCGGCGGCGGGCGTACAGCGCGGGATCGCTGGGCGTGACGATTTCAGCGGGATCTGGAGCGGCGTTCATATCCCATTCGTGCCCCACGCCGCACCGCCGCGCAATGTGCAGCTATCGCCCAAGCAGATCGAGCAGGTCAGATTCATGGGGTCGAGGCGCAAAGGCCACAGAGCCGATGCGGCCCAGGCGGTGCGCCGCCAGGAGCGGTTCCGCCACGGCCGGCGACAGACACAGGGCCGCAAGCGCCGGCGCCGGCGCCTGGTCGAGAAGAGAGGCCAGCCCTCGCGCGGCGCGGGGAGACTGCAGCAGCACGGCCTCGAGCCCGGCCAATTGCCCCAGGGTCCCAGGCCCAGGCGGGCGGTCGATCGTGGCATAGACAGCCAGGGCCCGCGCCGCTACCCCCGCACGGGCCAGCAGCGCCGGCAGGTCGGCGGCGGGCTCGCGGGCGCTGACCGCCAGAACAGTCCCTGGGCAGGTTCGTGCGATCAGCGCGGCTAGCGCCTCGACATCGCCGTCGGCGCTGAAAGACTCGGAAAATCCCGCCACCCGGGCCGCGCGGGCCGTCGCATCGCCCACGGCGAACACCGGAAGGTCGCGCGCGGCAGTCAGGCGCGCGAAGGCCTCGACGCCGTTGGCGCTGGTGAAGGCCAGAGCCGTGATCCCGGCCAAGTCGACCACCGGCGCGAGAAACCGGATCTCCAGCAGGGGATCGACGAGCGCCTTAAAGCCCATGGCCTCAACGCGGCGGGCGGTCGCCTCGGCGCCGGGGCGCGCGCGGGTGATCCAGACCGTGCCGCCCCTGCGCATCGGCTAGTCCGGCAGGATCAGGGCGTCGCCGCCCTCGGCCCGCACGGCCGCGCCCAGAGACAGGCCCAGCTGCCGAGCGGCCGCGACATCGTCGGAGCCGTCGAGCGTGACGTCGCCCTCGCGCCGGAACCGCTGCACGCCGTCAGGGGTCAGGGCCTCGACGATCATCGACAGGCGCTGGCCGTCGAGGATGGCGTAGGCGCCGATGGCGGTGCGGCACGAGCCTTCCAGGGCGTAGAGCGCGCCGCGCTCGGCGGCGACGCAGATCGTGGTGGGACGGCAGCGGACGGCGTCGAGCCAGCCGGCGTTCACATCTTCAAGGCGCGTCTCTATGACCAGGGCGCCCTGGCCCGGGGCCGGCGGACAGGCGATCGGGTCGAGCCAGCTCTTCGGCAGGTGACCCAGGCCAAGACGGTTCAGGCCCGACTGCGCCAGCAGGATGGCGTCGGCCTCGCCGCGTTCCAGCTTGGCCAGGCGGGTGTCGACATTGCCGCGCAGCATGACGATCTCAAGGTCCGGGCGCACATGCAGGGCCTGAGCCTGACGACGCAAGGACGCCGTGCCCAGGCGCGCGCCGTGGGGCAGGTCTTCCAGACGATCGCAGATATTGCTGATAAAGGCGTCGCGGGGATCCTCGCGCTCGGGCGTGGCGGCCAGGATCAGGCCCGGCGGCAGTTCGGCCGGCATGTCCTTCAGCGAGTGGATGGCGCAGTCGATGCGGCCGTCCAGCAGGGCTTCCTCGATTTCCTTGGTGAACAGGCCCTTGCCGCCGATCTCCATCAGGCGGCGATCCTGGATGCGGTCGCCGGTGGTGACGATCGGGATCAGGGGCGCATAGGCCTCTTCCTCGCCGGGCGATCCGCCGAGCGCAGCGGCGATCCGCGCCTGCATGAGACCGGACTGAGCCAGGGACAGCTTGGAGCCACGGGCGCCAATACGGATGGGAGGTTGCCGGGACACGGTGGGAACGTTACCTGCGGAGACAAGATTGAAGCCATCGCTGCTACAGGAGCGGCGGGAACCCCGCAACCGAATGCCAAATTCCACGACCCTCGGCCTGACCATCCTTGGCCTGGAGACCAGCTGCGACGAGACTGCGGCCTCGGTCGTGCGCCGTGAGGGTGACGGAACGGTCACGGTGCTGTCCTCGATCATCGGCACCCAGTTCGAGCAACACGCCCCGTTCGGCGGGGTGGTGCCGGAAATCGCCGCCCGCGCCCATGTCGAGGCCATCGACGCCATCGCCGCCGAGGCCATGCGCGCGGCGGGCATCGGCTTCGACCAGATCGACGGCGTCGCCGCCACGGCCGGCCCAGGCCTGGTGGGCGGGGTGATGGTCGGGCTGGCGTTCGGCAAGGCCGTGGCCCTGGCCCGCAACATTCCCCTGGTGGCGGTCAATCATCTGGAGGGCCATGCGGTCTCGGCCCGGCTGGGAGCCGACATTCCCTATCCCTTCCTGCTGCTGCTGGTCTCGGGCGGGCACTGCCAGTTGCTGGAGGTCGCCGGGGTCGGGGCCTGCACCCGCCTGGGCACCACCATCGATGATGCGGCCGGCGAGGCTTTCGACAAGATCGCCAAGTCCCTGGGCCTGCCCTATCCGGGCGGGCCGGCGCTGGAAAAGCTCGCCGCCACCGGCGACGGCTCCAAGTTCGAGCTGCCGCGCGCCCTGTTGGGCCGCAAGGATTGCGACTTCTCGTTCTCGGGCCTGAAGACCGCTGCGGCGCGCCAAGCCGAGAAGATCACGGATGAACAGTCGCGCGCCGATCTGGCCGCCGCCGTGCAGGCCGCCATCGCCCGCCAGCTGTCGGAACGCACCGACCGGGCGATGAAGCTTTACAAAGAGAGCCATCCAGATCAGCCGCTGCGCTTCGTGGTGGCCGGCGGCGTCGCGGCCAATGGCGCGGTCAAGGCGGCGCTCCGCAGGAACTGCGACGACAACGGCTATTCGTTCGACGCCCCGCCGCTGGTCTATTGCACCGACAACGCCGCGATGATCGCCCTGGCCGGCGCCGAGCGGCTGGCTTTGGGGATTTCAGACGATCTCGATGCCGTCGCCCGGCCGCGTTGGCCGCTGGACGAGGCGGCGGCGTTATCCAATCCGAGCAACAGTTTCGGTCGCAAGGGAGCCAAGGCATGACCACGTTCAGACACGCCGGCGTCATCGGCGCCGGAGCCTGGGGCACGGCCCTGGCCCAGGTCGGCGCCCGGGCTGGTCTGCGGGTCACGCTGCAGGCCCGCGAGACAGAGGTGGTCGAGAGCATCGCCGCCAAACGCGAGAACACACTATTCCTGCCCGGCGTCGTGCTGGAGCCCGAGATCGCCGCCGTCGCCGACTTGGCCGGCCTGGCGTCCTGCGACCTGATCCTGGCCGTCGCCCCGGCCCAGCATCTACGCTCGGCCCTCAAGGCCCTGGCCCCGCATCTGCGTCCCGGCGTTCCGGTGGTGCTGTGCGCCAAGGGCGTCGAGCAGGGCACGCTGAAGCTGATGACCGAGGTCGCCGCCGAGGCCCTGCCCGGCGCGCCTCTGGCCGTGCTGTCGGGCCCTAGCTTCGCCGGCGAGGTGGCCCGCAACCTGCCGACCGCCGTCACCCTGGCCTGCGAGGACGAGGCGCTGGGCCGCGCCATCGCCGAGGCCATCGCCACCCCCACATTCCGCCCCTATATCGCCGCCGACATGATCGGGGCCGAGGCCGGCGGGGCGGTCAAGAACGTGCTGGCCATCGCCTGCGGCATCGTCGAGGGCAAGGGCCTGGGCCGCAGCGCCCACGCCGCCCTGATCACCCGGGGCTTCGCCGAACTGACCCGCCTGGCCATGGCTCTGGGGGCCAAGGCCGAGACCGTGGCCGGCCTGTGCGGCCTGGGCGACCTGGTCCTGACCTGCTCCAGCCCGCAATCGCGCAACATGAGCGTCGGCCTGGCCCTGGGTAGCGGCATGACCCTGGCCGAGGCCCTGGCCGGCAAGCTGTCGGTGGCGGAGGGCGTCGCCTCGGCCCCGGCCGTCCGCGACCTGGCTGCGCGCCTGGGGGTCGAGATGCCGATCTGCCAGGCCGTCGCCGCCATCCTGGCGGGCGAGGCGCAGGTCGACGCCGCCATCGCGGGGCTGCTGTCGCGCCCGCTAAAATCCGAAGCCTGAACGCTGTTATATATAAGGAGCGCCCGATGCCCCTCTTCGCCATCACCTGCAAGGACAAGCCCGGCGCGCTCGAGACGCGTCTGGCCACCCGTCCTGTTCATCTCGACTATCTGAAGACGTCGACCGGGCTGAAGCTGGCCGGCGCCCTGCTGGGCGAGGACGGCAATCCGATCGGCTCCCTGCTGATCGTCGAGGCCGACGATCTGGCCGCCGCCCAGGCCCAGGCTGACAACGACCCCTTTACCGCCGCCGGCGTGTTCGAGAGCGTCGAGGTCCGTCCCTGGCGCCTGGCGATCGGCGAGCTCTAGCGTCCGCTCGTGCGATCCGACCCCGACAATCCTGCCCGCCCGGCTCCCGGGACGGTGCTCTGCGCGCTGGACGAGATCCCCTCGCCCGGCGCCAAGGGGTTTCGCTTCCGCCAGGACGAGGCCCTGTTCGCAGGCTTCGTGGTGCGACAGGGTGAGGCCGTGTTCGGCTATGTCGACAGCTGTCCGCATGCCGGCTGGCCCATGGCGGGCTTCGCCGGGCGATATCTGACCCGCGACAACGACCTGATCCTGTGCGGCGGCCACGCAGCCCTGTTCCGCATCGAGGACGGCGTCTGCCTGGCCGGTCCCTGCCCGGGTCAGACCCTGACGCCCTGGCCGGTGCGGATCCAGGCGGGCGAGGTGCGTACTACCTGACCGCGCGACGTTTTGTCGCTTCCCCGCCAAGGTAGAGTTAAGATCGGTTAGACATGTCGGCCCCATGATCTTCCCCAACGGAAGCGATTTCTGACGGGAGAGACGGTCACATGGCGTCACTGGGCCAGAAGATTGTCGGGGCGTGCGGCGGCGCGGCCCTCCTCTGCGCGGCGACAGCGGGCACCGGACTTTGGGTGGCGTTCAGCCTCGACAAGGCCCTCGAACGCGCCTCGACGTCGTCTCGCATCCTGCGCCTGCACATGCACGCCGACATGATGCACGACGCCCTGCGTGGCGATGTCGGCGGGGCCATCATGTCCAGCGACCCGGCCCTGGGGTTCGACATCAAGGCCGTTCGCGCCGACCTCGCCGAGCACGTCGCGGCCTTCGAAGAGGATATCAAGGCCGCAGAACAGCTTGCGCATGATCCGGCGATCGAGGCCGCCCTGAAGGACGTCGAGCCCCCACTGGGCGCCTATATCGCCGCCGCCTCGGGCCTGATCGCCGTAGCCGATACCGATCCAGCCGCCGCCCGCAGCCTGCTGCCGGACTTCAACAACCAGTTCGCGATCCTTGAAGACAAGATGGAGCAGGCCTCCGGGAAGATTGAGGCGGCCGCCACCCGCGATGCCGAAGCGGCCCGAAGCCTGGGCGTCTTGGGCCAGATCGTGATGGGGGCCCTGCTGCTGTCCGCCGCCGCCCTGGCCGTGGGCCTGATCCTGGCCGCCCAAAGGGTCCTGATCGCGCCTCTGTCCGAGATCACCCGCTGCCTGCGGCGACTGGCGGTCGGCGACTTCTCGGCCGCCCTGCCCAAGCTGGGGCGCAAGGACGAGATCGGCGAGATGGCCTCCGCCGTCCACGCCTTCCGCGACGCCGTCGAGGCGTGTCAGAAGGAGCTCAAAGCCACCGATGTCCGCGAGGCCCTGGAAGCCGAACGCCGCGCCGCCGAGACCCGCCGCGCCTCTGAAGATGCGGCTCAGAACGCCGTGGTCGGCAACCTGGGCGACGCCTTGCGCCACCTGTCGAACGGCGACCTGTCGCACCGCATCGATCAGCAATTCCCCGAAGGCTATGAGCGCCTGCGCATCGACTACAACGCTGCTGTCGACAAGTTGTCGGGTGTGATCGCCGCTTCGCTGGAAGGCGTTTCGCTGATCCATGGCGGCGCCGCCGAGATCACCGAGGCCGCTGACGACCTGTCGCGCCGCACCGAGCATCAGGCCGCCAGCCTCGAGGAGGCCGCCGCCGCCCTTGACGAAATCACCAGCACGGTGCGCCAGACCGCCGAAGGGGCCAATCGCGTCCGCAAGGTTGTCGAAGCGGCCCGCACTGCCGCCGGCAACAGCGGCGCGGTCGTGGACCAGGCGGTCGGCGCCATGGGCGCGATTGAAAAGTCTTCCAGCCAGATCGGCCAGATCATCGGTGTGATCGACGAGATCGCCTTCCAGACCAATCTTCTGGCCCTCAACGCCGGGGTCGAGGCCGCCCGGGCCGGCGAGGCCGGTCGCGGCTTCGCCGTCGTCGCCCAGGAAGTCCGGGCCCTGGCCCAGCGCTCCGCCGACGCCGCCAAGCAAATCAAGACCCTGATCGCCACCAGTGCGGCCGAGGTCGGCCAGGGGGTCGAATATGTCGGCAAGGCGGGCGAGGCCCTGCGCGCCATTGCCGACGAGGTCGACCAGATCGACGCCCTGGTCGGCGCCATGGCGGCCTCTGCCCAGGAACAGGCCCGCGGCCTGGCCGAGGTCAATACGACCATGAACCAGATGGACCAGGTCACCCAGCAGAACGCGGCCATGGTCGAGGAGACCACCGCCGCCAGCCACGCTCTGGCTCAGGAAGCCACACGTCTGGCCGAGCGCATGGGTGAATTGCGGATCGCCGATGGCCGGGTCGCCCAGCGGCGGGCGGCTTAAACCGCGTTCAAGGCAAACAAGACTTATGTGCTTTTAGGCTGGAGCCTTCTCCGCCGAAAAGGCCGCCAGATCCTCGATCAGAGACTTGGCCGCCATCGCCACCAGTTCGCCGCCCTTTTCCGGCGTGGCCAGGGCCGGGTCCGAGCCCATGCGGCCGTCGGGATAGCGGGCGCGGAAGTCCAGGGCCTCGCGGATCGGGCCGGTGGGCGCGATCTTGGGCTCATAGGCCGTGGTCTTGATGGTTTCCGGATAGGCCCACTGGGTCACCGCGATCTCGGACGGCGTCGCATGGCTGCCGTGACCCACCGGGAATTGCCGGTTGGCCAGGGCGTTGACGCCGGCCAGGTCCCACCAGTTCTTCAGCTTCAGGGCGAACGGCGCCCGCGCGCCGCGGAAGCTGTAATCCGCATAGATCTCCGAGAACGCCGCCTCGATCGAGGCGACATTGCCGCCGTGGCCGTTGAGAAAATAGATCCGTTCAAAGCCGTGCGCGCCCAGCGACCGCACCCAGTCGCCGATCGCGGCGATGAAGGTCGAGGGGCGCAGGAAGATGGTGCCCGGAAAGGCCAGGTGATGCTGGGCCATGCCGATATTGAAGGTCGGGGCCACCAGCACGGTGTCCGACAGCTTCTGGGCCTCGTGCGAGATGATCTCCGGGCACAGCCAGTCCGTGCCCAGAAGGCCCGTGGGTCCGTGCTGCTCATTGGAGCCGATAGGCACGACCACAGTCTTTGAGGTCTTCAGAAAGGTCTCGATCTCGGACCAAGTGGAGAGGGCGAGCAGCATGGCTGGAAACTCCGCGAACAATCTGAGCGGGACCCGGCAAGTCCGAGCCGACAATTCCTCATCGCTTTAATCTCATCCGACAACGCCGCCGATCCTTTTTGCGTCGTCTGTCGGCATCACAAGTCGATGACGTGTAGCGGACCTTGAGTGATGCCAGTGACTTTGCCGCCCCGCACCTTGATCAAGGTGCGGAGGGTTGGATTCCTCAGCTCGACACGGAAGTTTGAGGTTTCGCAGGTCTTCCCCGCAACCACCTGGTCAAGACGGATGAATTTGTCAGGTGTACTAGCGTCCTCACAGAAAACGCTGGTTAGTCCGTACCGGTCTCTGTTCACTCTGCTGAAGACCGCTGGAGCCTCGGCACCCACACATACAGCATGATCGATGCAGTCGATATCGACTGACCCGCGAAACATCCAGATCGTGGATCGGATTCCGTCGGAGCCTGCCACGCCGGCCGCGAACGCCACAGGAATCGCGGCAACGAACAGCAACCTTTTCAATGGATGCATTTGGGACTCCCAAGTGAATCTCGACGGTAGGGCGTGAAAGCGGCGCGCACAATCCGAACGGACAACAAGATCCAGCCAGCCAAATGGCGATTCTTCATTGGTCTTCTTGCGCCCCGGGACGGGCCGCGCATAACTCCCGCCCAACAAGACCAAGGGAGTAGATGGCGTGAGCGACGGACAGGTTTTCCCGGTTCCAGAGGCCCTGGCGCGGCAGGCCCATATCGACGCCGCCGCCTATGAGGCCGCCCTCGCCCGCGTCGAGGCCGATCCGGACGGCTATTGGCGCGACATCGCCGCTCGCCTCGACTGGATCAAGCCGCCCACCCAGATCAAGGACGTCTCGTTCGACAAGGACGATTTCCGCATCCATTGGTATGCCGACGGGGTGCTGAACGTCAGCGCCAACTGCATCGACCGTCATCTGCCGCACAGGAAGGACGAGGTCGCCCTGATCTTCGAGGGCGACGAGCCGGGAACCTCGGACACACTGACCTATGGCCAGCTGCACGAGGAGGTTTGCCGCATGGCCAACGTCCTCAAGGCCCAAGGCGTCCAGAAGGGCGACCGGGTGACGATCTATCTGCCGATGATCCCGATCGCGGCCGTCGCCATGCTGGCCTGCGCCCGGATCGGCGCCGTGCATTCGGTGGTGTTTGGCGGCTTTTCGCCTGACAGCATCGCCGGCCGCATCCAGGACTGCGCCTCGCACTTCGTGATCACCGCCGACGAGGGCAAGCGCGGCGGCAAGCGCGTGCCGCTGAAGGCCAATATCGACGAGGCCCTGAAGAGCTGCCCGTGGGTCGGCAAGGTGCTGATGGTCCGCTGGACCGGGGCCGACGTGCCCCTGGTCAAGAACCGCGACATCGTCTGGCAGGACGTGCGCGAAGCGGTCTCGGCCGAGTGCGCGCCCGAACCGATGAACGCCGAGGATCCGCTGTTCATCCTCTACACCTCCGGCTCGACCGGAAAGCCCAAGGGCGTGCTGCACACGACCGGCGGCTATCTGGCCTGGGCGTCGTGGACCTTCTGGGCCGTCTTTGACTACAAACCCGGCGAAGTCTTCTGGTGCACGGCCGACGTGGGTTGGGTGACCGGCCACAGCTATGTGGTCTACGGCCCGCTGGCCAATGGCGGGACCAGTCTGATCTTCGAGGGCGTGCCCAACTATCCCACCCCCAGCCGGTTCTGGGAGGTGATCGACAAGCACAAGGTCGAGATCTTCTATACCGCCCCCACCGCCCTGCGGGCCCTGATGCGCGAGGGCGACGAGCACGTCACCAAGAACGATCTTTCGTCGCTGCGCCTGCTGGGCAGTGTCGGCGAGCCGATCAATCCGGAGGCCTGGCTCTGGTACCACCGCGTGGTCGGCAAGGCGAAACTGCCGATCGTCGACACCTGGTGGCAGACCGAGACCGGCGGCATGCTGATCACGCCACTGCCCGGCGCGACGGCCCTGAAGCCCGGCTCGGCCTCCAGGCCCCTGCCCGGCGTCAAGCCGCAGCTGGTCGACGCTGAAGGCGCGGTTCTGGACGGCGCGACCGAAGGCAACCTGGTGATCACCGACAGCTGGCCGGGCATGATGCGCACGGTCTATGGCGACCACGGCCGGTTCTTCGAGACCTATTTCAGCACCTATCCCGGCAAGTACTTCACCGGCGACGGCTGCCGCCGCGACGCCGACGGCTATTACTGGATCACCGGCCGGGTCGATGACGTGATCAATGTCTCGGGCCACCGCCTGGGCACCGCCGAGATCGAGAGCGCGCTCGTCGCCCACGAAACCGTCGCCGAGGCCGCCGTGGTCGGGTGCCCGCACGACATCAAGGGTCAGGGCGTCTATGCCTATGTCACCCTGAACGCCGACGTCACCCCGACCGATGATCTGCGCAAGGCGCTGGTGCTGTGGGTCCGCCACGAGATCGGCCCGTTCGCTGCGCCGGACGTCATCCAGTGGGCCCCGGGCCTTCCCAAGACCCGGTCGGGCAAGATCATGCGCCGCATTCTGCGCAAGATCGCCGAGAACGACCTCACCAGCCTGGGTGACACCTCGACCCTGGCCGATCCGTCGGTCGTCGATGATCTGGTGAAAAATCGCGCCGGCGCGTGACGGCGAGGCCATCGGCGCGTTAGCGTCAGGATGATGAGCCGGCGACTTTCCCTTGCCCTGATGTTTCTGGCCAGCCCGGCTCTGGCCGACGGCGCCTGGACGGACCGCCTGCGGGCGGGCGAGATCCCCATCGAGGCCCATGCCGACGCCAGGGGACGCGGCGGCATGGTGAGGGCGGCCATCGATATTCCCGCCCCCGTGGCCGTGGTCTGGCGCACGATCCTCGACTGCGATCGTGCGGCCCGCATGACCCCGGGGGTCAAGCGCTGCCGGGTGCTGTCGCGCGCAGTGGACGGCCGCTCGGAACGGCGCGAGCATCTGGTCAAGTGGGGCTTCTTCCTGCCGACCCTGCGCTCGACCTCGCGCGTCGACCTGGACCCTGAGCGCAGCATCCGCTTCACCTGCATCGGCGGCGACATCCGCGCGTGCGAGGGGTCCTGGACGCTGGAGCCGATCAAGTCCGGGACCGCCACCCGCGTGACCTATGAGATGTGGGCGGCGGCGCCCTTCGCCCTGCCGGCGCCCATGCTCAGCGGCCTGATGCGCCGCGACGTCCCCGACGCCCTGAGGGCCTTGCGCCGGGAATGCCAGGAGGCCGAGTGAGCCCGGCCTCGCAGGACCTGCCTGATGGCCTGTGGCTGTTCGACGGCGTGTGCAATCTCTGCTCGGGCTCGGTCACATTGGTGCTGAGGCTGGATCGCGAGGGCGTCATCCGTTTCACGCCAATCCAGTCGCCCTATGGCCGCCAGCTGGCCATCACCCACGGGATCGACCCGGACACCCCCGCCAGCTTCCTGTTCATCGACCATGGCCGGGGCCTGGAAAAGACCGCCGCCATCGGCGCCTTGCTGCGCCGGCTCAACGCGCCGTGGCGCTGGCTGGCCTTTGTCGATCGCCTGCCCAGGCGGCCGGCCGACGCCGCCTATGACTGGCTGGCCGCCAACCGCTATCGGCTGATGGGGAAGAAGGACGCCTGCATGGTCCCCTCGCGCGCCCAGCAAGCCCGGTTCATCCTGGAGCCTCCGACAATCGCTTCATGACAAGACGGTAAGCTTTCGCCCCGGCGGGGCGATGATAGGGTCGGCGCAACCGCGTTTGCTGGAGCTCACCCCGAATGATCCGTCCCGTCGCCAAGGCCGCCCTCGTGGCGCTGGCTCTTTCGACCACCGCCCTGTCGCCCATGGCCTTCGCGGCGCCCCAAGACAAGATGGGCGCGCCATCGATCAGCGTGCCGCCGATCGTCTACCAGGAGCGCGTGCTGGCCAATGGCCTGAAGGTGTTCACGGCCCGCGATACGACCACGCCGAACGTGACGGTGCAGGTCTGGTACGGCGTCGGCTCGAAGGACGATCCTGAAGGCCGTTCGGGCTTCGCGCACCTCTTTGAACACATCATGTTCAAGGCCACGCGCAACATGCCCAACGAGACCCTCGACCGGCTGACCGAGGATGTCGGCGGCTTCAACAACGCCTCCACCTATGACGACTTCACCAACTACTACGAGGTGGTGCCGGCCAATCATCTGGAGCGCCTGCTGTGGGCCGAGGCCGACCGCATGAGCACCCTGGTGATCGACGAGGCAGGCTTCGCCTCCGAACGCGATGTGGTGAAGGAAGAACTGCGCCAGCGCGTTCTGGCCGATCCCTATGGCCGTCTGTTCGCCCTCTATGTGCCGCAGCAGTCGTTCACCACTCACCCCTACAAGCGCCCGGGCATCGGCTCGATCGAGGAGCTGGACGCGGCCACTGTCGATGACGTGCGCGCCTTCCACGCCACCTATTATCGCCCCGACAACGCCGCCCTGATCGTGGCCGGCAATTTCGACGACGCCCAGCTGACCGCCCTGACCGACAAGTATTTCGCGCCGCTGAAGGCTCCGGCCACGCCGCTGCCCAGGGTCACGGTGGTCGAGCCGCCGCGCACCGGCCCGAAGACCGTCAACACCTATGGCCCCAATGTGCCGCTGCCGGCGGTGGCGATCACCTGGCTGGCTCCGGCCTCGGCCGACCAGGACGCCCCGGCCCTGGCCGTGCTGGACGCCATCCTATCAGCCGGCAAGTCCTCGCGGCTCTACGACACCCTGGTCTATGAGCAGCAGATCGCCCAGTCGGTGTTCTCCTCGGGCCCGACCAACGCTCAGCCGGGCCTGTTCTATGTCGGCGCCATCATGGGCGGCGGCAAGACGGTGGATCAGGGCGAAGCCGCCCTGCTGGCCCAGGTCGCCCGCCTGCGCGACGCCCCGCCGACCGCCGCTGAACTGGCCGAGGCCAAGACCGGCCTGCTGGCGGACGCCGTGCGCCGCCGTGAAGAGATCGACGGCCGCGCCTTCGCCATCGGCTACGCTCTGCTGACCGACGGCGACGCGGCACGCGCCAACACCAACCTGGCCGGCCTGCAGGCGGTCACCGCCGCCGACGTCCAGCGGGTCGCGAAAAAGTGGCTGGCCGACGATCGCCGCACGTCCATCCGCTACCTGCCGGAATCGGCCAGGCCGGCCGGCGAGAAGGACAACACCCCGGCCCCGCCCAAGGTCGCCTCGGTGAAGTTCAACGGCACGGTCTTCACCCTGGCCCCCGAGGGCGAGCGCCAGAAGATCCCTGCCGTTGCCGCCCCGATCGCCGCCGTCCTGCCCTCGCCGGTCGAGAAGACCCTGGCCAACGGTCTGCGGGTGATCGTGGCCAAGTCCAGCGACCTGCCGCTGATCACCGCCGACCTGACCGTGCGGGGCGGCGCCAGCTCTGATCCGGCCGGCCTGGCCGGCGCGTCCAGTCTGACCGCCGACCTTCTGACCGAGGGCACCAAGACCCGCGGCGCGGTCGATATCGCCCGGCAGACCGAAGCCCTGGGCGCCAATCTGGCGGCCGGCTCGGGCTGGGAAGCCTCGTCCCTGACCCTCAGCGTCATCGCCGACAAGGCTGGCCCGGCCATGGCGATCATGGCCGACGTCGCCCAGAACCCGGTCTTCAAGGCCGAGGAGCTGGACCGTGTTCGCGCCGAGACCCTGGATGGCCTGTCGGTCGCCTATCAGCGCCCGGGCAGCCTGGCGGCCTACGCAACAGCCCCGGTGCTCTATGCCGGCTCGGCCTATGGCCACGTGGCCGGCGGCACGCCCGGCTCGCTGCCGAAGATCAAGCGCGAGGACCTGGTCAAGCTGCACTCGGCCGCCTGGCGTCCGGACAATGCCGTCCTGGTCCTGACCGGCAACCTGTCGCCGGAAGCCGGCTTCGCCCTGGCGCAGACCGCGTTCGGCGGCTGGAAGAAACCCGCCACGCCGCCGCCGGCCACGCCGGCCGCCCCGACCGGCTACAAGCCGCGCAATGTGGTCATTGACCTGCCCGGCACCGGACAGGCGGCCGTGACCCTGGCCAAGCCGGCCATCACCCGCGCCGACCCCAACTACTATTCGGGCCTGGTGACCAATGCGGTGCTGGGCGTGGGCTATTCCTCGCGTCTGAACCAGGAAATCCGCATCAAGCGCGGCCTGTCCTACGGCGCGGGTTCCAGCCTGACCCCGCAGGGCCAGTTCGGCGGCTTCTCGGCCCGGGTGCAGACCAAGAACGAGTCCGCCGGTCAGGTGGTCAGCCTGGTCCAGGCCGAACTGACCCGTCTGGCGGCCGAGCCAGCCTCGGCCAGCGAACTGACGGCGCGCAAGTCGGTTCTGGTCGGCGGCTTTGGCCGTGACCTCGGCACCTCCGAGGGCCTGGCTGACATCCTGGGCAACCTGGCCGTCTATGGCGTGCCGCTGAACGAGATCCAGAGCTATGCGAGCAAGGTCGAGGCCGTCAGCGCCAGCGACGTTCAGGCCTTCGCCAAGTCGATGATGGACCCCGCCCAGACCAGCATCATCGTGGCCGGCGACCTGAAAGCGATGGGTGACACCCTGCCCGCCGCCGTGCCGAACGCCACGGTGATCCCGGCCGCCAAACTGGACCTCGACAGTCCGACGCTGACCAACGGGAAATAACTCTCACCTTTGTCATCCCGGAAGCCTCGCAGAGGCTGCCCGGGACCCAGGGGCCGGCGCACTGTGGTCGCCCCTGGGTCCCGGCTCTTCCCCCAGCCTTCGCCGGGGTGCGGCCGGGATGACAACATTATGGTGCTTTAGACGCCGGAGCCTTCTTGGCGACAGTCGCCTTGGGCGCCCCGCCCTTGGCCAACAGATCCCGGATCTCCGTCAACAGGGCCTCCTGGGCCGTTGGGGCGGCGGGCGCTTCCGGCGCGGGCTCGGCGGCGTCGGCGCGGCGGATGCCGTTGACGACCTTGACCAGCAGGAAGACCACGGCCGCCACGATCAGGAACTGGATCAGGGTGTTAATGAAGGCCCCGTACTGAACGGCGACCTTCTCCACGGCCTCGGTGGCCGCGTTTTCGGGCTTGAGCACCCATTCCAGCTTGGAGAAGTCGAGGCCGCCGGTCAGCAGACCGATCGGCGGCATGATCACCTGGTCGACCAGGCTCTTGACGATGCCATTGAAGGCCGCGCCGATGATCACGCCGACGGCCAGATCAATGACGTTGCCGCGCGAGATGAACTCGCGAAATTCCTTGATGACACTCATGACCCGGTCTCGCCGATTAGCCTTGCTGAAGGGGCGAAACTGGCGGCGTTCGGTCGGTCCGGTCAAGGCCGGGCCAGGCGGTCCGCCTGACTACTCGTCGGCGTTGAGCCGGGCCCGCAGTTCCTTGCCGCTCTTGAAGAACGGCACATGCTTGGCGCGCACATCGACGGTTTCGCCCGTGCGCGGATTGCGGCCGGAGCGCGCCGGGCGCGAGCGCACCGACAGCGCGCCAAAGCCCCGAAGTTCGACGCGACCGCCACCTTCCAGAGCGCCAATCATGCGCTCCAGAATGACGCTGACAACGCGCTCGACGTCTTTCTGCGTCAGGTGCGGATTTTCATTCGCGAGCCTGGCGATGAGTTCAGACTTGATCATCGATATCCCCGGCGCCGGAGGGAGGAACTGGCGCGTGCGGACCTTTGCCCAAGGGTGGTTGAGTCTTCAAGAGGCAGGTTGAGATTCTCCCGCCCGACCTGGGCGCCCATTCGAAGCGACACAGACAGGATATCCCGGATTTTCTCCTCAATCTGGGTTCGCATGCCGAGCCTCGGCGAAAGTGCGCAAGCTTCTCGCAAATTGCCTGGGATTTCGGTTGAAACGCATCTCGTGACGTCCGGACCGGGGAAACGCGCAGTTTAGACGCTCGATCGGGATCATCGTGGTGAGCGCTGTCTTCACCAAAGGCGTCGCCGTCCAAGGACTTAGCCGAACAAGACGCAGGATGGCGCAAAGAAAAACGGCGGCCGGATCGCTCCGGCCGCCGCTGACTTCAGTCCCGGTGAAGGGGCGAAAGACTATTCCTTGGGGGTGGCCCGCTCGCGCAGAGCCGCGCCCAGGATGTCGCCCAGCGAAGCGCCGGAGTCCGACGAGCCGAACTGCTCGATGGCTTCCTTCTCTTCGGCCATTTCCAGCGACTTGATCGACATCGAAACGCGGCGAGCCGCCTTGTCGATGTTGGTGATCTGAGCGTCGATGCGGTCACCCACGGCGAAGCGTTCCGGACGTTGCTCTTGACGATCGCGCGACAGGTCCGACTTGCGGATGAACGCGGTCATCAGGGCGTCGTCTTCGCCGAAGCGAACTTCGATGCCGCCGGTGGTCACTTCGGTCACGGTCACAGTGACGGTCTGGCTCTTGCGATAGGTGTCGCCCGACATCGGATCGCCGCCCAGCTGCTTGATGCCCAGCGAGATGCGTTCCTTCTCGACGTCAACGTCGAGAACCTTCGCCTTGACCATGTCGCCCTTCTTGTAGCGGGCCATGGCTTCTTCGCCCGAGGCGCTCCAGTCGATGTCCGACAGGTGCACCATGCCGTCGATGTCGTTGTCGAGGCCGATGAACAGACCGAACTCGGTCGCGTTCTTGACTTCGCCTTCGACGGTCGAGCCGACCGGGTGAGTTTCGAGGAACGAATCCCACGGGTTGGCCAGAGCCTGCTTCAGGCCCAGCGAAACGCGGCGCTTGGACGGATCGACGTCCAGCACGACCACGTCGACTTCTTGCGAGGTCGAGACGATCTTGCCGGGGTGGACGTTCTTCTTGGTCCAGGACATTTCCGAGACGTGGACCAGGCCTTCAACGCCGGCTTCCAGCTCAACAAACGCGCCGTAGTCGGTGATGTTGGTGATGCGGCCCGTGAACTTGGCGCCGACCGGGTACTTCGCTTCCACGCCGTCCCACGGATCGGACTGCAGCTGCTTCATGCCGAGGCTGATGCGCTGGGTGTCCGGGTTGATCTTGACGATCTGGACCTTCACGGTGTCGCCCACGGCGAGCACTTGGCTCGGGTGGTTGACGCGCTTCCAGCTCATGTCGGTGACGTGCAGCAGGCCGTCGATGCCGCCCAGGTCAACGAACGCACCATAGTCGGTGATGTTCTTGACGACGCCTTCGCGGATTTCACCCTCTTGCAGCTGCGACACCAGTTCGGTGCGCTGCTCGGCGCGGGCTTCTTCCAGGATGGCGCGACGCGAGACGACGATGTTGCCGCGCGGACGGTCCATCTTGAGGATGGCGAAGGGCTGTTCCTTGCCCATGAGCGGGCCGACGTCGCGCACCGGGCGGATGTCGACCTGCGAGCCGGGCAGGAACGCCGAGGCGCCGCCCAGGTCGACGGTGAAGCCGCCTTTGACGCGGCCGACGATGGCGCCCATGACGGGCACGTTCTGGGCGTAGACGCCTTCCAGACGGGTCCAGGCTTCTTCGCGCTTGGCCTTTTCGCGGCTGATGACCGCTTCGCCGAGGGCGTTTTCCAGGCGTTCCAGGAAGACTTCGACGTGGTCGCCGACCTTGATGGTGGGCTTGCCGGCGTCATCAACGCCGAATTCCTTCTGGGGAACGCGACCTTCGGTCTTCAGACCGACGTCGATGATCGCGAAGTCCTTCTCGATACCGACAACGATACCCTTGACGACGGTGCCTTCCGCGAAGTCGCGGCCGCCCATGGAATCGTTAAGCAGCGCTTCGAAATCGTCGCGCGTCGGGTTGAAGCTCATATCGTCAGCCATGCTGATGTTTAGTCTCGTGTTGAGGGACGCCCCACAATGAAGCCGCCGAATGACGGTTCTGGGGATTCCGGGTGATAAGGATTTTCATGCGGACCGCGGCTTCCTAAGCGGCGGCGAGGCGGGCGTTAGATTAGCCCGGGAGGTTTCCCAACCGGGCGCGCGCCGTCTCGACAATGCGGCGGGCCGCATCGAAGGCCTGCTCTATAGTCATTTCCGACGTATCGAGCAAGACGGCGTCTGAGGCTTGGGTCATGGGCGCGCTGTCGCGGCCGGAGTCCCGCGCGTCGCGCCTGTGGATGTCGGCCAGCACATCGGCGTAGGCGACAGCTTCGCCCTGTCCGGACAGCTGCTTCCACCGGCGTTCCGCCCGGATCTCCGGTGTCGCGGTCACGTAAAGCTTGGCCGGCGCATCGGGGGCGATGACCGTGCCGATGTCTCGCCCGTCGATCACCGAACCGGGCTCGCGGGTCGTGAACTGCCGCTGGAGATCAAACAGGGCCGCGCGGACACCGGTATGGACGGCAACCCGGCTGGCCGCCTCGCCGGCGGCGCGGGTGCGAACCTCGGCCCTCTCCAGTTCGGCCAGGTCCAGCCCCTTGGCTGCGGCCTCGGCAGCGGCGGCGTCATCCAGATCGCCGCCGGTCGCCAGCAGTCGCACGCCGACAGCGCGATAGAGCAGGCCGGTGTCCAGCATCGCATAGCCATAGAGCGCCGCCAGCCGACTGGCGACCGTGCCCTTGCCCGAGGCGGCGGGGCCGTCGACGGCGATCACGAACCCCATGCTCAGGCCTCCGCCAGATCCGCGCCGAGGCCGCGCATCAGGTCGGCGAAGCCCGGGAAGCTGGTGGCGATCATGCCCGGCTCGTCAACGGCCACGCCCTGCTGGGCGGCCATGCCGAGGATCAGATGGCTCATGGCGATGCGGTGATCGCCGTGGGTGTGGACCAGGCCGCCGCCGCGCACGGGGTGATTGCCGCCCCGCGTGCCGACGACCGTCATGCCTTCGGGCTCTTCCTCGACCGTGACGCCGCAGGCCGTGAGGCCCGCCGCCGTCAGGGCGATGCGGTCGCTTTCCTTGACCCGCATCTCGCCGATGCCGCGCATGACGGTCGGACCGTCGGCGAAGGCGGCCGCGACCGCCAGGATGGGATACTCATCGATCATCGCCGGAGCCCGCTCGGGCGGCACGACCACACCCCTCAGCGAGGAATAGCGGGCGGTGATGTCGCCGACCTCCTCGCCGCTGGACATCCGGACGTTCGAGATCACCAGATCCGCGCCCATCTCCTGCAGCGTCGTGAACAGGCCGGTGCGCAGGGCGTTGAGCATCACGCCCTCGACCGTGACCTCCGAACCCGGAACGATCAGGCCGGCGACCAGCGGGAAAGCCGCCGACGACGGATCACCCGGCACCGAGACATGCGTCCCGGTCAGCTTCTGGCCCTCGGGCAGACGGATGTGGCGAATGCCGTCACGGTCCTCGACGATCACCTCGGCCCCGAAGGCGCGCAGCATGCGCTCGGTGTGGTCGCGGGTGGCTTCGGGTTCGATCACCTCGACGCCGCCCTCGGCGTGCAGACCGGCCAGCAGCACGGCCGACTTCACCTGGGCCGAGGCCATCGGCAGGCGATAGGCCAGGCCGCGCAGATTGCCGCCCTTCAGGGTCAGGGGCAGGCGCCCCCTGTCGCGGCCCAGCCAGGTCGCGCCCATGCGCGCCAGGGGATCCAGCACCCGGCCCATCGGTCGTCCGCGCAAGGATGCGTCGCCGGTGAAGGTCGAACACATGGCAAAACCCGCCGCCGCGCCCATGATCAGGCGGACACCGGTGCCGGCATTGCCGCAGTCGATGACATCGGTCGGCTCGGCGAAACCGCCCTGGCCCTCGATGCGCCAGCGGCCGACGCCTTCCTGCTCGACCCGCGCGCCAAAGGCGCGCATGGCCCGGGCGGTCGCGAGCACGTCGTCGCCCTCGAGCAGGCCCTCGACCGTGGTCGTGCCACTGGCCAGAGCGCCCAGGATCATCGAGCGGTGCGAAATCGACTTGTCGCCCGGGGCGCGAACGGTCCCTCGAAGGGCTCCGCTGGGCCCGCTTTTCAGTCCAGCCGCCGTCATGCCTTAACCGGCTCCCTGATCATGGTGGGGTTCGCGAGGGGATTGCTTTTGACAGCGGGCCTTGGCCATGGCAAGTCACCGGCCGCTTTTCCCATCTGGATCAAAGGTTCGCCTCTTGGCCAATCCCGAATTGGGCGCAAAACAAATTTGCCCCAACTGCCAATCGAAATTCTATGACCTGGGCCGTCGCCCGGCGCTGTGCCCCAAGTGCGGCGAGTCGTTCGACCCGGAAGAGGCGCTGAAATCGCGCCGCGTCCGTGCGCGCGCCGTCACGCCGGACTATGACGCCGAGGACGAGAAGCCCGCTCCGCCTCCGAAGGATGAGGACGGCTTCGAGGACGAGGTCGATGAGACCCCGGAAATCGACAAGGTCGAGCCCGACGTCATCGAGACCGATGACGAAGACGCCGATCCGGGCACGCCGACCCCTGCGGGCGGTGACGACCTGGGCGTCGACTTCGCCGAGGACGAGGATCTCGCCGAAGACGAAGCCGACGACGTGCCCTTCCTCGAAGACGAGGACGAGGACGAAGACGCTCTCGAGAACGAAATCGAAGGCCTTCCGGGCGCCGACGACGACGATCGCTAAGACCTCGAACGACGTTCGAAAAATTCTTCGAAAAAGTTCGCCGGGAGGGTTGATCCAAAAATCCTCCCGGCATAGGTTCCGCGCCTCGCCGGGCCCGACCAGATCGGAACAGGCGGGACACACCAGGGTTCTCTTGGGAAACCAAGGACCTCGGGGCTTTAGCTCAGCTGGTAGAGCGCTTGCATGGCATGCAAGAGGTCAGCGGTTCGACTCCGCTAAGCTCCACCAAGACGGCCGCTTCCCTAAAGGGAGCGGCCGTTTCCATGTCTGCCTCCTCTCGACGGCGCGACAAACTTCCGCCCTTACATGCGATCATTCCTGTCGGCCCCGCGGCGCGTGCGGGCGACGAGGCGGAGAAGATCCATGCGGCCAATGCTGGCGATGTCGTGTCTGGCCCTGTCGACCCTGGGGAGCCTGCCCTTGCTGGCCCTGGCGCCCGATGTCGGAGGCGCTCCAGGCGCGGGACTGTCCCTTCCCATCCAGTGCGAGATCGGCGTCAGCTGCGAGGTTCAGAACCTCGTCGACCGCGATCCGGGCCCCGGCGCCAGGGACTTCCGGTGCGGCTCCCTGACCTATGAAGGCCACAACGGCGTCGATTTCCGCTTGCCGGACCTTCGGGCCCAGAAGGCCGGCGTGGCGGTGCTGGCGGCGGCCGACGGGACCGTGTCCAGGCTGCGCGACGGGGTGGCCGACATCTCGGTGAAGACAACCGGTCTTGAGGCCGTGAAAGGCCAGGAATGCGGCAATGGTCTGGTGATCGATCATGGCGGCGGCCTGGTCACCCAGTACTGCCACATGCGCCAGGGCTCTCTGGTGGTGAAGGCCGGCCAGGCGATCAAGCGGGGCCAGCCCCTGGGTCAGGTCGGGCTTTCGGGACAGACCGAATATCCGCACCTGCATTTTACCGTGCGACGCGACAATGAGGTGGTCGACCCCTTCGCGCCCGCTCCGGGCGCCGCCGGGGCCTGTAGCTCGGGCGGCGGGCTGTGGACGGCTGCGGCGGCCGGCAAGCTGGCTTACAGGCCGCGAGCCGTACTCAACAAGGGCTTCGCGGCGGGGCCTGCCGGCATGGCCGAGGTCGAGGCCGGAAACCTGCCGACGCCCGGCGCAGCGACGCCGCTGGTGGCCTATGTGCGATCCATCGGCCTCAAGGTCGGCGACCAGGCTCGCCTGACCCTCAGGGGGCCGGACGGCAGCGTTGTGAGCGTCAATGAGGTCGCCCCATTGACTAGCGCCAAGGCGCAGTATGTGCTGTTCACGGGCAAAAAGGCGCCGGCCGGGGGCTGGCCCAGGGGACGTTACGAAGGCCGATACGTGGTGAACAACGCGGGAGCGACGGTGGTCGACACCACGTGGTCGATCACAATTTAACGATCTTGTGTCGACGACCCCCGATAGACGGGCGTTTCCCCTTTCAGGTGAACCTGATCTGTGGCATATTCTTATCTCAGCCTTGTTCTCCAGCGCGGCTGTGTCACTCCGGCCGGGTTGCGAAACTTAATGGTTTTGCGGCTCGGCCGTTCGAGTTTTGGGGCTGCGCCTTGGCGACCCGCCTGGGGTTGAAGGCGAGGCAGGGGCTGGCGTGACGCCGGCCACGCTGGGCGCCACGGCGTTGTTCACCCTCCTTGCGTTAGCGTCGAACGGGTAGCTTGCAGCGCTAGATGGCGGGCATTTCAGGCGCTAGGATATTTGCCGATCCAATTGGATCGGTGAAATGCTCTAGTCTCTTGTTTTAACGCATTTTCTGACGACGAACCGGCGTCCACTGCGCCGGAAAATTCCCTAGTCGGGTATGCGGTCGGAGCGCCCCAGGATCTCGATCAGGCCATACTTGGCCAGCCAAAGCACGCCGCGCTCCAGGAGCACACGGCGCGGCGCGGGAAAGTTGGCCAGCAGATCTTGGACGCTGGTCTGGCGCTCGACGGCAAGCCGTTCGACCAGGCTGACGATCTCGGCCTCAGGGGGCAGGGCAAAGCCACCCTCGCGAGTCATCACCGAGCCGGTCGCCGCCTTGACCTGCGCCCAGGTGAGGTCCGGCCTGGCGCGGATCATCGAGGTGCCGGTCAGGAACTCGGTCGGATAGGCGGCGAACAGCGTATAGGGGTCCATCCGCCAAGGGTTGTTGACCAGATTGCGCGCCGCCGGCGTCGGGGCGGGCTCGGCCAGGCGTCGGGCGTTCATGGCGCCCCACAGCGCCTGGTAGCGGGGGATGATCCGCGCCCAGTCAAATTCCGTCACCGCCCGTTCCCGGGCCGCAGCGCCCATGCGGGCGCGCAGCTCGGGGTCACGGGCCAGCGTGGCGATAGCTTGAGCGGCCTGGTCGATGTCCACGACATTGGTCTGGCTGGTTGCGGCGACATAGGTTTCGTAATTCACCCAGTCATTGGCATGACGATAGGCGATGTCCTCACCGGTTCCGGGGCGGGGCGCGTAGGTGGCGATGCGGAAGCCGTCGATCCCGTGACGCACGGTGTCGCGGTAGCCGTCCCAGTCGGACACCACATTGGGCATGCCGGCAGCCATGGCCTCGACCGGGGTCAGGCCAAAGGTTTCCTGCACATTGTCCGACAAGGACAGAAAGATGTCGCCCACGGCCCAGATCGAGAAGCGGACATCGGGTTCCCGCCCGTCCAGGGCGATATACTGGACGCTGGGGCAACAGGCCCGGCTGTCATCGTGATAGCGGGCGGTCAGGTCCTCGGTCGGCGCCCAGCCGGCCACGACCCAGGCGAGCTTCTTGCCCGAGCGAACCGCCGCGCGCTCCAGGGCCATGGCCATCGGCAGGGGGTTCATCTTGGCGGCGGCGCTGAAGCGGCCGACATAGAGGGCCACGACCGTATCGTCGGCGATGCCGAGTCTTTCGCGCCAGTCTTTCTTCTGGGCCGGCGTGGTGATGAAGTCGGCGACATTGACGCCCAGCGGGATGACTTCCAGCTGGGGTCGGGTCAGCCTTGAGGCGCCCAGGGTCTGGGCGAGATAATCCTCGGTCGCTTCCAGCTGGCGCTCAACGGCGGCGCGGACAGCGCGTGAGGTGCAGATCAGGGCGTCCCAGGGTTTGACCGGAGCGGTCAGCAAGGCGCCGATGGCGTCCATGGCGCGAGCCGTCGCGGTCGTGTGAGTAATGCCGCAGATTCCGTAGGCCGCATCGCCGAGGACGCGCCGCGCCCAGGCCTCGCGTGCGATCTGCGGCGAACTGAGGCTGACAGCCCCCATCCGGGCAATACCCCGACGATCGCCCGCAGTCAGCCAGGTGACCGGCTTGGGGCTGGGCTCGACGGCGTCGACGAAGGCCTGCATGTCGGCGGCAGGCCGCCCGGCCACGTTCCAGAATACATGCCGCTCGACATCGGCATGCAGCCGAAAGCCGCGCAGAAAGCTCTCGCCTGCCGCGTGACGACCCATCAGGGCCTTGGTCTTGGTGTCGAAGGCTTCCGGATTGAGATAGATCGCCGCGTTTGACATGGGCCTGGCACTCACAACCCGATGGCCACGGGCCCCTGGGCGAAATCTGGACAAAAAAAGGGGGCCACCCCGAAGGATGGCCCCACAATCTTAGCTCTGAAGAAGAGCTCTTAGGTCAGAGCGATCGAGCTGAACGAGATGTCGGTCAGGTCCGAACCGGCCAGAACGATGACGTTGTCGAACGTCGTCGCCGCGCTGGTTTGATCGTAGAAGAAGAACACGTCGCCACCAACTTGGATGGCCACGTAGTCAACGTCCGTACCGTTCATCTTCACCGCAGCGGTCGCAGCAGCGGCAGCGTAGGTGTCTTCCGTGCCTTCGAAGTAGTTGCCGGCCGAGCCAGCACCACCCGCAGCCGCCGTCAGCACCAGCTTGTCGCCGGTGGCGAAGTCGGTGATCGAGTCAGCGGTCGGAGCAACCGAGTCGCCCGTCGCGAAGACGAACTTGTCGTTGCCGTCGCCACCGGTCATCACGTCTTGTTCGGTGCCGCCGGTGATGACGTCAGCGCCAGCGCCGCCGTCAATGGTGTCCTTGTCAGCGTTGCCGGCCAGGGTGTCATCGCCCAGATCGCCGAAGATCAGGTCGTTGCCAGCGTCGCCGGCGATGCCGTCGTTGTCTTGACCGCCACGGATGGTGTCGTTGCCGGCGCCGCCCAGGATGTCGTCAGCGCCGATGTTGCCCTGGATGTAGTCAGCGCCGGTGCCGCCGTCCAGATCGTCATCGTCTTGGCCACCGTAGATGGTGTCCTTGCCGTTGCCGCCGGTGATGTCGTCAGTGCCCTTGTTGCCTTGGGCAAAGTCGCCAGTGTCGGTCGCGAGCGCGCTGGTCAGGGTGACGGTGTCATTGCCTTCGCCGCCGAACACGGTGTCAACGCCGCCACCAACGGTGGTGATGATGTCGTTGCCGTTGTCGCCGTAGACCATGTCGTCGCCGTCGCCGCCTTCGAGGTCGTCAGCGTCGTTGCCGCCATAGATGGTGTCGTCGTCGTCGCCACCATTGATGTCGTCAAGGCCCGTGCCGCCGGTGATCGAGTCGTCGCCAGCTTCGCCCAGAATCACGTCATCGTCGTTGCCGGCGCTGATCGAGTCGTTACCGGTTCCGCCCTGGATGCTGTCAGCACCGGCAGCGCCGGTGATGGTGTCAGCGCCAGTGCCGCCGATAACCGAGTCAGCCACGGCGCTGCCCGAGATCAGGTCGTCGCCGGTGCCGCCGTCGATGGTGGCAGCGCCAGTGGCGTACAGGGCGTCGCCCTTGGTGCCGCCGGCGAAGGTGCCAGCTTGGCTCTTGTAGAGCGAACCGGCCGGGAAGGTGATCGAGGTCACGGCGTCAGCCGCGAAGGTCACCGACTGAGCGCCGTAGGTGAAAACGTCCTTGGCGGTCGAGGTCGCGGTCGCAGCGATCGTGGTCTTCACAATGCCGGTCGCGGTGGCGGCCTGCGTCGAGAAGATCAGGGTGTCGGTAGGAGTGAAAGCCGCCGCCTGCGTGGCGGTGATGGTTTCGAAAACGTAGGTAGCCATTCTTGTTCTCCAAAATCGTGTCAACGGGCCGCAAGACCGCCTGCGCCCCCACCACGGAGGTGGAGAACCTGCGTTCCTTAGCCGTACCTAATCGTTCCCCCGAGGGTGACGACCAAGGTCAAACAAGCCCGCGCTATAGTTATCTAATCAGCGGAAATTGCGCAACAGCCGAAACGCGCCGAACGCGTGGGTTTTCACGCGGCCTCCCCGCGCGATAAATTTGCAACAAAATCAACCGTCTGAAGCCACCCCCAGAGCGCGCTGCACCGTCTGGCCGCAGCAAGGAGGCGATTCCTCTAGGTTGAACCGGCGAAAGCGCCGCCGCTCAAATCTCGGAAAAGCTTCTGATCAGCGGCATAAATGCCTCGTAACAGAGCAACGTCTTCCGCTGTCGGATGGTCCCCAGGGCCCATTTCCCGCCCGACATGCGAGCGACGAGGCGTGATCGCCCGCTGAAAGCGGGGAACATCGAGAAAATCTGTCACACGGGCCAGAACACCGTCCGGATCGGCGGCCAGCGCGTCCGACCTCAGAGTCAGAACCTGCTGATGCGGAAATATAGCGTAGAGACGGGCAAGTTGCGCGCCGTAGAAGCCACGCTCCACATAACTATACTCGCGATGATAACCTGGGGCCTGCGGATCATCGACGCGGGCGCGGCCCTCGCGGATGCACCAGGCGAAGGGCCTGTCCTCGGCGCCGCGCGCGCTCCATGCGCCAGTGCGACCAGGCGCGCTCGGTCGGATCCCGAAACAGCAGGATCAGGCGCATGGCGGGATTATAGGCCGCGATGCGCTCCAGGCACCGAGGCCAGTAGGTGTAGATCGGCGTCGCTTCGCCCCGGACCACGGGATCGGGTCGCGAGAAAAGGGCGTGATACGGACGATAGTCCGGCGCGCTCCAGTCGACCGTCCGCTCGTCGTCAAAGAAGTGCGCTTCCTTGATCGCCGGCATTTCCAGCGCGGGATGCTCGACCAGATAGTCAAACAGCGCCGTGGTGCCGCCCTTTTGAACGCCGGCGATCAGAAACGAGACCTTTGGCTGCTCCATCGGCGCGTCCTCAGGATTCGCGCATGGCGTGATTGATCACATCGCCGATCGGACCCAGCAGGTAGGACATGATGGTGCGCTTGCCGGTCTTGATCATCACATTGGCCGGCATGCCCGGATAGAGCTTGGCTCCCTTGGGAAGCTTCTTCAGTTCGCTGGGGTCGATCTTCAGCTCGGCCATGAAATAGGTATCGCCGGTCTTGGGATTGGTCAGCGAGTCGGCCGAGACGTTGAGAACCTTGGCTTCAACCTTGGGAACCTTGAGCGAGCTGAAGGCGGCCAGATCGACCTGGGCCATCATGCCGGCGGAAACCTCGTCGATATCGCTGGGGCGCACCTCGGCCATCACCACCAGCGGCGCGTTGGCGGGCACCACATCCAGCAGGGGCTCGCCCGCCCCGGCGACCCCGCCGAGGGTGTGCTGGGTGAGGTTGAGGACAAAGCCCGCAACCGGCGCCCGAACCTCGGTCTGGCTCAGGGCGTCGCGCGCGGCGCCCAGGCGGGGATTGATGTCGGCCAACTGGCCGTCGGCCTGGCGCTTGCCTTCCGCCGCTTCGCTCTCGCGCTGTTGATACAGCGAGTTGAGCTGCAGCCGGGTCTCTCCGACCTGTTCCTGGATGCGGGTCATCTCCGACGCCATGGCGCCGCGACGGCCCTGCGATTCCGCCAGCGCTCGCTGCAGCCGCAGGATCATGGTCTTGGGCGCATAGCCCTTTTCATAAAGCGTCTGAAAGCCCTGCAGTTCCTCGCGGCTGAGGCGGACCTGCTCGTCGATGGAATCGATCTGGATCTGGGTGCCGGCCTGGCGTTCGCGCAGCTGGACGATACGCTGATTGAGGATCTGCGCCTGGCCCTCCACGGCGTCGAGCCTGGAGCGGAACAGAAACTGCTCGTTGCGCACAAGCATGGCCACCCGGGGATCACCCTGGGCGTTCAGCAGTTCGGCCGGAAGCACCATGGTCTTGCGCCCCAGGGACTCGGCCTCAAAGCGCGCCTGCTGGGCCAACAGGGCCTGCTGTTGATTGGAAAGAATCGCCACCTGGGCCTTGGGCACGACGTCGTCGAAACGCAGAAGCACCTGGTTGACCGCGACCTGATCGCCATCGCGCACATAGATGCCGCGCACGACACCGCCGTCGCGGTTCTTCAGCGTCTTGCGGCTGCTCTCGACCCGCACCTGGCCAGGCGCGATCACCGCGCCGAAGATCGGCGAGACCGAGGCCCACAGACCCAGTCCGATCACGAAGACCCCGATCACCACACTGCCCGCGATGATGGGCCGGCGCACATGGCGCTTCTGGGCGTCTGTCAGCGGCGCATCGGGACCGCCGACGACCGGCGGTTCCAGTTCGGGTTGAGAAACCTGGGTGAGCTTGAGGAAACGGTTCATGACTTTGCCTCGATCGCCTTGACCGCCGGCGAGGTCGAGACCTGCGCAGCCGCCTGGTTCTGGGCCGTGACCTTGCTCATGACCGCGTCGCGGGGTCCGTACATTTCAATGGCGCCGTCGCGCATCACCAGGATCTTGTCGGCCGAGCGGAAGATCGAGGGCTTGTGGGACACCACGACCACGGTCGCGCCCCGCGCCTTCAGCGCATCCAGCGCCGTCATCAGGGCCGCCTCGCCCAGAGCGTCGAGATTGGCGTTGGGCTCGTCCAGCACAACGAAACTGGGCTCGCGCAGCAAGGCCCGCGCCAGGCCGACCCGCTGGCGCTGGCCAACCGACAACACGACGCCTTCCTGGCCAAGATCAGTGTCGTAACCCTTGGGCAGGCGCAGGATCAGGTCATGCACCGCGGCCATCTTGGCCGCCGCAACGACTTCCTCATCGGTCACGTCGCGCGCGAACCGGGCGATGTTGTGGCGGACGGTGCCCCCGAACAACTCGGTATCCTGGGGGAGATAGCCGACGTGGCGGCCAAAGGCCTCGCGCTCCCAGGTAAAGACATCCGCGCCGTCCAGGCGCACCGCGCCGCTGGCGGGCTGCCAGATGCCGACCAGCAGGCGCGCCAGGGTCGACTTGCCCGCGCCCGAAGGGCCAATGACACCCACGGTCTCGCCGGCCGGAATCGTGAAGGATATGCCCCGCAGGAGCGGACGCGAGCCGTCCGGCGTGAAGAAGTTGACGCCCTCGACGGTCAACCGTCCGGTCGGAGGCGGCAGGGCGGTCGTAGGCCTTGCCGGCGTATAGCTGTTGAGCAGCTTGGTCAGTCGCTCATAGGACTGGCTGGCCTGGATGAGGTTTGACCATACGCCGACGGCCCGGTCGATCGGCGCCAGGGCGCGCGCCGACAGGATCATGTTGGCGAACAGCAGGCCCGGACCGATCTTGTGCTCGATGGTCAGCAGGGCGCCCAGGGCGACGATCAGGATCTGGATCGCCATGCGCACAAACTTGATGGCGTTCGACCAGACGCCCGCCTGGTCGCTGGCCTGAGTGCTGCGCTCAAGCGACTCCTTGCGGAAATGCCCCCACAGCGCGCCGATGCTGGGCAACATGCCCAGGGCCCGAACAACTTCGCTGTTGCGCAGCCCGGCGTCAGTGAAGCTGTAGCTCTTGAGCGCCGAGTCGCTGGCCTCTTTCAGCGACGTGCGCGTGACCTGGTCCTGAATGACCGCCAGGATCAACAGCACAACGCCGCCGATCATGGTCAGCCCGCCGACCCAGGGGTCGATGATGAACAGCACGATCATGAACAACGGCATGGTCGGCAGATCGAACAGGGTCAGCATTGGCGAGCCGGTCAGGGCCTGCCGGACCATGTCGAGATCGCGCAGCGCCTGAGACGTCACGTGACCCTCTCGGCGGCTGATGCCGTCGAACAAAGCGGAAAAGACGTGGCCCGAGACGCGCTGATCAAAGGTCACGCCGAAATTGATCAGGACCCGCGCCCGGTAGAAGTCGATGACCGAAGACACGGCGAAGACGAACAGCGCCCCGACCGTCAGCACCAGCAAGGTGGCGATGCTCTGGCTGGTCAGCACCCGGCCGTAGACCTGGTTGGTGAAGATGGGCAGCGCCATGTACAGGCCGCTGGAAACCAGCGTGAAGCCCGCAGCGAACGACAGCGAGCCACGCCCTTCGCGCAGCACGCGCATCAACAGGCTGTTGGTCTGAATCTTCAGGTTTGGTCGTTTCATGTCGGCCGCTGGTTCATCCCCGCCGTGAACCCGACCCCGTCGTGCTGACATCCGAACGGATGCAGGCCGGCGGCGATCTCTGCCTGACTGGACGGCGGCCCAGCCAAGCGGGCGAGAAATGATCCGCACATGAGATCATGTCAACGGTTTTCGCATCATATTTGATGATGTATGTTGCGCAAATGGTTGCAACCCGAACAGTCACATCGACCGACTACGTCAAGGGCGTGCTGAAGGCCGAGCTCAAGCGGCGCAACCTGACCTATGCCGATCTGGCGCGACTTCTGGCCGAACGCGGCGTTGCCGAAAGCGAGGCCAATCTTCGCAACAAGATCAGCCGCGGCTCGTTCACGGCCGCCTTTCTGTTCGAATGCCTGATGGCGATGGGATGCGAAAGCGTCCGGCTGGGCAAGACCGAATGACCGCCTGGAGCGCCGGGCTGACTGCGTGAGCCCGGGACTTGGGACCGTCGTTTAATGCAGCGTCTTCGCGCGAGCTGGATTGCACGTCGCTGGAAGCCGTTCTCACCGCGACCGCACCACCATGAAGAAGCCCAGCAGCATGACTGCGAACCCCAATGCAGTCTGTAGGGTCACCTGCTCGCGAAACAGGATCCAGGCCAAAAGCGGCACCAGGGCCGATCCCAGGATCGAGAATGGATAGGCCGTGCTGAGCGCGATGCGGGTCAGGATGTAGAACCAGAACAGCGCCGTCAGGCCGTACCAGGCGAAGGCCCCGATCAGCGGCGGATTGAGCAGGACCTTCTCGACCACGCCGCCGGTGATCGACCGGCTGTGGTCGGCGGCGACCTTGAACAGGATCTGGCCGATCGGCAGGGTGATCGAAAAGGCCAGGCACAGCAGGATGTCCTTCAGCGGCATCGGCGGCCTAGACCGCGCGCTTCTTGGGCCGCAGCAGCGGCCAGACGGCGGTGCGGGGTTCGTTCTCGACGTCGTAGGCGATGAAGTTGAGCACCATCTGCACGCCGATCAGGATCGGCAGAGCCGCGAACATGACCTGGCCCGAAGTGGCCGGGCGGGAGTCGGAAACGGCGTCGATCCAGCGCTCGACTCCGAACACCAGGCCAAAGACGGTCAGCGGCACACCGATCAACAGGTAGAGCGAGGCCACCGAAAAGTTGCGCAGCAGGTAGGTGTAGAACAATCGCTTCAGGAAATTGGAGACGTTCGAGAAGAAGAACGGAATGACGATCTTGCCGACGTCCATCTGGCTGACCTCGTCGCCATAGATCGCCGCCATCGGCACGTCCGCGACCCGGGCCCGCAGGGTGCCCAGCCGGAACAGCAGGTCGGATTCAAAGAAGTAGCGCTTGGACACCTTGTCCAGCCGCACCCGCTCGATCATCCGCGCATGCACGGCCGTATAACCGTTGGTCGGGTCGAAGACGCTCCAGTAGCCGGTTGACAGCTTGGTCAGGAACGACAGGCCCGCATTGCCGAACAGGCGCAGGGCCGGCATGCCCTGCAGGTCCTCGATATTGAAAAAGCGGTTGCCCTTGGCGTAGTCGGCGTCGCCGCGCACGATCGGATCGACCAGGACGGAAATCTCTGACGGGTCCATCTGGCCGTCGCTGTCGATCTTCACGAAGATGTCGGCGCCCAACTCCAGGGCATGGGCATAGCCGGTGCAGACCGCCCCGCCGACCCCCTGATTGATCTCGTGGCGCAGCACGATCACCCGCGGATCGGTGGCGTTGGCCTCGATGTGATCGCCCACCCTGTCCGGACAGGCGTCATCGACGCAGATGATCACGTCGACTTCCGGCCCTATGGCCGCGATCACTCCGAGCACATGGGCGCAGGACCGGTAGCACGGCAGGATCGCCGCGACCCGCGCGGCGGGCCGCTCGGTTGGAATCAGCGCGGCAGTTGGGGGCTTGGCCGTCATTACTGCGGCGGTCGAAGCGTCGCCGAGGCCGGCAAGGCGACCACCGCGATCTGGTGAATGACGAACTGGCCGCCCGGCTGGTCGTCCAGATCCAGGCGCAGGCCAGTGATTGTCGAAGCCGTCCAGTCGCCGCCGCCTTTGCGCAGCTTGGCCATGTCATAGACCATGATGGTGGTCTCGCCGGCCACAGGGTCGGCGCCGCGCAGCGGCTTGCCAAAGAAGCCCGACGTCTCGCCGTGGGCGGGCGTGCTGAAGAACAGCGAACCGTCCCACTCGCTCGCCTCCTTCTCGCGGGTCAACCGCACCACAACGCCATTGTAGCGCCCGCCCTCGATCGCGAGATTCTGAGGCGACCGGACGATCGTATCGATCGCCTGCTCGACGACTCGCAGGCCGCCGCCTCGGGCGGGCTCGACCTGGGCCGACGCGGCTACGAACCCCTCCGTCGATCCGTCAAAGCGCCACAGATGAGCGGTCTTCAGCACCGTGCCGTCGACCGTGAAGCGGCCGCTCGACTCGTCCCACTTCACCAGTTCGGCCGGGCGCACGGGAGCCGGTCGCGCTGGCTCCGCGGCAGGCGTGGCGGCGACAGGATCAGCCGGCGCGCCCTTGGGCTTGTCGCAGGCCGCGACGAACAGGCAGACCGCAGCCGCAAGAAGCAGGTTCGAACGAACGGTCACGCAGGGTCACTCCGCAGGTCGCCCTCGGCGCCGGCGCGGCGCAGCGAGGGGTCGAGAACGAGGTAGAACAGGCCGGTCACGGCCGCCAGATCCAGGAAGTAGAGATAGCGATAGTCGCACGCGAGCGAGATCACGAAGAAGCTCGCCGTGAAAGCCAGGCCGCCGAACATAAGCCCGGCGATCGCGAGGTCAGGTCCGTCCCGGCGCCAAAGGAGAAAGCCAGCGACCAGCAGCGCGATCACGGCGTAGGCCACATGCGAGAAGACCGGGGTACCGTAGAAATAGGTAGCGTAGTTGTGCAGCGACCAGTCGGCGGGATCGACGGCGTTGGTCAGTTTCAGACCGGCGACCAGGGGCTCGGGTCCGCTGACCCCGACAAAGTCGGGCAGGCAGACCTCCAGCTTGGGCGTCAAGAACAGCCAGCGGAACACATCCCACCGCTCCGCGACATAGGCGCCCGTATGCCTGGTGATCAGCTCCTGCCATTCCGCGCGAATGGCGTCCTTAGGCGTCGCCCACAGGGCCTTGCCCACGGTGGGGTCGGTGTCGAAGAAGTCCACCCGCTGGGGCGAATAGACCGCCACGCCCTTGCGAATGGCGGCGGCGCCGGCGGGATTGGCGGCCTCGATATGGGTCAGGGGATAGCTGGGGTCCCGCGCCACCGCACCCACGATGTCGTAGTGTTGCAGGATGCGCATGCCCACATCCCGAGTCTTGCCCGGGCCGATGCTTTTGGGTTGCGCGATCGCGCCCAGCACCAGCATGGCGATGATGGTGGCGACCAGGCCGCCAAAACCCCAGGCCAGGGCCTGACGCCAGCCGTCACGGAAGCGGATCGCGCCCAGGCTCAGCGCCGCCAGAAACACCACGACCAGACCGTTCTGGCGAACCAGCGCCGCCATGGCCAGGGCCAGCAGGGCTCCGCCCAGCGCCAGCCAGCGCGGCCCGGGGCGATCCCAGGCTGCGGGCAGTCGCGCCAGACAAACAAAGCCGGCGATGGCCAGGTTGGCGAACAGAACGTCCTTCCAGACGATGGCCTGATAGATCAGCACGATCGGGGAGAAGACCAGCAGCACCGTCAAGGGAACCGCCCACCATGAGACCTGGGGGCGGGTGGCGCGCAGCGCCGAAAGGCTGAAGAACAGAAGGGCCGCGCTGGCGATCACATAGAGGCCCGTTCCGGGTACGACCTCGTCGAAGACGCCCAGCAGCCAGGCGAACATCGCCGGGCCCCAGGTGGTGCGCACGCCCGAGCGACCCTCGGCCAATTGCGCCAGGGAGTCGTAAGACAGATGGCCCGGCAGATTCGCGCCCAGCATGAACAGCAGGCCGGCGATCAGGACGCCGCGCACGACCTGCGAAGCGTTCAGATTGAAACCCAGTCTTGTCATCGGATGCCCGCCCTTCATCGCTCCGGCTTTTAAGGTGCGTCCGTCTGCGTGCAAAGCGCGAAAAGCCGGTCAGCTTGGCAGGGTCGAAGTTTCGTGATCAGTACGCGCGATGAAGATCGACGGCATAGAGATCAAACCCTCGGGAACTGCTCCCGAGCAACTTGCCGCCTACAGTCAATTGCTGGGCCGAGTGTTCGGGCCCTTGCCGAAGTTCACGGTCTCGGCCCTGGAATGGCTTTATAGAGACAACCCCGAGGGCCCTGTCGTCGGCGCCGACGCCTGGTCCGGCGACACCCTGGCCGCCCACTATGTCACCATCCCCATGCGGACGCGGGTCCAGAACGGATCCGTGCGGGGCCTGCTGTCGCTCAACACCGCCACGGCGCCTGAATTCCAGGGCAAGGGCCTGTTCACGACCCTGGCCGACGCGACCTATACTGCGGCGCGCGAGCAGGGTTTTCAGGGCGTCTTCGGTTTCGCCAACGCCAACAGCACGCCGGGCTTTCTGCGCAAACTGGCCTTCCAGAAGGTTTGCAGCCTGGAGGCGGGCCTGCTTCTGCTGCCGCCGCGCCGCCTGGCCGACGCGCAGACCGGCTTCCAGGTCGACTGGACTCCGGCCGGTCTGGCCTGGCGCCTGGCCAATCCGGCCGCGAAGTATCGGGTGGCGCGGCAGGGTGATCTGCTGGGCGTCTGGGCCGAGACCGGCGTTCCGGGCCTGCGCTGCGCCGCCTTCCTGGCGGGTCACCCGGAAGTGGCGGCCACCGGCGGTCGGCCCTGGATCCCGCCGCTGTTCATCGGCCTGGAACCCCGACTATCCCTGTCGGATCATGGCTTCGCGCCAATCCCCGCCCGCCTGCGCCCCTCGCCGCTAAACATGATCTGGCGACGCCTGGATCCATTGCTCCCCGAGATGCTGGACCCCGCGACCACAGCGGTCAGCTTCCTTGATTTCGACCCCTACTGATGATGACCACCGTCTACGTTCTGGCGCATTTCGACGACGAGTACGCGGCGTTGCCGCTGCTGCTTCGCGACCGTCGCGAGGGCGCCCAGCCCTGGCTGTTCTATGTCGCCGACTACGCCTCGCCGGAGCTCTCGGCGCGCCGGCTGGCCGAGACGCGGGCGCTGTTGGCCAGTCTTGGCCTGCCCCCGGATCGAGCCATCCATGTCGGGGCCGGAACCAGAGCCATGGACGGAGCGGTGTTCGAGGCCTTGCCCGCCGCCCGTTCAGCCCTTGAGGCTGCGCTGTCCTCTCTGCCTTGCATCGACCGGTTCGTCGTCGCGGCCTGGGAGGGCGGTCATGCCGACCATGACGCCTGCGCCCTCATGACCGTCATGCTTCGGGACGCGCTGGACCCCAAGATCCCGATCGACCAGTTCGCGCTCTACAACGGTCGCGGGCTGCCCGGCGGCCTGTTTCGTGCGTGCGCGCCAATCCCGGAGAATGGTCCGGTCATGCGCGTGCCGCTCAGTGCGCGAGAATGGATCGCCTACGCCGTAGCGGTGCGGTTCTTTCCCTCGCAGGCCAAGACCTGGCTGGCCCTGTGGCCATCGATGTTCATGACCTTCCTGCTGCGCGGCGGCTTTGGCTATCAGGCGCTGGCGGCCGAACGCGTGCGCAAGCGCCCGCATGCGGGACCGCTGCTCTACGAGCGGATGTTCAAGACGCCCTACGCCGCGGTGCGTGCGCGGCTGGACGCCTTCAGCGACGCCTGACGAGCAGGATCGCCCGACGCAGCGGCGCGGTCAGTCGCCAGCTGGTGCTGGTCTGCATGGACCAGACCGCATGCCGTAGCCCGGCGATATCCGCAGCCTGTTCCTGGGCCAGGGCCTGGAGCTCGGCGGCGCGCTGATCGGCGACAATGAACTCGCGCTCGAACTGGTCTCGCGAACGCTGGAAGATCGCGGCCCTGGACTGTTCCGCCGCCGCGCGCTGGCGCCATATGGCGACATCGGCCTGCAGCGCCGCAATATCCTTGTCGACCTGCCGTTGGACCGCCGCAGCGTGCTGGCGAACTTCATCGGTCGCGATCCGGGCGCCCTCGGCGGCCTGCCTGGCCGCGTCGGCCTCAGCATGCATCTTGCCCAGCAGGACACCGGCGGCGTCGAGTTCGGCCTGAACGGCCGAAGTCAGCTGCGCCTGGACCTGCCATTGGGCCATGTCACGCCGCATGTCGGCGCAAACCTCGCCCATGGCCGCATCCAGGGCGAGAATCTCGGCGGCTACCGCGTCCAGGATCTTGGCCGGCGGGGCCTTGCCCCTGGCGGCGGCCTCGAACCACTCGAACACGATCCGCGCGCCGGACCAGACGTCGGCACGGGCTGAAAGATCCTCGCTCGAGGCCTCGTGATGACGAAGGGACCGGTGGAGGAAGCCGTCGATATCGGCCGCCGCCGCGTCGGCGGAGCGCGGAAGGGCCTGGCCCAGGGCGGACTCCACGGCCGCCAGCGCCGTACGCCAGTCGTCCAGCATGGCGTCATAGTCGACGAACAGCCGGTCGAAGCCGCGCGTGTCGCGTTCGACCGCCAGCATGTAGCTGGTCCACAGCAGCACCGACTTCTGGGTCGAGAAGGCGTTGCGCTTTGACAGCGACTGGGCCACGGCCAGCGGATTGCGGACCATGATCACATAGAGCGGCTCAATGCCGCTCTCGGTCAGGGCCTCGCGCCAGAACGGCGCCAGCACCGAAGCGCGCGGATCCTTGATGACCAGCAGATCGGCAGCGCCGTAGTTGGCCTTCACGAAGGCCTTGGCGTCATCCAGGAAGGTCGACTTCAGCGCCGCGGCATGATCGGCCAAGCGCAGGGTGAAGACGTCGTCCCAGCTGGAATCGAAAGACGCCAGGATCCTGTCGTTCAGGGCGACCATTTCCCACGGCTCCCAGAAGCCGGCGGGATTGTCGGCGGCCGGCGCCATGACGCGCTCGGGCAGGGTGGCGCCGCTCAGGGACAGCAGACGCGCCATGGCGGAGGTGCCGCTGCGGTGCATGCCCGCCACCACAAGGGCGCGGCGGGCCGTCGTCGTCTTCGCGGTCTTGGCTGGTTTAGCCATGATGCCTCTTACCCCCGGCTATTGTCTTGGACGGCCGGCGCGATCAGGCCCTCGGCCTCAAGCCAGGCCTGATAGGTTCCCGGACCGCTCGCCAGCGGCTCGGTGAAGGCCGAGCGCAGATCGCCCCGGACGCGATAGAGCTCGCGGTGCGATTTGGCGACCTCGCGGCCGTCCTCATAGCGACCGAACGCCCAGTAGCCGGCCGGCACGCGCGGATCGGTCGCTTCAGCGATCAGGCGCTTGTACCAGTTCCAGATCTCGTAGACTTCGTAGTTGTCCTTGGCGTAGCGGCGGGTCATCTGGTCGCCGACGGGGCCAAGCTTGGTGAAGTGCCAGAAGCGGATCGGCGAGCCGTTGGCCGTGATCCTGCCGTCGCGACCGATGGCGATCCTGCGGTGGGCGATGTTCCAGCTGGCGATGTTGTAGGCCGGATCGCGCAGGATCTTCACGTTCTCGAAGAACGACGGAACATGATCGCACCAGCGCTGGTCGACGAACAGGCCGTTGGGAATGTCATCATAGCAGAAGTTCAGCAGGCGATCGTTCCACCACTTGGCGAAACGCAGACCTTCGCCGCGACCGCGCACGGCCACGAAGCCCAGATTGTAGATGCCGGTCTTCAGGGCCGAGACCTCGTTGTCGAGGATGGCGCCGTGCGACTCTTCCGGATGCAGCAGGTGCGGCGTCAGGATGATGTCGCTGGTTTCCAGCATCTCGATCAGGGGATCCAGACGGTCCAGCAGGGCCGTGTCCGGATCCAGATAGATGCAGACGTCCGCGCCCTTCTCCAAGGCCTGATGCATGAACGGGCCCTTCACCGCCGTGCAGACCTCGATCACGTCGTGCTTGAACAGCCAGGACTTGAACTCGGGGATGCCCAGATCGTCGGCATAGACCAGGGTGTCGAACTCTTCCTGGGACGGATCCCAGTTCAGCGCCGCCGGCGGGCGATCGGTGATCAGGGCGACCAGCTCCCATTCGGGATGGCGCTGGCGCAGGGTCTTGAACAGCACCCGGGCCCGGTTGAGATAGGAGAAGGTGAAGCTGGAATAGCAGACGACCTTCATCGGCCCGCGCCCTTTGCAAGCAGATCGGCGGTCATGCGGCTGAAGGTCATGTCGAAGCGTTGCGGCTTGCGTCTGGAACGCGCCAGGGCCAGCGCGCCGCCCTGGCGAAACAGCGCGAACAGCTCATGCTCGTCGGCGAGCACCAGGCCGCGCGACGTGGCTTCGCCAGCTTCGACGAAGCGCGGCACATTGCCGGCGTCGGCAAGGGTCAGCACCGCCGCTCCCGCCGCCACGGCCTCGTAGGCCGTGAAACAGAAGGTCTCCGGACACAGCGACCAGATCACCGCCACGTCCAGCTCCAGCGTCTCGACCGCCTCGGCCATGCTGCGCCCGCCGGGACCGCCGACCTTCTCGAAGGTCGCGTTGCAGGCCTCGTCCGGGGTGAAGCCCAGATGCAGGAACTGATAGCGGGGATCACTGCGGAACATCTCGGCCAGCCGCGCAAAGACTGGCCAGCCCTTGTGGTCGGCGGGCATGCCCAGGAAACCCACGCGCAGCGGCGCGGTCCTGGCTCGGGCCTTGGCCGGACGCGTGGCCTTGCGAGGCTCAAGCACCGCATGTGGCAGAATCCGGGTGGCCTTGGCTGCCTTGGGATAGGTCTTGCGCCACAGGGCCATGGCCGCTTCTGACGGCGCCACCGCCGTCACCTCGAAGGCGCGGAAGAAGTCGCCATGCTCGGCCAGATGAATATGCCGCCGCTCGCCATAGATGCAGATCCCGCAGGCCTGGCTGTCAGGGGGCGGGGCGCCGCAGAACACCACGTCGTTGCGCAACAGCGCATAGTTGCTGCAGACGCTGGCGAAGTCGTGGATCCAGAAGAAGCCCTTGCGCAGGCCGGCGGCCTTCAGGATCGCGGTCACGGCCGGAATGGTGTGGCCCAGGAAGCTGTGCACAGCGAAGGTCGCCTTGCTGACCCGCCCCGTCAGGGCCTGGGCGACAGCGGCGGCCGCAAACAGGCCCACGCGCTCGCCATTGATCAGTACTCCAACCATCGGCTGGTCGGTCTCGACGTCGATCACTGGAGAATGGGCCGCCGGATAGATATGCAGCCGGGGTCGCCCGGCCTCCGCGATCGCATCGGCCTCGCGGACCAGGCACAGCTGAACGCCGCCCAGGCTGGCGGTGTAGTCATCATGGCTGACCGAGATGTGGAGGCCGGCCAGCGAGCCGGCGGCGGTCAGCGCCGCTTCGAGCTCGGCGACCGGCGCGACCTGGATCTTGCGCGCGGCGGTGCGGGCCCACAGGACGCGCTCCTCCAGCGGCGGGCTGTTCTTGAGGATGTCGTACCGAAAGCCATAGTCGTCCTTCAGGGGCCGGCCTTCCAGCCGCCCGGTGACCACATAGTGCTGGAACGGATTGACGCCGGCCGACTTGATGTCCGGATTCACCGACAGATAGACATCCATGATGAACCAGGGCGCGGGATCTCGGCCCTCGCGCCAGCCCCAGTCCATGAAATGGTGGAAAGGGTCGAGGCCTGCCTCGGCGACGTCGGGATAACGGTCCAGATAGAAGGCCGCATCGAAGGCCTCCCGAACAGGATTGGCCGCTTCAGTCTCGGTTGGCCCCGTCATCACGTTCCTTCCCGAGGCTTCGCCAAACTCGGAGCGCGCCGCCTCGGGCGCTTGTCAAAGATGTCAGCTTCTTTCGGTGTTTCGGCTGGCCAACGTCAATAGCTTTCATGTCGTCTCGCGACCGGTCGGCCGCCGCCAAACCATTGCCGGCAAACTCTTCTGGTCCTATTCGAAGAGCCACAGCGACCCTCAGGGACAAGACATGCCGGGCAGATCTGCAGGGCCGATCAAGACCGAAAACCAGATCGATCTGCGCGCAAACCCGCGCCATCCGCCCCAGGTGGAAGGCGTCGGCAATCACATCGCGATCGGCGAAGGCGCAGAGGTGGACTCCCGCATAGCGATAACCGGCGACGACAATCGACTGATCATCGGTGATCGGTGCTCCATCGCCGGCTTCGCGCCGGCCGGAGGCGGCACGGCCCTGATCGATCCCAAGCCGGGAGCCATGGCCAGCCTGACCCTTCGCGGGCGCGGCAACACGGTCGAGATCGCCGCAGATTGCCGGCTGGGCGCCAACATCACCGTCGTCGGCGACAACAGCAGCATCCACATCGGCCCGGGCTGCGCCATCAACGGCTTCATCAGCCTTTTGTCGCCCGCCGGCTGCGCTCTGGTGGTCGGGGCGGGCACGACCATGGTCCAGGTCTCGATCCAGTTGCACGAGCCTGGCCAGATCATCTTCGGCGCAGACTGCATGGTCTCGTCCCAGGCCTATGTGTCGCTCAGCGACATCCACCCGATCTATGACCGCGCCACGGGCCAAAGGGTCAATGCGGCGGCCGATGTCACGATCGGCGACCACGTCTGGCTTGGCCTGCGCAGCATGGTCATGAAGGGCGCTACCATCGGCGACGGCGCCGTGGTCGCCGCCGGCGCGATTCTTTCCGGAGCTGCGCCCGCTCATGCGGTCATGGCGGGCGTGCCGGCTCGGGTGGTGCGCGAGAATATCGTCTGGCGGCGCGAACTCGGGGAGGGCGCGCCAGAGCCTGAAATCGTCGGGCAGAAGGGCCGGCGAGGCTGGTGGCCGTTCCGTTAGCTGTCGGGCCGGACGGTTTGACCGGCCAGCATCCCCGTGTCAGTCACGGGTCCTGACTGATCGATATTCCTCCGATGGCGTGAGCGATGCCCGACACCAACACGACAACCAAGCTTCTTCGCGCTCGCGTTACGGATGACAGTGACTACGGCTCGCCGGACTCCCTCAACAAGATCCTGCGCCTCATGGCGCGATGGCGCACCCAGTTGCTGGCCAACACCTATATTCGCCATCACGGATTGAAGATTTTCTCAGGCCCTTTCGAGGGCATGGAATATCTGAACTATGCGACGGAGGGTTGCCTCGTTCCCCGGCTGATCGGCTGCTACGAGTCCGAGCTTCACGGGGATCTTGCTGACTTTGCCCAGTCAGGGATCGACACCATCGTCGATATCGGTTGCGCTGAAGGCTACTACGCCGTTGGCTTGGCCAGACTGATGCCGGGGGCCACCGTCCATGCCTTCGACATCGACGAACGCGCCCGCTCGGCCTGTGCAGATCTTGCGGCTCGGAACGGCGTGCAGGATCGTGTCATCATCAAGGGCGAGTTCGTCGGCGAAATGTTCGAGGACTTCGCGGACAGGAAGACCCTGGTCATCATCGACGCGGAAGGCTTCGAGGATGTGATCATGCGGCCTGATCTCTATCCCGGACTGACCCGACTCAACATCATCGTGGAAACTCATCCGGGCCTGAAACGCGGTGTGTTCGATCGCATGCTGGAGCGATTTACGCCGTCGCATGACATTGTCATCCGAAAGCAGGGGCCCAAGACCATGCCGCTGCCGGCATGGCTGCAGGACCTGGGACACCTGGACCAATTGCTCGCCGTCTGGGAGTTTCGCTCCACCATGACGCCTTGGCTGGTGATGAAACCCCGCGCGAGCCTCGAAAACAACCGAACCTGACACCGATCTTCGAAAAGCATCCCATGAAAGTCGCTGTCACCGAAGCGCTCCGCAAGCTGGCGCAACGCCACCGGATCTTCACCTCCGACCCTGGTCACATGTGGCCACTCGGCGGATCGATTTTCGTTGGCAAGGAGGCAGCGCTCGAGCCCTATTCCCACTTGCTGGCCGGAACCATCATTCCCAAGCGGTTCGGCGCGTTTTCCTATGCGTATTCGGCCCTGGACAATTATCTGTCGGTCGGCCGCTACACATCGATCTCTTGGCAAGTGTCAGTCATGGGGTCGGCCCATCCGTCGGACTGGGCCAGCCTGCATCCGTTCTCGCACAACCCGCGCCCGCTGCTCGGCATCAAGGCCTATCTTCTGGATCGCGAGATTTCGTCTTTCCAGCCCGAGCCCTTTGATCAAGGCCCGCAGGACATCGTCATCGGCCATGACGTCTGGATCGGCGCCGAAACCATGATCAAGCGCGGGGTCACCGTCGGCGACGGCGCAATCATCGGAGCCCGCAGCCTGGTTACCAAGGACGTGCCGCCCTATGCCATCGTGGGCGGCGCTCCGGCGCGCCTGATCCGCTACCGTTTCGACGGGGACGTGATCGAGGCGATGCAGGCTAGCCAATGGTGGCGGTACGGCCCGGATGTCCTCCAGGCTCTCGATGTGCGGGACCCTGTCGGCTTCCTGGATCGCCTGAGAGAACGGGAGGCCCAGGGCGACATCCAGCCGATGGTCTTGACCCCTCTGACCGCCGAGGCCCTCGTCGAAGCTGGCGCGATCGGACCCGCGCCGGCTAGCGCGCCATGACCTCGTCGATCAGGTCCAGCCACCCTGGAACGCCGACAGTCTCTCGATCGAAGCGCTCCAGCGCCGTAGCCCGCGCCGCCGATCGCAGCGGCGCATAGGCCTCCGGATTCTGGCAAACCCCGACCAGGGTGTCGGCCAGGCCCTGCACATCGAAGAAGTCGCGCAACAGTCCGTTGACGCCAGGCTCGATCGCATCACGCAGCGGCGCTGTGTCTGAGCCGACGATCAGACATTCGCAGGCCATGGCCTCGACCAGGGACCAGGAAAGTACGAACGGATAGGTGTAGTAAACGTGCGCCGTCGAGATCGAGAGCGCCTTGACCATGTCGGCGTGATCAAGGGCGCCGGTGAAATGGACGCGATCCATGTCCAGGCGATCGCCGACCTCGGCGAGCATCTTGCCCTTCCAGGTCTGGCCGTCGGGAAGCGAGCCGCCATAGACCTTGGTGCTGTCGGTTCCGATCAGAAGGACCTCTGCGTCCGGGACGCGTTCGAGGAGTGACGGCAGCGCCCGCATGAAGATGTGAAAGCCCCTCAGCCGCTCGAAATGACGGTTGATGAAGGTGATGACCGGCTTTCTCCCGTCCAGCACGCGACCATCGCTCAGCTTCAGACTCGCGCCCGGAACTCGTTTCGCGCGATCCAGGTCAACCCCTTCGTGGACGACCCGAATGCGGTCGTGAAGACCGCGCGGCAACAGGGAGGCCTGAAAGGGAGTGGGACACACGATCATGTCCGCCTCGGAATAGGCCAGCGCCAGACCCATGTTCTTGGCGTGGATCCGAAAATCCGACTTGGGCGCGGGAGTCTCGAATTCCGGATCGAAATTTACGTCGGCGCCCCGGGACCGGTAGAAAAACTCGCCAAACAATATCTGCTTCGCATTCGGAAAGACCTCCCGAAGCTGCAGCGTCTCACCCCATCCTGGATGACCAATGATCAGGTCCGGCGTGAAGCCGTCAGCCTTCAGTTTCAGCGCGGCTTCTGCGGCGGCTTGGCCCCGCAGCAAATCGGCTTCAGCGCGCGTCGCGGGATCGAAGAGGCCTGGGGTCGTTCCCCGCAGCAGCTTCCAGCGACGCACATCGACCCCTGGGCGTCCCTTTGCAGTCTGATCGCCAATAGCCGCTACCTTGTGTCCCCGCCTCAGGACCGCGTCGGCGATATGGGGAAACTGTCCGGGGAAGTTCTGGTGCACAAAGAGAATTCGGCTGGCCGCCACGTCGCCCTCGTTCCTGTCTATCGCCCCTGTTCTTGGTCACCGGGGTAAGGGACGTCAATGGGCGACGATCGCGCCAGGACCGGATCGTCGCCGGCGCGCTGGACTATCCGCCCTCAAACCCCCTAAACCGCCAGCAGGCTGTGTCGCCGAACACGGCGCGACGACCCTGTTTGAAAGGCGACATCCTTGACGTCTCGTCTTGCGATCTATCATCCGGCCGGCCGGGTCGGTCTTGGCGAGAACGTCTTTGGCAAGGACGTCGCCAATCTCGAACTGTTCAGGGCGATGGTCCAGCACGGGGGCCACGCGCAAGTCGACTTCCTGACCCATGCGGCGGTCCAGGCCGACACCCTGAAGAAAAGTCTGGTCGGCGAAGTCCCTTGTGCGACCCGGATCACCGCGTCGAGCGTCCTGGCGCAGACTGTCGCGGCCGAGGCGGGAACCCTGTTGATGGGCGGGCCGAAGCTGGAAGAGCCGGCCTGGCAGCGTCGGCGTGCAGTCGGGGATCGCGCCTTCAGCCTGATCGGCCTGATCCACACCATAGCCCCGCCGATGATGCGCCAGGACATAGCGATGTCCTCGATCGCGCCGACCCAGCCGTGGGACGCGCTAGTCTGCACCTCGCCCTCGGTGCAACAGGCCATGGAAGCGATGTTCGACGAATGGGGGGAATATCTTGGCGAGCGCTTCGGCGACGGCAAGCGGGTTGTCCGTCCCCAGCTTCCGCTGATCCCGCTCGGCGTCGACGGCGCGGCGTTCGGGGCGGCCGCTGATCGACCCGAGACCCGCTCGGCAACCCGCACCGAACTGAAGATCGACGAAGACGACATCCTGGTCCTATGGGTCGGCCGCCTGTCATTTTTCGAGAAGGCCTTCCCCCAGTCCATGATGCGCGCTGTCGAGGAGGCCGCCCAGGCCACCGGCAAGCGCGTGAATTTCGCCATGGTGGGGTGGTTTCCAAATGGCGCGGATGGCGAGCGCATGTACCGGCAGGCAGCCGCTACGCACGCCCCGTCGGTCGACTTCCACATCATCGACGGCAATGACCGAGCACGCCTTGGCGCGCTGTGGGCCGCCTCCGATATCTTCCTCTCGCTGGTCGACAACATCCAGGAAACCTTCGGCATCACGCCGCTGGAAGCCATGGCCTCAGGCCTTCCCGTGGTGATCAGCGACTGGGACGGATATCGCTACACAGTGCGCGACGGCCAGGAAGGTTTCCTGATCCCCACGCTCTGCGGGCCGGAAAACGCGCTCTCGAGTGAGATGATCGCCGGTCACGCCCTGGGTCTCAAATCCTATCAGCAGTATGTCGGCGTCATCGCGCAGCATACGGCCGTGCATGTCGGTCGCGCCGCTCAGGCCCTGGCGGATTTGATCCGCTCGCCGGACCTGCGACGCAGGATGGGCGCGGCGGGACGGCAGCGGATACGCGAGACGTTTGACTGGCCCGTGGTGGCCCGCCAGTTCTCGGGCCTGGCCCAGGAGCTGGGCGAGGTTCGCAAGGCCTCGGAAGACCTGCGGCCAAGGTCGGCCCGCAACCCGGTAAGAGGCGACCCCTTCCGCGATTTCGCGGGCTTCGCAACCCAGGTGCTGTCGCTCAAAAGCCGCCTGGCCCTGCGCGCCGGCGTCGGGCCAGGCGATCTGCAGCGCGTCCAGACCATCGAGCTGGACATGTTCGCAGCCAACTGGCGCGGAACCCATGAGGAGTGCCAGACGGTCTTTGCGCATCTGGCCGAGGGTCACGCCGCCACCACCGAGGACCTGTTGCTGCTGTTCCCCGCGCCACGCCGCCGCGCGGTGCAGCTCAGCCTGTTGTGGATGGCCAAATGCGGCTTTCTGGATTGGCTCTGAGCCGGCCCGACCTTGAAACCTCAGGCGACAACCTCCACCTCAGTCGGGTATCGCCGCCCCGTGGCTGACATCAGGATGGGACCGGCGGACGAAGTCGCTTAAGCGAAGGACTTCGCGATGACCCGGACCATCCTGTTCGACAGCCCCTTTCTACTGGGCTTCGAACACACCCGAGACCTGATCGAACGCGCCGCCAAGGCCGCTTCGGAAAGCTATCCGCCCTACAATGTCGAGCAAGACGACGAGGGCGGAGTGCGCATCACTCTGGCCGTGGCAGGATTTTCGCCCGAACAGCTGCACGTGACGGTCGAGGGAGGCCAACTGATCGTCGCCGGCAAGCGCGAAGTCGAGGCCAGATCCGAGACCGACCGGGCCTTCCTGCATCGCGGCATCGCGGCGCGGGGCTTTGTCCGCACCTTCGTGCTGGCCGAGGGCATCGAGGTCACGGCGGCGACCCTGGAACATGGTCTGCTGCACATCGATCTGGCCCGGCCGCGTCCAGAGCGACTGGTCAGGCGCATCCCGATCCGCTCCGTCGCCTGAACCCGTCGCAGCGATTCACACGTTCAGTCCTGCCCCGCTCCGAAATGCCCGCTGAACCGGGCCAGACCCGGCGCGTTCCCTATTCAAGGAGGTGGTCAACATGACACCTGTCACCCACAATCCGGTCTTCACGACGGAAGCCTTCGCGGCGCTTGGCGCCCCGGATCTGGTCTATGTCCGCCCGATCAAGGCGGCGGAAATCCTGGCTGACGCGCCCGCCGGCTCGACCGACGATTTCGATCTGCTTCCCGACCAGACCCTCTATGCGGTCTGCCGCGCCGATGGCGCTCGGCTGGCGGTGATGGTCGACCGCGACACGGCGATCGCCGCCGCCCTCGCGCATGAACTGGCGCCGGTTTCGGTGCACTGATCCAGGGCGCGGCGGCCCCCCAGCCGTCGCGCTCGCTTCCAGAAAATCAGGCGGCCGTGCTGGTCGGTTCGTGGGCCAGCAGCACGTGAACGGCATCGGCCGAGCGGGCTTGACGCAAATGCTCGCGCAGTTCCGGCTGCCGCATCATCCGCGATACGCGGGCCAAGGCCCGCAGGTGCTGGGCGCTGGCGTCAGACGGCGCGAACAGGGCAAGCAGAAGATCCACGGGCTTGTCATCGACTGCGTCGAACGCCACCGGCGTCTCCAGACGGACAAACACCGCGCGCACCCGGTCCAGACCGTCGATACGAGCATGGGGAATGGCTACGCCTTGACCTACGCCGGTCGAGCCTGCGGCCTCGCGCTCGATCAGGCCTTCGAGCACGGTGTTGGAATTGACGCCAAGCACCCGCGCAGCCACGTCGGCGATCACGCCGAGCACCTGCCGCTTGCCTGGAGCACTGACGCGCAGCGCCACTGCTCCAGGATCCAAGAGATCACCGATAGTCATGGACTTAAACGCTCGCTCACTGTCGGCCGCCGCAACACAATCGCTGGGAGCCCTCCGGAACGTTCAGGATCATGACACGACCCCGTTAGTTCGCGGTTGACCCATTCCCGTTCAGCGACTTTGTGCGTTCGGGGTCGATCCAGCCGATATTTCCGTCTGGCCGCCGGTACACCACGGACAATCCGTCGTGGGCGGCGTTCCTAAACACGATTGCCTGGGACTCGGTCAAGTCCAGTTCCATGACAGCCATGGAAACGGTCATTACCTTCAGCGAGGACTGGGTCTCGGCGATGATCATGGCCGAAGGGGCGCCGGCTGGATGGTCGGCGTCGTCGCCCCAGTCGTCGTTCTCGTGCTCGTCGATATCGGGAGCCCGCAGAACGTACATCGCGGCGTTCTCGGCTTGTTTGGCTGAGGCCGCGATGGAGTGACTCTTGAGTCTTCGCTTGTAGCGCCTGATCCTCGTCTCGATCTTGGCCAGGGCGGCGTCAAACGCCGCATGGGCGTCACCGCCCGCTCCATGGCTAAGAAGTTGCTGGCCCGAAGCCAGCTTTACCGAACAGTCGGCCCGGAAGGCATGGCCCTCCTTGCTGATGACCACGTCGGCATTACCGCCGCGGTCAAAATACTTGCCGATGCTCAGGGTGATTTCGTCGGAGACTCGCGCTCGCAGAGCCTCGCCAACGTCGACATGCTTGCCGGAGATTTGGACTTGCATGCCCTAACAACGCGCCTGTCCAGAGGCGGTGTCAAGCGGCCGTAACGGGTTCAGAAAAAGCTCGAAACAAGACTGATAATCTTGTGGACGGCGGCGGTCACAACCCCCGCGCTGACGAACAGCAGCCCCAGGCTGACCAGGGCCATCAGATAGCCCAGCAGGGCCAGAAAACCATCGCGTTGCAGCAGGGCCAGCGACAGAATCGCCACCGTTGCGCCAGGCGCGAGATTGCCCAGCGGGATCGGCAGGATGAGGACAAGCGCCAGCAGGGTGCAGACCACTCCGATCATCCGCTCGCCCAGCGGCGAGAACAGCCAGGAAAGGCGGGGCCTGGTGATCAGCTCCATGCGCTTGACCAAGGGGGTGAGCCTGCGGAACAGGCCGCGCAGATCGTCGCGCTTGACCGGCCGGTCGATCATCCGGCGCGGCAGCCACGGCGCGTCGGCTCCCAGCGCGATCTGGGGGGCCAGCAGCAGGATCGGCAGGCTGAGGATCGTCGAGGAGCCCGGCGGCAGCGGCAGGGTGTTCAAAGCTCCGAACACGAACAGCATCGCCCCGAAGGCGCGGCTGTCAAAAGCCTCCAGCATCTGGCCGACGGTCAGGATCGGACGGACGTCCTCGCCAAACCCTTCGATCACGTCCGCTAGGCTATCGGTCGACATGCGCGCTCCTGCTCATGGAGCTTATAACGCAGGACCGATCAATGGGTCGTGAAGATAGGCGCTTTCTGGAAAATGACCGCGCGCCTGGAGCGGCTCAGTTCGTTTCCTTGATCAGGCGGCGGCGCTCGACCGATGAGGGAATGCGCATCGCTTCGCGATACTTAGCCACCGTGCGCCGGGCGATGTCGACCCCGGCCGTTTTCAGGATCTCGACGATGGCGTCGTCGGAGTGGACATCCTTCTCGGCCTTCTCGGCCTCGACCAGACCCTTGATCTTGTGACGGACACTGGCGGCCGAATGGGCCTCGCCGCCCTCGGACGACTGGATGGCCGAGGTGAAGAAGAACTTCAGCTCGAACACCCCGCGCGGGGTGGCGATGTACTTGTTGGAAGTGACCCGGCTGACCGTGCTTTCGTGCATGCCGATGGCGTCGGCGACGGTTTTCAGGTTCAGGGGTCGCAGATGCTCGACGCCGAAGGCCAGGAAGCCGTCCTGCTGGCGGACGATCTCGCTGGAAACTTTCAGGATGGTCTTGGCCCGCTGGTCGAGGCTCTTCACCAGCCAGTTGGCGGTGGCCATGCAGTCGGAGACGAAGGTCTTTTCCTGATCGGTGCGCGCGCCCTTGGAAACCCGGGCGTGATAGCGCTGGTCGACCAGCACCCGGGGCAGGGTGTCGGTGTTGAGTTCCACATGCCACATGCCGCCCAGACCCTCGCGGACATGGACGTCAGGCACCAGGGTCTCGGCGGTCTCACTGGCATAGGCCGCGCCCGGACGTGGGGTCAGGGCGCGGATCTCGGCGATCATCTCGCGCAGATCTTCCTCGTCGACACCGCACATCTTGCGCAGGCCGTTCATGTCGCGGCGAGCCAGCATGTCGAGATTGTCGAGCAGGGCGGCCATGGCCGGGTCGTAGCGGTTCTGGTCCTTCAACTGCAGGGCCAGGCACTCGCGCACGTCGCGGGCGAAGACCCCGGTGGGCTCAAAGCCCTGGAGCACGGTCAGGACGCGCTCGACCATCGCCTCGGCGCAGCCCAGACGCTCGGCGGTTTCGGCCAGGTCCAGGCGCAGATAACCGCCCTCGTCGACGCCGTCGATCAGAACATTGGCCACCAGCTGCTCGGCTGCCGACAGGCCCGCCTGGACCAGTTGGCCCTGCAGATGTTCCGACAGGGTGGGTACGGCCGTCAGGGCGCCTTCATAGTCGCCGTCGTGCTCAAAGGAGCCGCCGCCGCCGGCTCGCGACCAGTCGATCTGGCCGCCGGCCTCCTGGGCCTGCTCGCCGTCGCCCGAGGCGCGCTCGCCGGGCGAGACATCGTCGGGCGTGGCGTCCATTTCCGAATTGGCCGAGCCTTCGGCCACGATGTCGACGCCCAGGTCGCTGGCCGCCGGCTCGCGGTCGATTTCGGGCGCGGCTTCGCTTTCGCCCTCATCGCGCTGCAGGAGCGGATTGCGTTCCAGCTCGGCCTCGACGAAGGCGTCGAGCTCGATGTTCGACAGCTGCAGCAGCTTGATCGCCTGCTGCAGTTGCGGGGTGATGACGAGGCCCTGGCCTTGCCGCAGTTCCAGTCGATGGCCGAGAGCCACTGCGCCCTCCTGGGCAAATCGAAATGTTCGATCCCCATTGAAGGGCAACTAGGTTAACGGGGCGCCAACGCCTGCAATATTCGGGCCGGTGCGACTTTCAGTCCCGTCGCCCAACAATGAAAATCCCGCGAAGCCGGAGGGCCGCGCGGGATAAGTCATTTTGCAATAAGGATTATTTCCTAGACGCGTTCGGCGAAATGATTGCCCAGATAAACGCGGCGGACTTCCGGATCCTCGATGATTTCCTTTGGGGAGCCCTCGAACAGCACTTCACCGGCGTGAATGATTGACGCGCGATCGATGATATCCAGCGTCTCGCGGACATTGTGGTCGGTGATCAGAATGCCGATGCCGCGCTTCTTCAGATAGCAGATGACCTCGCGGATGTCGGCGATGGCCAGAGGATCGATGCCGGCAAAGGGTTCATCCAGCAGCATGAACGACGGCTCGCTGGCCAGGGCTCGGGCGATTTCCACCCGGCGCCGCTCGCCGCCCGACAGGGCCACGGCCGGCGACTTGCGGATATGGGTGATCCGCAGTTCCTCGAGAATGTTGGTCACGGTCTCTGCGGCGGCGCGCTGGTTCCTCTCGCGCATCTCGACCACGGCCATGACGTTCTGCTCGACCGTCATGCCCCGGAAGATCGAGGCTTCCTGCGGCAGATAGCCGACGCCCAGACGTGCGCGCTGGAACATCGGCTGGGCGGTGATGTCCTCGCCGTCCAGATAGATCGAGCCGTAGTCGGCGGCGATCAGGCCAGTGATCATGTAGAAGCAGGTGGTCTTGCCCGCGCCGTTGGGGCCCAGCAGGCCGACGACCTCGCCGCGCTGCAGGCGCAGGGAGACGCTCTTGACCACCGGGCGGTCGCCGAACGACTTGCCGATGGCGTCAACGAACAGGCCGTTTGCCTCCGGGCGAGCGGCGGCTTCAGGGCGATCGGAACCGCCAAGGGGCGTCATCTTCATTCGAACGAGCCTAGCGGTTGGCCGAAGCCGGGGTCTGGGACTTTTCGGGATAGATCACCGAGCGCACGCGCCCGGTCTTGCCCCGTCCCTTGGCGTTGGATTCCAGCTTCACATCGTTGGTCTTGGTGTTGACCGTCATACGGTCGCCGCGCGCCACGTCCTGGCCGCGCACGACGATGACATTGCCGGTGATGACGATGGTGTCGTTGGAATAGGTGAACACGGCGCGGTCACCCCGGACCGTCTGGTCCTGGTTGACGAAATAGACGTCGCCTTCGGCTTCCACGTGATCGACATCGCCGCAGGCGTTCGAGCCGGCCTGGGCGCCGGGCTTGCGGGTCGAATAGGCGTTGACCACGCTGGCCCGCAGCCGGCTCTTGTCCTGCAGCATCTCGACATTGCCACGGAAGATCGTGCGGCACTGGCTGTTGATGTTCTCCTGCTCGTCCGCGGAAATATCCACGGGCGCGCTGGAGTCGTTGATGCTCTGGGCGAAGGCCGAGCCGCTCGCCAGGATCAGTGCGGTCGCCGCCGCCGCTGCCATCCAACGCTGGATCAAGTCAGAGTCCTTATCTGCGAAGCACGGCCATGCCGCGCGCCTCTACTTACTTCCGTTCGAGCCGGGTGCGAACCCCACCCCTGAAAACGACCCGGTCACCCTTGTCATATACGGTGTAGGCGTTGGATTTCACCTGCCCCGTCGGACCTTCACCCAGCATGGCCGTCTCGCCGCTGATATTTCCGGTCTTGGTGTCGACCACCGCCTCTTCCGAAGCGAAGCGATAGCCCGAGCCATCGTCGATGCGAACATCCCCGCTCAGGGACAGTTTCATCGTGTCTTCGCGATAGATCCCTGACTTGGCCGTCACCCGGCTGGGCTGGGGTTCGTCGAAGCCGAGGGTCAGGGTGGGCGACTCCAGTCGCACGTTCTTCATGTCGTTGTCGTCGCGCAAAGCCGAACGCGCGGTGATCATGAAACTGCGACCATCGCCAGACTGGCCGTAGAAGCGCGGCGCGATCATGCGGATCTGGGTCTTGGCCTCGGCGGGCGGTCGGGCCGCAGCGCGCATCGAGCGCCAGGTGACCTGGCCGCCTACGCCGATCAGGATCACGGCGATCGTCGCCGGCAGCACCACGCGCATCAGCCGCACCCGGCGCGAGCGCCGGCGCCACTGCCCCAGATCCCGGGCGATCGACCGTCCAGTCATGGTCGCGGCCGCCGTCATCCCTAGGTGTGCGCGAAGATGTCGACGTCTTCCCAACCGGCCAGGTCGAGGGCGGCGCGATGGGGCAGGAAGTCAAAGCAGGCCTGGGCCAGATCCATGCGGCCCTCGCGAACCAGCATGGCGTTGAGCTTGTCGCGCAGACCATGCAGATGCAGCACATCGGACGCCGCATAGGCGACCTGTTCGGGGCTGAGCGTCGCCGCGCCCCAGTCGGAGCTTTGCTGGGCCTTGGACAGCTCCACGGCCATCAGCTCGCGCGTCACGTCCTTGAGGCCGTGGCGGTCGGTATAGGTGCGGGCCAGCTTGGAGGCGATCTTGGTGCAGTAGACGGGCGTGGTCATCACGCCCAGATGCAGCAGGAACATGGCGATATCGAAGCGGCCGAAGTGGAAAAGCTTCAGGATCTTTGGATCGGTCAGCAGGCGCTTCAGGTTGGGCGCGTCATAGGTGGCGCGATCCAGCTGGACCAGGTGGGCGTCGCCGTCGCCGCTCGACAGCTGCACGACGCAAAGCGGGTCGCGTCCCAGCCGCAGGCCCATGGTCTCGGAGTCGATCGCGACTGCGGTGGCGCCGGCAAAAGCGTCGTCGGGCAGGTCGCCCACGTGAACAAAATTGGTCAAGGTTTCAGAGCTCTCCGGCGACACGCCTGAACGACAGCCGTCGCCGAGGCTCGCGCGCCCGAACGGGGTACGCGCGACATTATAATCACGATGAAAGAGATATCTATTCGCTAGGAACTATCGGCGCCACCCCGACCTTCTTTCGAAGGTTGGTAGGGGGTGGTGCCCAGGAGAGGACTCGAACCTCCACGACCTTTCAGTCACTGGCACCTGAAGCCAGCGCGTCTACCAATTCCGCCACCTGGGCCCGCAGAGCAATCCGTGGATCGCCGCGAGGCCGGGACGTTTAGGGAAAGCTTTTGGCCCCGTCAATCGCCAAATCGCGCATTTCGTTGCGAAGCCCCTCGCGGTCGTCTATCCCCCGCGTCATCGCAAGCGACGGGGATTGAAAATGCAAGGTCTGGTCACAGTGTTCGGCGGCTCCGGCTTCGTCGGCAGCCAGGTCGTGCGGCAGCTCGCCAAGGCGGGCCACCGCGTTCGTGTGGCGGTGCGCCAGCCCAACCTCGCCTACAAGATGCGCATGCTGGGCGATGTCGGCCAGATCGAGGTCGTCCAGGCCAATGTCCGCAACGTCGCCTCGGTGACGCGGGCGCTGGAGGGCGCTGAAGCCTGCGTCAATCTGGTCGGCCTGCTCTACGAATCCGGCCGTCAGAAATTTCAGGCCGTCCACGTGATGGGCGCTAAAACCATCGCCGAGTGCGCCAAGACGGCCGGTGTCAGCCGCTTCGTGCAGATCAGCGCCATCGGCGCCGACGCCAACTCCGAGGCCAAGTACGCTCGGACCAAGGCCGAGGGCGAAGAGGCCGTTCGCGCCGTTTACCCCGGCGCGGTGATCGTCCGTCCCTCGGTGGTGTTTGGTCCCGAGGACAACTTCTTCAACAAGTTTGGCCAGATGGCCGCCATGAGCCCGGCCCTGCCGCTGGTCGGCGGCGAGACCCGCTTCCAGCCGGTGTTCGTCGGCGACGTGGCCGCCGTGATCGCCCAGGCGGCCAGCAGCCCGGCCGCCGAGGGCGTGACCTATGAGCTGGGCGGTCCCGGCGTCTATACGATGCGCGAGATCCTGCAGCTGATCCTGACCGAGACCGGCCGCGACCGTCTGCTGCTGCCCATTCCGTGGTTCGCCGCGTCCTTGCTGGGCAAGGTCGGCGACGTGATGGCCGGCATCCTGCCGATCGCGCCGCCGATCACCAGCGACCAGGTCGAGATGCTGAAGAGCGACAATGTCGCCGATCGCGGCCTGCCGGGCCTGGCTGAAGCCGGCGTCGTTCCGACCAGCATCGAGGCGATCGTGCCGTCCTACCTCTACCGCTATCGCAAGGGCGGACAGTACGCGCCGACTCCGGCCGGGGCGTTCTAGACGCTGGCCAGGCCGGAACGAATGAGGGCGGACACCGCAGTGTCCGCCCTTTTCTTTTGACCCTACGCCGCCGCGAGATCAGCGCGGAATGTACAGCAATCCCAGCCCCACAACGCCGACGGCGATCCGCCACCAGGCGAACGGCGCAAAGCCGTGGCGGGTGATGAAGTCCAGCACGGTCTTGACCACAAAGACGCCGGAGATCAGGGCCGCCAGGAAGCCAAGGCCGATCAGGCCCAGGTCGTTGGTGCTGAGCTTGTCGATGTTCTTGTAGAGATCATAGGCGAAGGCCCCGGCCATGGTCGGCATGGCCAGGAAGAAGCTGAACTCGGCGGCCGAGCGCTTGTCGCACTTCAGCAGCAGGGCGCCGGCGATGGTGGCGCCCGAGCGCGAGACGCCCGGCACCAGGGCCAGGCACTGGAACAGGCCGATGATAAAGGCCGTCTTCAGCGGATAGTCGACCACGTCGGTGTGTTGAGGCTCGAACTTCATGCGGTCCAGCGCCAGCAGGGCGAAGCCGCCGGTGATGAGGGTGATGCAGACCAGCAGCGGCGACTCGTAGAGGACCGTCTTGATGAAGTCGTGGGCCAGTACGCCGACAAAGACCGCCGGCAGGAAGGCCAGAAACACGCCCAGGATGAAGCGGCGCGAGCCGGGATTGGTCGGCGCCGAGGTCAGCAGCCCCCACAGTCGCCCGAAATAGACCCCGGTAATGGCCAGGATCGCGCCCAGCTGGATCAGCACCTGGAAGGTGTTGCCCGGACTGTGGAAGCCCAGGAAGTGTCCCACCAGCAGCAGATGGCCGGTGGAAGACACAGGAATGAATTCAGTAAGCCCTTCGATCAGGCCCAGCACGATCGCGATCAGCCAATCCGGCATCGGCAGTCCCTCAAAAACGCAGGCCCCCGGCGTGCGCCTGACAGGGTAAACATGGCGTTAATCCACAAAGTGGACTAATAAGGGGGCGCGCTGCGAGACGATCGCAATGACCCCCGGCGATCTGCGGATATAACAGTCAACTATTTTTACCACCACATTCTTCTTGCGCCAAAGAGTCCGTATGAGGCCGCCATACGCAATTTTTCTCCCGAAGACGGGATGAGGGAAGTCGCATGGCCGAGCGCATGCTGAAATTCACCACGGTGGCCCGCAAGACGCCTGAAAAGCGTGCGGCGGACGACCGTTCTGGCGACTTCCACGAGATCTACGCCGACTTCATCGATGCGAAAGCCACCGAGCAGGCCTCGCGTTGCTCGCAATGTGGCGTGCCGTTCTGCCAGACCCATTGCCCCCTGCAAAACAACATTCCCGACTGGCTGCGGATGACCGCCGAAGGTCGTCTGGAAGAAGCCTATCAACTGTCGCAGGCCACAAACTCGATGCCGGAGGTCTGCGGTAGAATCTGCCCGCAGGATCGTCTCTGCGAAGGCAATTGCGTCATAGAGCAATCGGGCCACGGCACCGTGACGATCGGCTCGGTCGAGCGCTATCTCACCGACAAGGCCTGGGAGATGGGCTGGGTGAAGCCCCTGGTCGCCGGCCCGGCCACCGGCCAGTCGGTCGGAATCATCGGCGCGGGGCCCGCGGGCCTGGCCGCCGCCGAGATGCTGCGCGAGCAGGGCCATCAGGTCGTGGTCTATGACCGTCACGACCGCGCCGGCGGTCTGCTGATCTATGGCATTCCCGGCTTCAAGCTGGAAAAGGACGTCGTCCAGCGCCGCACCTCGCGCCTCGCCGACGGCGGCGTGGAGTTTCGGATGAACTTCGAGGTCGGCCGCGACGCGTCGCTGGAAGACCTGCGCGAAAAGCACGACGCCGTGCTGATCGCCACCGGCGTCTACGCCGCCCGCGACCTGGTGGTCCCGGGCTCCGGCAGCCAGGGCGTGGTTCCTGCGCTCGATTATCTGATCGCCTCCAACCGCACAGACCTGGGCGACAGCGTTCCCGAGTACGAGAGCGGGGCGCTGAACGCCGAGGGCAAGGACGTGGTCGTGGTCGGCGGCGGCGACACCGCCATGGACTGCGTGCGCACCGCCATCCGCCAGGGCGCCACCTCGGTCACCTGCCTCTATCGCCGCGACAAGGCCAACATGCCCGGCTCCCTGCGCGAAGTGGCCAATGCCGAGGAAGAAGGCGTGACCTTCGAATGGCTGGCCGCCCCCCGGGCCCTGTCGGGCGACGCCGAAGCGGTGACCGGCGTGCGCGCCATCCGCATGCGCCTGGGCGCCCCGGACGCGTCCGGCCGCCAGTCGCCGGAAGAGATCGAGGGCGGCGATTTCGATCGTCCGGCCCAGCTGGTGGTCAAGGCCCTGGGCTTCGAGCCTGAGAACCTGCCCGAGCTGTTCGCGGCTCCCGACCTGAAGACCACGCGCTGGGGCACGGTGAAGGCCGATGTCCGCAACCAGATGACCAATCTGGACGGCGTGTTCGCCGCCGGCGACATCGTGCGCGGCGCCTCCCTCGTGGTCTGGGCGATCAAGGACGGCCGCGACGCCGCCGACGCCATGCACCGCTATCTGAAGTCCAAGGTCGGCGCCCCGGCGCTGATCGCGGCGGAGTGAAGATCATGAGCCAAGACATCCAGCACTATCTGGCCAACCGCCAGCGCCTGATCGACGGTCACGCCTATGACCCGAC